>URQH01000046.1 GCA_900549955.1 uncultured Eubacteriales bacterium | reverse complement strand
TGGCTCCCCCTGTTGGACTCTCCGCTCAATCCGCGGCCTGCTTGCCCTCCGGGCTGCGCAGGTGACCGCTCCTTTCGCTACCCGGCCCCGGAAAACGATGCACCGCATCGTTTTCTCCTCGGGGCTTCGAGTCCAACCTCATCGGGTACAACCAAACAGCAGCGCCACCCCTTTGGGTGGCGCTGCTGTTTGGCTCCCCCTGTTGGACTCGAACCAACGACACTGCGGTTAACAGCCGCATGCTCTACCGACTGAGCTAAGGAGGAACGGTAACGAAAAAATTTTACACAAATATGCTGCTCTGCGCAACGGCCAAAAATTCCCGTTATGTTAGATTTTCCAGTTTATTCTTCAGATTGCTTCCATTTTTAATCATTTATGCCGCTTTGATTGACGATCGTGCCGCTTGCTCCTATAATAAAAGCATGGAACAACCCATCAACGAAGAACTCTATACCGAAACCGTGGAACCGGCAAAGCGCTTCATCCGTTCGGACGTCGCGCTGTATGTGCTCGTCGTCGTGGTCGTGTTTGCCGCCATCCTCCTGGTCAGCGCGCTGATCGTGCTGCTCGGGCTGCCGGAGTTTGTGTCCCAGCTCGTGCTGTTTGCCGCGCTGCTGGTGTTCGGCTGGCGGCTGTACCGCGTGCGCCTGCTCAGCTACCGCTATACGCTCACGGAACGGATGCTGTCGGTCGACCGCATCGTCGGGCGCAAGCAGCGGCCGGAGCTGGCCGTCCATCTGTCCGACATCACGCACATCCGGCCCGCCGCACAGCTGCCGCAGAACGTGCCGGGCAAGCGCGTCAGCCTGTGCCTGGGCGACAAAACACAGGCCACCGCCGTCGCCTACCGGGCGGGCGGCGAGGCCTCCATCCTGCTGCTGTCGCTGAGCGACGGCATGCGCGAAAAGCTGATTGCACAATGGAAAACCGTACGCCGGTAACCCCCGCGCCACAACATACGCTGCCGCGCATCCTGGGCGACTTTGCGCAGGGCGATGTCGCGCGCTTTCACATGCCCGGCCATAAGGGGCGCGGCCTGGGACGGTTCCTGCCGCCGGAAGCGGCGCGCTGCGACGTGACGGAGCTGTCCATGACCGACAACCTGCACGCGCCTGAGGGCTGCATCGCCGACACGCAACTGGCGGTCGCCCGCGCCTATGGGGCGCGCGCCTCCTTTTTGCTGGTCAACGGCTCCACCGCCGCGCTGCAGGCCATGCTGCTCTCGCTCGAGCCGGACGACCGGCTGCTGCTGTACCGCGACTGCCACCGCAGCGCCATCTCCGCCGCCGCGCTCGCCGGCGTGGAGACGGTGCTGGAGACGCCCGGGTTCGACGAAACCGCCGGGCTGTTTGCCATGCCGGACGCGGACGCGCTCTCTGCGGCGCTCGCGCGCACGGGCGCGACGGCGGTGCTCATCACCTCGCCCAACGCCTATGGCTACTGTGCAGACCTGCCCGCGCTCTCCGCCGCGGCGCACGCGCACGGCGCGCTGCTGCTCGTGGACGCGGCGCACGGCGCGCACTTCCCCTTTTGCGACGCGCTGCCGCCCGGGGCGGCCGGCTTTGCAGACCTCTGGGGGCACAGCCAGCACAAGACGCTCAACGCGCTGACCCAGGCCGCCACGCTGCACCTGGGCGACTGTCGCATCCCGCCCGAGCGGGTGCAGCGCGCGCTCTCGCTGTTGCAGACGACCAGCCCATCCTACCTGCTGATGGCGTCGATCGACTGGTCGGTGTTCATGGCCGCGCGGGACGACTGGCGCGCGCACATCCGCCGGTGTGAGGCGCTCCGGCGCGAAATCGGCGCGATTGCGGGGCTCTCCGCCGCGCCGGCCCCGCTGCGCGGGGCAGTCGCCTGCGACCCGACGCGCCTCGTCGTCGACGTGTCGGCGCGCAACATCACCGGATTCGCCGCCATGCAGGCGCTCGAGCACAGCGGCGTCTTTGTCGAAATGGCGGACCTGACGCGGCTCGTGCTCATCACGTCTCCCGCGGACGACCCGGCCTGGTACCCGCGGCTGACGGCGGCGCTCGCCGCGCTGCCGTACGGACGCGCGGGCGCCGCCC
>URQH01000045.1 GCA_900549955.1 uncultured Eubacteriales bacterium | reverse complement strand
GGCAGACGGAGGCGATCTTTGCGGCGCTCATCCTGCTGCTGTTCTTCCTCACGCTCCGCGCGCTCAGGACCTACAACTTCCATTTCACGGGGGTGGATGAATGAAATCTGCCGTTCCGCATGGGGACGGCCTGCCGCTTTGGCGGGGGAATACCAACGAATATAAAGGAGGGTCCAAACAATGAAGAAGAAGCTCAGTCTCATTTTCCTGGCGTTGTTCCTGTTTGCGAGCGCCTCCGCGCTGGCATTGGATGATCCTGCGACCTACTTTGATGCGCTCATCAGGAATGGCCCGTCGCAGGAGGTGTGCGCCGCGACAAAAGGTGACGACAACGATACGCAGATCGAAATCGCGCGCCTGTCCTTCACAGGGCCGGTGGATTCCGTATCCTTCCGCGGATATTGGGGCAGCAGAAGGGTCACGAACCTGATGACCTATAGGCAGGGAGGCTCGTCGAACCTTAGCAGCGAGTACTTGCCTGATGTTGACGGATTTGGGGACGGCTGCACCGTAACGCTGCTGGGCAGCATCCCGCCGGATGAGAACACGCCGGCCTCCGCCAGCGTGGGCGCGCACTGGTACAGATGAGTTGAGGGAGGGCAGGGGCGCCCCCGCCCTCTTGCCTTCCATAAAGCAACGATACCTTTATGGATTAACCAGAATTTGCCAAGGAGGATAGTGTATATGCGAAAAAGAGTTTATGCCATCGCATTGCTTTGCTTCGCCATCATACTTTTTCCCGCCTGCCAGCCGACGCCGGAGGAGGAGATCGTCGTGCAGCAGGGGGAAGCGGCGGACGTGCCCGCCGGGCCGGTGCTTGCCGAACTGCTGCCGCTGCCGGAGCGGGTGGACCGGCCGGAGCAAACGCTCGGCGGAGCCGCCGTGACGATCGCCGCGCAGGTCATCCAGCCAAACGCGCAGGCGTGTCCCGTGGTCGAGGTGCGGCAGACCACCTTTTCCCGGGAGCGGCTCAGGGAGCTGACGGAACGCTTCTGCCCCGGCGCGGAGCTCTACCATTACTGGCAGCCGACGCAGCGGGAGCTGCTTGAACAGCGCGCCGCGCAGCTCGAGTATGGCGACGACAGCGAGGATTCGCGCATCATGCTGGATTGGCTCGACGAGACGATCCCGACCGCGCCGCTGACCGAGGAGCGGGTCCCGTTCGACTGGAGCGAAGAGCTGCCGGCGACCTATGCCATGGTCTGCGCGGTGCGCGGGCCGGAGGAAGCCGTTTCCTCTTTCCACCTTGGCCCGCAAAAGTTTGTCTATTTCAGAACGCGCAATCATGTTGTATACTCCGAAAGCATCTATACGGCGCAGGAGTTTGAGCGTTTCCCGGCGCCATCCGTCGGGAAGGACGAGGCGCAGGCGGCGGCGGAGGAAGTGCTGGCGCAGCTCGGCCTGACGGACGCCATGCTGCTGAGCAAGACGGAACGCATGGTTGAGTTGTATGCCAATGTGCCGCTCCGCGTCGGATATATGTTTACCTTCACGCCGGGGTACGGGGGGCTGGCAAGCGTGCCGCCGGAGGGCTATACGGCCAGCGAGACCGTGCCGCCGTCCGTCGTCGCGCCCTGGGACATCTCGTGGCTGTATGTTTTTGTGGACGAAGAGGGGATCGCGCAGATCGGCTGGAGTGAGCCGGTCGCATTTGGCGAGGTGCTGGAGGAGGACGCGGCGCTGCTGCCGTTTGAGCAGATGCTGGAGCGGGCGGAGCAGCAGCTGCTCTACCTGTATGCCGCCGACGGACTGCCCGGCGGCGGACAGACGGACGCGGGGGAGATACGAACCAGGATTGAGGTGACGCGCATCTCGCTCGTGCGCGGGTGCATCCAGCTGCGGGACGAGCGGGACGTGGGGCAGAGCGTGCCGCTGTGGCGCTTTGACTATCTGGAGCACTACGGCGAGGACGCCGACCCGCTGGAGCACGTCCTCTACCTCGATGCGCGCACCGGCGCATATGTGGAGCCGCGCATGGACATGGAGACGCTCATGCAGCTGACGTCCTGACGCGGCGGCGGACGAGAGGGCCGGGATACGGCGACAGAACCGATAAAGGAGGAAACTATGGCGGACAACGCGATCGAGCTGGACAATCTGACCAAGGCGTTCGGGCCGGACACGGTGCTCAAGGGCGTGACGC
>URQH01000044.1 GCA_900549955.1 uncultured Eubacteriales bacterium | reverse complement strand
GACCGCCGCCGCACCGCGCCGGACGCCCCGGCGCAGGACGCGCCGCAGCAGGCCGGCGGCGCGGACGAGCTGCCCTTCCTCATCATGGGCCGCAACGCCGTGCGCGAGGCCATCCGCAGCGGGCGCAGCATCGACCGCGTGCTCGTGTCCGCTGAACAGGACGGGTCGCTGCGCGAGCTCTTGCGGCTGGCGCGGGACGCCAAGCTCGTCGTGCGCGAGACCGACCGCAAAAAGCTGGACGAGCTGTGCATGCCGTTCGGCCACGGCGGCAAGACCGCCAACCACCAGGGCATCGTCGCCTATGCGGCGGGCATGGAGTATTGCACGGTGGACGACATCCTGAAGGCCGCTGCCGACCGCGGCGAGGCGCCGTTCGTCGTCGTGCTCGACGGCGTGGAGGACCCGCACAACCTGGGCTCGATCATCCGCAGTGCCGAGTGCGCCGGCGCGCACGGCGTGATCATCGGCAAGCGCCGCAGCGCGTCCGTTACCGCCGCCGCCGTCAAGGCCGCGGCCGGCGCGACCGCCTACATGCGCGTGGCGCGCGTGGTCAATGTTTCCGGCGTGCTCGCGCAGCTCAAGCGCGCGGGGCTGTGGGTCGCCGGCGCCGATATGGCCGGCACGCCCATGCACCGCCAGTCGCTCAGCGGCCCGCTCGCGCTCGTCATCGGCGGCGAGGGCGGCGGGCTGACCAAGCTCGTGCGCGAATCGTGTGATTTTCTCGTGTCCATCCCGCTGCACGGGCAGATCGGCTCGCTCAACGCCGGCGTCGCCGCCGCCGTGCTCATGTTTGAAAAGCGCCGGCAGGACGCCGCGCAGGACGCGCAGGACGCGCCCGGCGGCTCCGGCACGCCCGGCGCCGCGCACTGAAGGAGGAACCACGCATGGAACAGCGGCTGCAACGCCTGACGCCGGACGCCTATGCGGACATGGACGACGAGACGCTCATCCGCCGCATCCGCCAGGGCGATCCCGACGCCGAGGAGGCGCTCTACGTCCGCTACAAACAACTCGTGCGCAGCAAGGCGCGCACGTATTTTCTCGTCGGCGCCGACCGCGAGGACATCATTCAGGAGGGCATGATCGGCCTCTATAAGGCCGTGTGCGACTATGAGTTCGACAAACAGGCGTCGTTCCGCGCCTTTGCCGAGCTGTGCATCACGCGCCAGATCATCACCGCCATCAAGAGCGCCACGCGCAAAAAGCACATCCCGCTCAATACCTATATCTCCCTGAGCCGCCCCGTCTATGAAGAGGGCAGCGACAGCGAGCGCACGCTCATCGACGTGCTCCAGACCACCCGTATCAGCGACCCCGAAGAGGCGCTCATCGGCCGCGAAAGCTATGAGGCCATCGCCCGCGATATCGAAAACGTGCTCTCCCGCCTCGAACGCGAAGCGCTCGCCCTCTACCTCCAGGGCCTCTCCTATCAGCAGATCGCCGCCGCGCTCGGCCGCTCGACCAAGTGCGTCGATAACGCCATTCAGCGCGTCAAGAAAAAACTTGAGGAACGCCTCCACGCCTGACGGAGATACGTTTCTTTTCTTTCTCTCTTTTTTCTTTCTTCTTTTCTTTTTCTAGAAAAAGAAAAGAAGAGAAAAGCCTCAGCCCCCCTGCTATTCGTTGCACGGGAGGCGCTCGAGCAGTTCCTGCGCCGCTTCGACGGGGAAGCCGGGCGCGGGCGGATTGTCGATCCACGCCTGCAACAGCCGGTGCGCGTTGGCGCTCTGCGGCAGCATGAACCCAGCCTCACGCAGCAGATCCTCATTGACGAGCCGCGCAGACTTGACGGCGGCGGTCAGCAGGCGGCTGAGCCCGGGCGCATCGGCGGCCACTGTGAGCTGGCGGGCGAGGCGCTCCTCGCGCGCCTTGTTGCGGGCGAGCGCGTTGGCCAGCGCGACGACGTTGTCGGCCTTAGGCTGTTGCGGCGGGTATTCGGTGGGAACCATGGAGATGGCGCCGCTCGGGCAGGCGTCGGCGCACACGCCGCAGCCGATGCACTTGTCGGTATCGATAATGCTGTTCTCGGTGTCGGTCGCCCCGGTGGGACAGACGTACAGGCACAGGCAGTCCTTGGTGCATAAGCGCAAATTTCTGACGGCAAGCTGTTTCATGGTTCAGCGCCTCCCTTCCACTGTTTCAAACTTCCATGCGGGGACCTTGCACACCGGGCACAGCGCCGGCGCGCTGTCGCCCACATAGATGAACCCGCACACGGTGCAGACCCACACCTGCGTGTGTTCCAGAAAGGCCTCGCCCTCGCGGCGGTAGCGGCTCAGCAGAGAATCCAGCATGCGTGTGACCTTCTCACCCCAAACGCAGATGCGCTGGGTGCCGCGGTCGCCCTGCGCTGTGGCGGCGGCGCTAAGCGCGGGATATCCTTCGTCCAGATCCTGCCGGATCAGCGCCATCAGCCCGTCGAGACTGGCGTCCGGCACGTCCGGCGTTGCGGCCGTGAAAAAGTCCGCCAGCTCCTGAAAGAGCGCGGCCTCCCGGGCCTGATACTGCTTTTCACAGCCGCGGGCCAGGTTGGAGCACACGGCGGCCAGTTCCCCGGCGGTCAGCTGTTTCATCCCGTCCTCGTCCTCCGCCGGCCGGGCGGGCGCGGACACAGGCTTGGGCGCCTGCTGCTTTTGCTCGGAAAAGACGCTCTTGTCGGCGCCGCACATGGGACAGACCCAGCCGTCCGGCAATTCGCCAAAGGGCGTCCCCTCCTTCGCCTCATCGTAGACGTATCCGCAGATACCGCACACCCATTTGCTCATGTTCTCTCCTCCGATATTTGTGTTTGGTGTCCCACCTGTTTGTGTCTTGCGCCTTCTGTCCTTGCCGATGCCGTCCGTGCGGGGTTGCCTTTTTGCTGCCAACCCAATTTCGCACATGCCGTCCCTTGGGGATGCCGCTTGGGTTGGTGCGTATGTGTCCTGCCGCCTTTTCCGGCCCGCCCAGCCGGCGGGCCACCGTGTGGCGCACAAGAGGGCGTCAGATTCCGGCGCCACGGTGGGCGTGGCGCCCCCTGTGGCGTTGCGCAATGCTCCGGCGCAGTGTTCTGCCGTGGCCTTTCGCCGCAGGTCCCGATCGGCGCACGGTACCGCGCGGCTTGGCGTCTCCCCGCCTGTGCGGCAGGCCGCTCACCGGCCGGGGGGCGTCCCGTCGTCCGCCTCAGGCGCGCCGGCGTCCTTCTGCCCCTCGTGCCTGGCGCGGCAGGCCGCGCACCGGTAGGACAGCTTCAGGTCGTAACCCAGGATGGGAAACCTCAGCTGCGCTTCCAGCGCACCGGTCAGGTCGGCAAGGCGCACGTCCAGCAGGCTGCCGCAGTCGCAGCATACCAGGTGGTCGTGCCGTTCGGTGCGATCGTACCGGTCGGGCATGCCCGCTACCGACACCTTGCGGATCCGTCCCTCCTGGCAAAGCCGGCTCAGGTTGTTGTACACGGTGGCCAGGGCGACATGGTGGCCGGATTGGCGCAGCGCGTCAAACACCTGCTCGGCCGTCATGTGGCCGTGCGAGGCTTCCACAAGCTCCAGTATCCGCCTGGCGTATTTCGTCATCCCATCGTCCCTGTCAGTAATTAGAATTATTCTAATTCTTATTCTATACCTGTGCACGCAAAAGTCAAGCCCCGCCGCATAAGTTTTCCCAGTCTCCACCGCTGCCCCCGCAAAGCCTGCGCTGCCGCGCTCTGCCGCTCCCCGGGGCGGGCAAACGCCGCACTGCGG
>URQH01000043.1 GCA_900549955.1 uncultured Eubacteriales bacterium | reverse complement strand
GGAACTATGGGACTTTGAGCTCAATTCCTGTTGCACTTAGTTTGACAAATCACTGAAAGAAAAGGAGGTCAGTTTTTGCCGGAGCCGCGGGAGAGGCGGTTGAGCACCCAAATGACCAGCATGAGGACGCCGATGACGACGAAGATGCCGACCATGCCCTTGAGGGTCATCATGAGGGTTTGGGACAGCGTAGACGGATCAAACGTAAACTTCATAAGCGCGCTCCTTTCTTACAGCCCGGCGACGAGCGAGAGGATGAGGCCGCCGGCGATGACGGAGGCGATCTGTCCGCTGACGTTGGCGCCGGCCGCGTGCATGAGCAGGTAGTTGTACGGGTCCTCCTCCCGGCCCATCTTGTGGACGACGCGGGAGGCCATGGGGAACGCCGAAATGCCGGCGGCGCCGATCATGGGGTTGACCTTGTTCCTGGAGAACAGGTTGAGCAGCTTGGCAAACAGCACGCCGCCGACGGTGTCGAACACGAACGCGACGAGCCCGAGCGCGATGATGGCGAGCGTTTCGAGCGTGACGAACGCGTCCGCCTTCATGCGGAACGCGACGGAGATGCCGAGCAGCAGCGTGACGAGGTTGGCCAGCTGGTTCTGGGCGCTGTCGCTGAGGGAGCCGAGCACGCCGCACTCGCGGATCAGGTTGCCGAACATCAGGAACCCGATCAGCTCGGCGGACTTGGGCGCCACGGTGCCGGCCACGACGGTGACGATGATCGGGAACAGGATGCGCGTGCGCCGGCTGATGTTGGCCGGGGTGTACGCCATGCGGATCTGGCGCTCCTTTTTCGTCGTGATGAGCCGGATGATGGGCGGCTGGACGATCGGCACGAGCGCCATGTACGAATAGGCGGCGACCATGATCGCGCCCTGATAGGCGGATTGCAGCGCCTGCGACACATAGATGGACGTGGGGCCGTCGGCCGCGCCGATGATCGCGATGGAGGCGGCGTCTTTCAGGTCAAACCCGATCAGCCGCGCTACGATCAGCGTAAAAAAGATGCCAAACTGCGCCGCCGCGCCAAAGAGCATCATCTTCGGGTTGGAGAGCAGCGGGCCAAAGTCGATCATCGCGCCGATGCCGATGAACAGCAGCAGCGGGAACAGCTCCGTGGCGATGCCGGCGTTGAACAGCGTCTCGATCGCCTCGGTGTTCACGAACGGCAGATTGACCAGCACCGCGCCAAAGCCCATGGGCAGCAGGAGCGTCGGCTCCATTTCGCGCACGATGGCCAGATAGATCAGCAGGCAGCCGACGGCGATCATCAGCCCTTCCTGCCACGTAAAGTTGGTGACGTTGGAAAACAAATCCAAAAATTCCTGCAATGCAATTCCTCCCATCTCTGGTTGCACCTGGCGCGCGGCGTGCACCTGCCTGCCGGCGGCGGCCCGGGGGGCGGGTGTTTCCCGGCGGTCCTGCCGCGGCAATCTCCCGCAACGGGCGGCGGGCGGGCAAATGAAGGACGTCCTTCAAAACGGCCACATTGCAGCCCGCCTGCGCAACAACCGCTGACAACCGCCAAACTTCCCACATATAACATAAAATATCATTTTGCAGGAACGCCGTCAACCATTCTCTATTAAGAATCTGTCAAGAAAACGGTTCCGGCGCCGTTTCTGCCGCCCGGCTGCCTTTTACAAAACGGCAACGCCCCGAAACGGCGCAACAAAACGCAAGCGTCGCGTGGGCGCCGCGGGTTGCGCAGCACGGCGCGCGCGTGCTAAAATGGGAAAAAGCGAGAAAGGCGGCCCATCATGCAGCGCATCAACAAACAGCAATACTATCTGTCCATTGCCGCGCAAGTCGCGCGCCGGTCGACGTGCCTGCGCCGGCAGTACGGCGCGGTGATCGTGAACCATGACGAGATCGTGGCGACCGGCTACAACGGCGCGCCGCGCGGCGAGGCCAACTGTTGCGACGTGGGAGAGTGCTGGCGCGAGGCGCACGGCGTCCCGCACGGCGAACAATATGAAAAGTGCGTGGCGGTACACGCCGAGTGCAACGCGATCATCAGCGCCAGCCGGCAGGAGATGCTGGGCTCCACGCTGTATCTGGCCGGGTTTGAGGGCGGCGAGCCGATCCCCGACCCGCAGCCGTGCATGATCTGCAACCGGCTCATCAAAAACGCGGGCATTCTGCACGTGATCAACGGCCGCGGCGAAGTGGCGCTGTAGCGGCGCGCCGGCGGACGGCGGCAACGAGGGCCCGGCGGCGGGCGGAAAGGAACGGCATGAACATCAAGCATGTGGGCGAGGGCACGGTCGTGCTCATCGCCGGCGGCGGCAAGGTCTATACGGATGTGGCGGCGCGGTTCACGCGCTCGGAGCGGAGCCTCGCGGAGATCCTGGCCTCGCCCTACAACGAAAAGCTGGTGCGCACGATCGTGGACAAGGGGCACCTGGCCGCGACGGAGTTTGACTATTTCCTCTTCGGCGTGGAGGGGTATTCCCGCGTCACGGAGGTGCAGCTGGTGCGCAAGCGCATGGCGAACTACCTGATCAAGAGCGGCCGCGTGGACAAGCACGGCAAGCGCGCGTTCGACGTGGTCGTGCCGGACGGCGTGCTGGAGCACACGGCGCGCTGCACGCTGCCGGACGGCACGGCGCTGACGCTCTCCGGCGAGGCGCTGCTCAGCCTGACGGAGCAGTGGTATGACGCCGGCGTGGCGGCGGGACTCAAGGAAGAGGACCTGCGGTACCTGAAGCCGCAGGCCACCGAGTTTAAGGCGATCATCGGCATGAACGCGCACGCGCTGCTGGACTGGTTCCGCATCCGCTGCTGCCGCAACGCGCAGGCGGAGATCCGCGACCTGGCGTGGAAGATGCTGCGGCTGTGCCGGGAGGCCGCGCCCGACCTGTTCCGGGACGCGGGGCCGTCGTGCGTGGCGCTGGGCTATTGCCCGGAGGACGACTTCCAGAACCCGGACTGCCACGTGATCCGCAAGTCGGAGGCGCTCAAACTGCTCCGGCAGGCGCGCACATGAACGGCAAAGCGCCGGCAATCCCGGCGGGCGGGGCAACCCCGGCGGGCGGGGCGGGGCGGCTGCTGCTGCACGCGTGCTGCGCGCCGTGCTCGGTCGCGTGCGTGGACAGCCTGCGCGCGGAGGGGATCGAGCCGGTCGCCTTCTGGTACAACCCGAACATCCACCCGTTCACGGAGTATCGCATGCGGCGCAACACGCTGCGCGAGTACGCGGCGTCGATCGGCCTGCCGCTGCTCGAGCGGGACGAATATGGCCTGCGCCCGTTTTTGACGGCGGTCGGCGGCGCGTTCGACGCGCGCTGCCCGGTGTGCTACGGGCTGCGGCTGGACGCGGCGGCGGCGCTGGCGGCGGAGCAGGGCTTTCCGGCGTTTTCCACGACGCTGCTGATCAGCCCGTATCAGAACCACGCGCTGCTCATCGAGGCGGGCGAAGCGGCGGCGGCGCGGCACGGCGTGACGTTTTTGTACCGGGATTTCCGGCCGCTGTTCCGCGAGGGGCAGCAGCGCGCGCGGGAGCTGGGGCTGTACCTGCAAAAATACTGCGGCTGCATTTTCAGCGAGGAGGAGCGCTACCGCAAGCGCAAAAAGCCGCGGCAGGCGGGCGGCGACCGGCCGTCATAAGCGCGGGAATGAGCGGATCGGGCCGCCCGGCGAAGGCCGGGGCGGCCCGTTTTTTACGCGGCCCCGCAGCGTGGCCGGGGGCGGGCAAGGCGCGCCGGGGACAGGCGCGGGCAAAACGGCGGAGACGCGCGCGGTGCGGCATGGCCGGG
>URQH01000042.1 GCA_900549955.1 uncultured Eubacteriales bacterium | reverse complement strand
AGAGGCCGGACAGGGCCTGTGCCGCGCCCGCCCAGTCCCGCGCCGCCACGGAGGCGTGCAGCTCGTGCGCCAAACGCCGTGTCACGGCGCGGGCCTCCGCGCGTCCGAGCCGTGGGGCGCTTTTGTGCCGCGCGCCTTGCCTGCGCGTCCCAGTGCCGCCGCGGCGCGAATCTCGTGCAGCACCTGGTCGGTGCCGTCCAGCAGGTCGTCCCCGGTCATGTTGGCGCGGTATTCCAGCCGGTTTTCATACACGTGCGCCACCGCGTCGGCGATGGTGTCGGGCGTGGCGGTGTCCTGGTCGACCATGACGGCATAGCCCCGGTCCTGAAAGTATTTCGCGTTCTGGATCTGGTCGCCGCGGCTTGCGGACAGCGGCAGCGGCACGAGCACGGCCGGCTTGGCGAGCGCCAGAAACTCGAACACGGCGTTCGCGCCCGCGCGCGAGAGCACCACGTCCGCAAGCGCCAGCAGGTCCGGCAGTTCGCGGTCGATGTATTCGTATTGCAGGTACCCGTCCCGCGCGGCGGCGGCGTCTACCTTGCCGCGCCCGCAAAGGTGGATCACGTCAAACACGGGCAGCAGCCGCGGCAGCGCCGCGCGCACGAGCTCGTTGAGCCGCTGCGCGCCCGAGCTGCCGCCCATCACGAGCAGCACCGGCTTTTCCCCGGACAGCCCCGTAAACGCCAGCGCGCGCGCCGCGTCGCCCTCGTACAGCTCCGGGCGGATCGGCGTGCCGGTGTGGACGGCGCGGTTGCCGCTGATGTGCCTGGCCGTGTCCGCAAACGTGACGCACACGCGGTCGGCGCAGCGGCAGGCGATGCGGTTGGCGAGCCCCGGCGTGTAGTCCGACTCGTGCGCGACGACCGGGGTCTTGCCCGCCGCCATGACGACCGGGACGGACACGAAGCCGCCCTTGCTGAAGATCACGTCCGGCCGGACCCGGCGGATGATCTCCCGCGACTCGAGAAAGCCGTGCAGCACGCGGAACGGGTCCACAAAGTTTTGCCACGAAAAATACCGGCGCAGCTTGCCGCACGACACGCCGTGGTAGGTTACGCCCGGCAGCGCGCCGATCAGCTCGCGCTCGATGCCGGTCTTGGAGCCGATGTAGTCCACCTGCCAGCCCTCGGCCTGCAGGCGCCGGATCAGCGCGATGTTTGGCGTGACGTGCCCGGCCGTACCGCCGCCCGTGAACAGAATTCGCATCCTTTTTCCATCCTCCCAAAGCGAAGGGCGGTATGTGCCGCCCTTTCGAATGTGTCTACTGTATTATACGTCAAGATCCGCGTTTTTTCTCACGTTTTTTTGCCTGTTTTTGCCGCGCGGGCGCTCAGCTCTCCTCCGTGTTGAGCGACAGCCCCTCGTTGAGCACGTCCGCCTTGAGCATGGCGCGCGCGATGTCGAACTTCATCTGCTCGATCTCGGTGTCGGAGGGGATCTTCTGGTTGACGAGGTCGAGCTCGAGCATCACGCACACGAGGCGCGCCTCGTCCGCCTCCACGCCGTCGCGCCAGCAGATGAACCAGGCGAGCTCCTCCGTCTTGTCGTTGCCGATCTCCGCCGTGCCCGTCTTGCCCGCCATCGTGTAGCCGAGGTCGAAGAACGAGCCCTTGACGATGAAGCTCTCGGTCAGGTTCGCGGCGGTGCCGTTCGGCACGAAGGGCGAGCTCTGGCCGCGCACGCACACGCGCTGCAGCGCGTAGTGGAGCTGGTCCACGGTGCTCTGCTGGAAGGCGTGCTTCCACACGCGCGGCTCCGTTTCGGAGACGAGGTTGTAGTCCGTGCCGCTCGCGTGCCAGATGGAGTCCACCACGTACGGTACCATGATGTCGCCGCCGTTGGCAAAGGCGGACAGGAAACAGGCCATCTGCAGCGGGGAGACGAGCAGCTGGCCCTGGCCGTAGCCCGTGACCGCGAGGTTGTAGGACGTGCGCGCGATGTCGCCCTGCGGCTGCGCGTTCCCATTTTCGTCGAGGATCAGCTGGCGGCGGCGCGTCTCGTAGTCGATGGCCTCGGTGCCGTCCTCATACGTGTATACCATTTCGGAGTAGATCTGCGGGATGGCGACCTGCTCCTGCAGCTCGAACTCGATGCCCTCGCGCCAGCCGAGCTTGTCCAGATAGTCGTAAAACTTGTCCCAACCGAGGCGCAGCGCGCCATAGGAGAAGAACAGGTTGTCCGACGTGATGATCGAATTTTGCATGTTCATCACGTAGCTCGGGTTGTTGCTGCGGTTGGTGCTCTCGGTCCTGCGCAGCGGGCGGTTGTTGGACTGCTTCATGAAGCCCGGCGCGAGCGACTCGGACGGCACCCACTCGTCCACGTCGATGTTCGCCTTTTCCGACTCGGGGAACACGTCGTTCATGGTCATCGTGCCGGTTTCAAGCAGCGCGGCCGCGGTCATGAGCTTGAACGTGGAGCCGGGCGGGTAGAGGCCCTGCGTCGCGCGGTTGAACAGGCGCAGCAGCGGCTGCCCGTTGGAGTCCGTCTCGGCCAGGTAGGCGGCCCACTCGTCGTCCGGCATACCGCGGGACACGTAGTTGAGGTCGAAATTCGGGAACGACGTGATCGCCTGCAGCTCGCCCGTCTGCGGGTTGAGCACGATGACCGTGCCGTGGATGTTGCTGTCGTAGACGATCGTCTCGACCACGTCCTCCAGCCGCTCCTGCAGCTCGGGGATGATCGTCAGGTGCAGGTCCTGCCCGTCCACCGCCTCCGTGCGGTACAGCACGCCGTTCGACGCGCCCGTCACGTCCTGGATGTAGGTGAAGCGGCCGTTCGTACCGGTCAGGATGTCCTCATATTCGAGCTCGAGGCCGTATTTGCCGACCCAGCTGTCGCCGTTGTAGCGCGTGTCGCCGATCGTCTCGTAGTAGATCTGTTCCTCCTTCGTGATGATCGACGCGTAACCGATGATGTGCGAGAGCGAGGAGCCGTACGGGTAGTAGCGCACGGTGCCGTAGTTGGCCGTGTCGAGCCCCAGGCCCTTGATGTCGAGGATCGTCTCGGTCAGCGTCTCGGACACCTCGTCCGGATAGAAGGTCTGGAGCTTGGCAAAGTCGTTGCGCTGGTTGTTGAGCGCCTTCATGACGTCTTTATAGGTGAGCTCCAGCTCCGGGATGTTGGCCACGATCTGCGCAAACTCCTCGCGGCTGTTGTAGCGCAGGTAGGTCTCGTCCGCCGCCGCCGCGTCGACCGACGAGGGCACGGCGTAGACGGTGTAGATGTTCACGTTCTGCGCGTAGGGCACGCCGTCGCACAGGATCTCGCCGCGCTTGGACTGCAGCACGCCCACGCGCACCGTGTCGCCCCAGTCCATCATCGGGAAGATCAGCTTGGGCGACCACTCGATCGTCCAGCGCCCCTCCACGCGGTTGGCCACGATCTCCATCTCATAGATGAGGTCGTTGCCGTCCTCCGTCTCGTGGCCGGTGTGGTACGTCAGCGTGTAGTTGACGATGGCGATGATGTCGCCGTCCTCCACGTCCTCCACGTGGTATTCCATGCCCTCGAGCTGCAGCTCGTCAAAGATGCTCTTGTATTTGTTGATGAACTCCGTGCGGGAGATGGTCTTTTCCACATACGGGTTGCCCTCCGCGTCCGGCGTGGGCGAGGGGGTGGGTGCCTCGGTGGGCGTCGCCTCCGGGGTCGATTCCGCTTCCGGCGTGGCGTTCGGGTCGGGGGTCGCGTCCGGGTCCGGCGTCCCTTCGGCGTCCGGCGTCGCGTCTGCGTCTGGGTCGGGCGTCGCGTTCGGGTCGGGCGTCGCGTTCGGGTCCGGCGTCCCTTCGGCGTCCGGCGTTTCCTCCGCTTCCGGCGTCTCCTCTGCGGCAGGGGTGTCCGTCGCGTCCGGGTCCGGCGTGGGCGTCGGATCCGGGATCACGGTCACCTCCGGATCGTCTGCCTTTTTGATGCTCTCGTCGATCATGTCGTAGGCGCGCGAATAGTCGCCCGCCTGTATCAGGTCGA
This sequence comes from uncultured Eubacteriales bacterium, assembly GCA_900549955.1. GTDB lineage: Bacteria > Bacillota > Clostridia > Christensenellales > CAG-138 > Aphodomorpha. Next base: position 494 of record URQH01000042.1, on the reverse strand, counting down.
GAAAGCGCAGGCAGTATTCGCTGCCGGAGGAGAGCACCGCGCATCCGCTCAAAAGCGGCGACAGCACAGTGGCAAGCACCAGCAGCAGCGCAAGGGTTCGTTTCATGGACATCGCTCCTGACAAAAGGGTATTCCCCACATCTCCTGATCCTTCGGTGCGCAGGACGCCGCATGGCGCGTGCGAAACCGTGATTTCAACCTATTATAGCAAACCGGCTGGCGGCTTGTCCCGCGAACCGAAAAAAGTTAATAAAAGCGCCACAGTTGCGGGGCGCTGGGGGAGCGGGCAAGGCGCAGAGCAGCCGGGCGGCAGGGCGGGCCGGGGCGGGCAAACAGGCGCGGCGGGCAGGCGCGGCGGTGCACAACGCGAAAAAGCGGGGCGGCAGGCGGGCGCTGTTTGAGAGCTTCGGTCTCGGCAAGACCGTGCAGGAGCTGGAATTCTGCCATCAGGCGGTGCGCCACGAGGGCGGCAAGGCGCTGATTGTGCTGCCGCT
>URQH01000041.1 GCA_900549955.1 uncultured Eubacteriales bacterium | reverse complement strand
GCCGAGACGCGCCGGCGCGCGGTGCGGCCGGAGCAGCAGGTACAGCAGCAGCGCGAGCGCGGCGAGGGCCGCGACGGTCGCCGCGCCGAACGCGCCGGTCGTGAACCACAGCCCGAGCTGGTAGACGATCAGGCTCATGGCATAGGCGAACGCGCACTGATAGCCGATGGCAAACCACGTCCACGAGGCGCTGTTCATCTCGCGCCGGATCGCGCCGATGGCCGCAAAGCACGGCGCGCACAGCAGGTTGAAGATCAGGAACGAGAGCGCGGACAGGCCGGTAAAGTGCGCCGCGATCGGGGACAGCGCCTCGAACGCGCCGGATTCCACCATCTCCATCGCATCGCCGGCGACGCCGTACAGCACGCCGAACACGCTCACCACTTCTTCCTTGGCCACGAGGCCCATGACCGTGGCCACCGTGCTCTGCCAGTTGCCAAAGCCGAGCGGGGAGAAGACCCACGCCACGGCGTTGCCGATCGCGGCGAGCAGGCTCTCGTCCATGTTGTCCACCATGCCGAGCGCGCCGCCGCTCACGCCGAAGGACTTGAGGAACCAGATCAGCACGCTGGAGGCCAGGATGACCGTGCCGGCGCGCTTGATAAAGCTCCAGCCGCGCTCCCACATGCGCTTGAGGACGTTACCGGGCGTGGGCGCATGGTAGGCCGGCAGCTCCATGACGAACGGGGCCGGTTCGCCGGCGAACCGCTGCGTCTTTTTGAGCAGGATGCCGGACACGATGACCGCCGCCACGCCGATGAAATACGCCGTCGGGGCGACCCACCACGCGCCGCCGAAGATCGCGCCCGCAATGAGGCCGACGATCGGCATTTTGGCGCCGCAGGGGATGAACGTCGTCGTCATGATGGTCATGCGGCGGTCGCGCTCGTTTTCAATCGTGCGGGAGGCCATGACGCCGGGCACGCCGCAGCCGGAGCTGATGAGCATCGGGATAAAGCTCTTGCCGGAGAGGCCGAACTTGCGGAAGATGCGGTCCATGATGAACGCGACGCGCGCCATGTAGCCCACGTCCTCGAGGATGGCCAGCAGCAGGAACAGCACGAGCATCTGCGGCACGAAGCCGATCACCGCGCCCACGCCGCCGACCGCGCCATCCACCACGAGGCCGGTGAGCCAGTCCGCCGTGCCGATGGAGGAGAGCCACGCGCCGAGCGGCGCCTGGATCCACTCGCCTACGAGCGTGTCGTTCGTAAAGCTGGTCAGCAGGTCGCCGATGGTCGTGATGGAGATGTAGTAGACCACGAACATGACCGCCACGAAGATCGGCAGCGCGAGGAACCGGTTGGTGACTATGCGGTCGATGCGGTCGGACGTGGTCAGGTTGCCCCGGCGCGGCTGCTTTTGCACGCACGCGGCCATCAGGCGGGCGATGTAGGCGTAGCGCTCGTTGGTGACGAGGCTCTCCGCGTCGTCGCCCAGCGCGGTTTCGCAGTCCCGGATGTGCTGCTCAATGCAGGCGAGCTGCTCCCCGTCCAGGCGCAGCCGGGCCGCCGCCTGCTGGTCGCGCTCGAACAGCTTGACGGCAAAAAAGCGCGCCTGTGCCGGCTGTGCAAGCCCCGCAAGGCTCTCTTCAATGCGCGCGACGGCCTGCTCTACCGCGCCGCCGAACGTGGAGGGATGCGCCTGCCGCTCCCCCTGCCGCGCGGCCCGGATCGCCGCCTCCACGGCTGCGCGGGCGCCTTCGCCCCTGAGCGCGGAGGTCTCCACCACCGGGCAGCCGAGCGCGGCGGAAAGCTGTTTGACGTCGATCCTGTCGCCGTTTTTGCGCACGAGGTCGATCATGTTGAGCGCGACGACGACCGGCAGGCCAAGCTCGAGCAGCTGGGTGGTCAGGTACAGGTTCCGCTCGAGGTTCGTGCCGTCCACGACGTTCAAAATGACGTCCGGCTGTTCCTCGATCAGGTAGTTGCGCGCGATGACCTCCTCGAGCGAATAGGGCGAGAGCGAGTAGATGCCGGGCAGGTCCTGGATGAGGACGTCGCGGTCGTGGCGGTACCGTCCCTCCTTTTTCTCCACCGTGACGCCCGGCCAGTTGCCGACGTACTGGTTGCTGCCGGTCAGGTCGTTGAACAGGGTGGTCTTGCCGCTGTTCGGGTTGCCGGCGAGCGCGATTCTGGTTGCCATGTCGATATTTCCCTCCAATCCTTTGGTTATACGAGACTAACTCCTGGGCCGGATGATGCGCCGGGACGGTGGCCGCCGCCGGCGCTATTCGATCTCGACCATTTCGCAGTCCGCCTTGCGGACCGACAGTTCATACCCGCGCACGGTGACCTCGATGGGGTCGCCGAGCGGCGCCACCTTGCGCACGTAGACCGCCGCGCCGCGGGTGATGCCCATGTCCATGATGCGTCGCTTGACCGCGCCCTCCCCGTGAAGCCGGGCCACGCGCACCGTGTCCCCGACCTTTGCGTCTCTGAGCGTCTTCACTGTGTCTCCTCCCTTCCTGATCGTTCAGACCATGATGCGGTTGGCCATGTCCCGGCCCAGCGCCACGCGGGTGTCGCGGACGCTCAGGATCAGGTTGCCTCCGGCCTGCGTCACCACGATGACGGGGCTGCCCACGGCAAACCCCAGCTCCGAAAGGCGCCGGCGCACGTCGTCGCGCCCCGTGATCCTGCGGATGCAGTGCGTCTGGCCCGGCGCGGCCATGGTCAACGGTATCATGTAATCCCTCCTCTATGGGCCGGAGAGTTAGCAAAGACTAACACGCGGCCCGAAAACGCGGGTTAGCGGAAGCTAACCCGATGTACAGGGAGAATATACCATCTGTGCGGCACGTTGTCAAGAGGGAAATTTTGCCTGCCCGCGCGGGCGCGGGTGCGCGAGGGGCGGGGCGGTCAGCTTTGCGGCGCCATCTGGCTCTGCAGCAGCAGCAGCGCCCGCAGCTGCTGCAGCGCGTAGTCCTGCAGCGCGGGGGTCAGGCTGCAGAACAGGGAGATCGCCTCATTCAAATCGCTGTGCAGCCGGATGTCCGAGCGAAACGGTTCCCCCGTGCCGTCCAGCAGCCAGGCCCGGTTGACGTTGTACACGTCGCACAGGTGGTTGAGGAAGACCTCCTTTGGCCGCACCCGGCCATATTCCATGTTGCCGATCACGTCGCGGCTGACGCCGAGCTTTTCTCCGAAGTCCGCCTGGGACAGGTGGAGCAGTTTTCGCAGCGCCCGGAGCTGAGCGCCCATCATTTCTTGCTGTTTCATACTGAATTAAGTATATAACACATAAACACCGCCGTCAACACAAAAACAATGCCATAAAAACGTTGACAACTCATTTTGGCGGTGATATATTGTGTTTATAACGCATAATTGGGAGAAGGGATGCGTCAATGACGAAAACAGAACGCGAACTCTGCGAGGGGCTGGTCCAGCTGACGGACTGCAACAGGGCGTATTTCCTGACCATTTTAAGGTGCCTGCAGTTTGCGCAAACGCAACTGTGCGGTGCGTGCGGGGGCGAAGATGCCGAGCCAGCGGCGGGACGCGGCGAGCGCCAGCAACCCTCCTGACCGTGGGGGTACGGCGCGGTGGGGCGCGGGCGACCCCCCACGGTGCGCGAACCCGCAGGGCGCAGGGGGACGTGTCAAGGGACGCGGACGGAACCCCGGCCGGCGGGGGCGCGGCGGTCGGGACGGCGCAGCGCCAGACGGCCGGCCAAAAGGGCAGACGGGCGGCGCCAAAGGGCAGGCGGAGCAAAGCGGGCCGGCCCAAAGGGCAGTCCGCGCGGGACGGGCGCGCCAAGGGCGCGCAAGGAGCGCGTTTTGTCGGATGCGGGGCGCAAACATGGGGCTCAAGGGCGCAGGAGGCACCATTCCCGTATACTCGATGCGAATCGGCATTTGTTCCCGCTTGCAGGCGAAAATGGCGTCCATATACTGAAATCATCAAGCAGGAGGTTGTCCACGGCGCGGCGCTTTTTCGGCGCCCGGTATAGCGTTCACCATGGGCGCATATAGATGGAAGCGGACGGCGGACAGACCGGAAGGGAGGCGTGGAGGCCATGCATGGCAGGGCGCGCAGACGGGTCCGCGGCGCGGTGTCCACCGCGCTGGTCGCGCTGGTGGTGCTGTTGGCGGCGGCGCTGGTGGGCGTGCGCCTGGCCGGGCTGCGCCCGTACGTCATCCTGAGCGGCAGCATGGAGCCGGCCTATCCGGTCGGTTCGCTGGTGTACGTGCGTTCCGTGGCCGCGGAGACGGTCGAGGCGGGCGATCCCATCGCGTTTGTCATGAACGACGACGGGGTCGTGGCCATTCACCGCGTCGTGTCGGTGGACGCGGCGGCGGCGACGTTTTGCACCAAGGGCGACGCCAACGACGCGCCGGACGCGGCGCCCGTGGTCTTTGCAAGCCTGATTGGCATGCCGGTGCTCTGCGTGCCGTATCTCGGCTATGTGTCGGACTATCTCACGCGCCCGCCCGGCCTGTATCTGGGCGGCGCAGCGGCGCTGCTGGCCGCGGTGCTGCTGCTTTTGCCGGACCGGGAGCGCGCCGGCGCGCGGGCGCGGCGGCG
>URQH01000040.1 GCA_900549955.1 uncultured Eubacteriales bacterium | reverse complement strand
GCCTGCTTCCCGCGTACCCGCCGCGTCCGCACCGCCGCCCCCGCTCCCACGCGCCGGGGGGGACGCCGCGCCCGGATTGCCCGGCGCGGCGTTTTGCGCGTGCGCGGTAGCGCCGCGCGTCCGTCTCGTGCAGATTTCTGTTACGCGGGGTTGCATTTTTCGACGCGGCTTGTTATACTGTATTTGCATTATTTTTTCAAAAGAAGAACGCTTATACAGATTGGACGATTTTTGATCATGAAACAACGGCAGATACGGCGTAAGGACATGCAGGACCTGCTCACGCAGGACGCGCGGGTGCGCGCACGCGCGACGGCCTGGATCTGGGCGCTGGCGGCGGCGCTGGTGGCGCTGTTTTTCCTGTCATTCCTGCTCGGGCGCTACGGCGTGCCGGTGCTTGACACGGTGCGCATCCTGGGCTACCGGTTCGCCCTGCTGGTGCAGGACGGGCTCGGCGCGCTGCTCGGCCGGCCCGTGTCGTTCCTGCCGGAGGCCGTGGGCTGGACGGAGCAGATGGAGGCCGTCGTGATCAACATCCGCCTGCCGCGCATCCTGCTGGCGTGCCTCGTGGGGTGCTGCCTGTCGAGCGCGGGCGTGGCGTATCAGAGCGTGTTCCAGAACCCCATGGCCTCGCCGGACATCCTGGGCGCGAGTTCCGGCGCGGCGTTCGGCGCGGCGCTGGCGATCCTGTCCGGCTTTTCGTCGCGCATGATCACGGTCACGGCGTTCGTGCTGAGCCTTGCGACGGTGCTGCTCGTGTACCTGGTGGGGCAGCGCGCGCCGGGCAAGCGCGTCGTGAACCTGATCCTCGCGGGCATCATGGTCAGCTCGCTGTTCTCCGCCGGCACGTCGTTCATCAAGCTTGTGGCCGACCCGTCGAACCAGCTGCCGGCCATCACCTATTGGCTCATGGGCAGCCTGTCGGGGGCGCGGCTCGCGGACATCGGGTTTGTGCTCGTGCCGATGGTCATCGGGCTCGTGCCGCTGCTGCTGCTGCGCTGGCGCATGAACATCCTGACGCTCGGCGACGACGAGGCGCGCACGATGGGCGTGCATGCGAGCCGCCTGCGGCTCGTCGTCGTGCTCTGCTCCACGCTCGTGACCGCGGCGAGCGTGGCGGTCAGCGGCATGATCGGCTGGGTGGGGCTCGTGATCCCGCACCTGGCGCGCAAGCTCGTCGGCAGCGACCACCGGCGTCTCGTGCCGGCGACGATGCTGCTGGGCGCGGCGTTTCTGCTGGTCGTGGACAACGTGTCGCGCAACCTGCTGGCCACGGAGATCCCGATCGGCATCCTGACCGCGTTCATCGGCGCGCCGTTCTTTCTGTACCTGATTTTGCGAAAGGAGGGGGCGCAATGAGGCTTTCGGTCGAGCGGCTCTCCTTTGCCTATGGCGGCGCGCGCGCCCGGCACGAGGTGCTAAAAGACGTGACCTTCGCTGCGGAGCCGGGGCAGCTGTTGTCGGTACTCGGGCCGAACGGCGTGGGCAAGAGCACGCTGTTCCGCTGCATCCTCGGCCTGTTGCCCGGCTATGGCGGCAGCATCCGGCTGGACGAGGCGGACGCCCGCGGCCTGTCGGCGCGGGAGATCGCGCGGCGCGTGGCGTACATCCCGCAGACGCACTATCCGGCGTTCAATTACGCCGTGTTCGACATGGTGCTCATGGGCACCACGCACAGCATGGGCGCATTCTCCACGCCGGGCGAAAAGCAGCGCCGCGCGGCGGAGGCGGCGCTCGGGCGCATGGGCATTTCGTACCTGGCCGGCCGCAGCTACATGCGGCTGTCCGGCGGCGAGCAGCAGATGGTGCTCATCGCGCGCGCGCTGGCGCAGGAATCGCCCGTGCTCATGATGGACGAGCCGACGGCGAGCCTGGACTATGGCAACCAGCACCGCGTGCTCTCCTGCGTGCGCTCGCTGGCCCGCGAGGACGGGTATACGGTCGTGCTGTCCACGCACAACCCGCAGCACGCGCTCAGCTATGCGGACGCGATCCTCGCCCTGCACGACGGCCGCGTGCTGGCAGCCGGCACGCCGCAGGCGGTGCTCAGCGGCGACCTGCTGCGCACGCTGTACGGCGTGGACGTGTGCATGGTGGACACGCCGCAGGGCCGCGTGGTCCTGCCCGTGGACGGGCCGGAGGAGGGGGTGGCGCCGTGATGTTCCGCTGGGAACCGGACATGGTGCGCTTCATGCGGGACGCTTCGACGTACGGCGACTACCACGAGCGGCTCGCGGCGCGCATCGCCGCGCGCCTGCCGGCGGGCGCGCACGTGTGCGACGCCGGGTGCGGGCTCGGATACCTGTCCCGTGCGCTTTCGCCGCTGTGCGGCGCGGTGACGGCGCTGGACATCTCGGAAAACGCGCTTGCCGTGGCGCGGGAGATCAACGCCGCGCTGCCCAACGTGTCGGTCGTGCAGGCGGACATGGCGCGCTTTGTGCCGGAGCGGCCGTTCGACGCGATGGTGTTCTGCTTTTTCGGCCGCACGCGGGAGATCCTGCGCTTTGCCGCGCGCGCGTGCCGCGGGCGCGTCGTAGTCGTGAAGAAGAACTGGCAAAACCACCGCTTCACGCTTGCGACAAAGCCGCTCGCGCACAGCACGCTGCAGGAGATGGCGGCGTTTATGGCGGGGCTGGGCATTCCGGTTGAGACCGAGGCGCTCACGCTGGAGTTTGGGCAGCCGCTGCGCTCGGGGGCGGACGCGGTGCGCTTTTTCCAGCTGTACAGCCGGGACGACCACCCGGAGCGCATCACCTTTGCCGACATTGCGGCGCGGCTGGAGCGGCGGGCCGATCCCGTCTTTCCACTGTATCTGCCGGAACAGAAACAGATCGGCATCCTTTCGTTCGACACGGGGGATATCCCCGCCGAGATAGCGACATCATCAGAACAGGAGGACAATCCCTTATGAAACGACTGCTGACCCTCTTCCTCTCTCTCCTGCTGGCGGTCTCCCTGCTGGCAGGCTGCGCGGGTACGCCTGCGGCAGAACCGACCGGGGCGCCCGCCGTGACCGACGCGCCGGAAGCGACCGACGCGCCGGAGACGACGGCGGAACCGGAGGCGGCCGACCCGGACGATACGGTGCAGTTTACCGACTCGACCGGCCGAACGGTCGAGGTGCCGGCGAACCTCGAGCGCATCGCCATTTCCGGGCCGATGGCGCAGATCGTGCTGTTTGCGCTGGCGCCGGACAAGCTCGTGGGCATCGCCAACGCGTGGGATCCGACGGCGGCGGCGTTCTTTGACGAGAAATACTACAACCTGCCGGAGCTGGGCCAGCTGTACGGCGGCAAGGGCGAGCTGAACCTCGAGACGCTGCTCGGGAGCGGCGCGCAGGTGGTCATCGACGTGGGCGAGCCGAAGGACACGATCGTCGAGGAGCTGGACGCGCTGCAGGAGCAGACGGGGCTGCCGTTCGTGCACGTGACCGCCACGACGGAGACCATGGGCGACGCGTACCGCATGCTGGGCGAGCTGCTGAACATGCAGGAGGAGGCGGAGGTGCTGGCCACGTATTGCGACGAGGTGCTGGCGCGGACGAAGGAGATTGCCGCCTCCGTCGAGAAGGTGCGCCTGCTGTACTGCCTGGGCGACCAGGGCCTGAACGTCATTGCGCAGGGGTCGTACCACTCCGAGATCATCGACCTGCTGTCGGACAACCAGGCCGTCGTGGACTCGCCGTCCTCGAAGGGCACCGGCAACGAGGTGGACATGGAGCAGATCCTCGCGTGGAATCCGGACGTGATTATCTTTGCGCCGGACAGCATCTATGACACCGTGGGCGACGACCCCACCTGGCAGAGCCTCACCGCCATCCGCGAGGGCCGGTACTACGAAGTGCCGCTCGGGCCGTACAACTGGATGGGCTTCCCGCCGTCCGTGCAGCGGTACCTGGGCATGATGTGGATGGCGCAGCTGCTGTACCCGGAGACGGCGCAGTACGACCTGTACGCGGAGGTTGCAAATTACTTTGAACTGTTCTATCATTGTGGTATCACCGAAGAACAGTATCACGCGTTCGTCGCCAACTCCATCGAGAAGGCCGGCTGACGCAGCGAGGAGGAACCCATGCTCCGTCTGTTTTCAACGCTGTTAAACGAACTGAACGCCGGCCGCGGCGCGGTGCTTTGCAGCATCCTGGCCAGTTCCGGCTCCACGCCGCGCGGCGCGGGCGCCAAGATGCTCGTGCTGGAGGATGGCAGCACGCTGGGCACCGTCGGCGGCGGTGCGGTAGAGCTGCACGCGACCGAGCTCGGCAAACAGGCGCTCCTGGAGCGCAAGAGCGCCGTGCAGGGCTTCATCCTGCGCCCGAACGACGTGGCCGACATCGGCATGATCTGCGGCGGCAACGTCACGGTCTACCTGCAGTATTTCGACCCGGGCGACGCGGCGGCGCGCGCGCTGATCCGGGACATCGTGTCGCTGCTGCAAAACGGGGACACGAACGCCTGGCTCGTGCTCCAGCTCTCGGGCAGCACGCTCGTGAGCATGGGCATCTACGACGAGGCGCGCGGCCTCACGCACACCGACTGCCTGACGGACGCAGAGCTCCGGCCGCTGCTCAAGAGCCGCGCCGTGCTGCAAAAGGGCGACCCCGCTTATTATGTGGAGCCGCTCGTGCGCACGGGCCGGGTGTATGTGTTCGGCGGCGGGCACGTGGGGCGGGCGCTGGTGCCGGTGCTCGCGAGCGTGGGGTTCCGCGTGACCGTGTTTGAAAACCGGCCGGCGTTCGCGGTGCCGGAGGCGTTTCCGGCGGCGGAGCAGGTGATCCTGGGCGACTACCGGAACATCTTCGAGCACGTCAGCCTCTGCCCGGAGGACTACGTGGTCATCATGACGCCGGGGCACCAGGCGGACTACGAGGTGCTGGAGCAGGCGCTGCGGCAGCCGACGGCATACGTGGGCTGCATCGGCAGCCGGCACAAGGTGGCGGCCACGCGCGCCCGCCTGCTGGAGGCGGGGCTGACCGAGGCCGACGCGGACCGCGTGCACTCGCCGATCGGGCTGGACATCGGCGGCGAGACGCCGGAGGAGATCGCCGTGAGCATCGCGGCCGAGATGATCCAGGTGCGCGCCCGCCGCGCCGCGCGGTAGCGCGCCCGGCAGGACCCAAACCGACCCGCGCGCGGGCAGGCAGATCGCCTGCCCGCGCGTTTTTTGCGCGCCGGGGGGAGCGCCGGGGCGCCGGGGAGG
>URQH01000039.1 GCA_900549955.1 uncultured Eubacteriales bacterium | reverse complement strand
TGCGACACTGCGCATAAAAATTTTAACAAATTTTTGTGCTCGTGCCGGCGGCGGCCGGCGCGCTCGTGCTGCGCCGCCGCGAGGCGCTGCGGCGCCGCGCTGAGCGGCTGCGCCGGGGGGACAATGCGGCGCGCATCCTGGCCGCGTGGCGCGAGTTGCAGCGGCTGCATCGCTATGGCGTGCGTGCGCCGGAGGCGCTCGAGCAGATCGCGCTCGAGGCGCGTTTTTCCAGCCACGAGATGACGGACGAGCAGCGCGAGCAGGTGTTCCGCTTCCTGGAGCGGGAGCGGACGCGGCTTGCAAAGGAGCTGCCGCCGCTTCGGCGGCTCGTCGCGCGGTACGTGCTGGCGCTGCTGTGACGGGGGCGGCGCCTGCCGCCCGTTGCAGGCGTCCGGAAGGGCGGGCGGCCATGCCCTGCCGCGGCGCGTCCCGTCCCTCCCGAAACGGGAGGGACGGGCGCGAAAAGCAAAGGAACTGTAAATTTATTGCAATTGGGGATAGGCATATGCCCCTGCTTGTGGTATGCTAAGCAGGGCATCTACACCGATGCCCCTGTATTGGGCCGCCTTTTGCGCGCGCTTTGCGCCGCGGCGGACCGCCTCCGCGCCCCGCGTGGGACGGCGGATGAAAGGAGAACGATATTTTGAGACGCAGGCGATTGGTACTGGTCGTGCCGCTCGGGGCGCTGCTCCTGGTGATGCTGATCGTGTACCTGACCAGCAGCGGTACGTCCGGCAGCCTCTCTTCGCATACGGTGCAGATCAGCGAGGTCATGACGAGCAACAAGGGCACCGTGCCAGACGAGACGGGCGAGTTTCCGGACTGGGTGGAGCTGCACAACACCTCCGACCAGGACGTGCAGATCGGCGGGTACGGCCTGTCCGACGACAAGATCATCGCGGCCAAGTGGACGTTCCCGGCCGGCACGACGATCCCGGCGGGCGGCTACCTGATCGTATACTGCTCCGGCGACCCGGAGCGCGGCAAGATGCACACGCCGTTCAAGCTGTCCGCGGACGACGACCTCGTGCTCACGACAGAAGCGGGCGCGGTGATCGACAGCCTGTCGCTCAAGGCGGTGTCGGCCGGGTATTCGCTCGGGCGGGACGCGCAGGGCAACTGGGTCGAGATGCGCCCGAGCCCCGGCTATCCGAACACGGACGAGGGCGTCGCGGCCTTCCTCGACACGCTGACGGCGGACGTGGGCGAGAGCATCGGCGTGTACCTCAACGAGTTCATGGCGTCCAACGCGTCCACGCTGCTCGGCCCCGACGGGAGCTATTGCGACTGGATCGAGCTGTACAACACGACCGGCAACGACATCGACCTGTCCGGCTACGGCGTGTCGGACAACCCGGCGCAGCCGCTCAAGTACGTGCTGCCGGACGGGACGACGATCCGCGCCTACTCGACGCTGCTGATCTACTGCACCGGGCGCAAGGGCACCTCGAACACGGAGATCGAGGCGCCGTTCGGGCTCGCGGCGTATGAGGAGGCGGTCGTGTTCTCCACGCCGGACGGCCGCATCCTCGACAGCTATGAATACTCCCGCCAGGAGACGGACCAGTCCATGGCCCGCGTGCCGGACGGCACGGGCGAGTGGCAGCAGACGGCCAGCCCGACCCCCGGCTACACGAACAACGCTACCGGCGTCTCGCAGTACCAGGCGTCGCTCGCGTACGGCACGGGCGAGCTGATGATCAGCGAGCTCATGAACGGCAACAAGAGCTATCTCATCCAGCCCGACCAGCAGTACTACGATTGGATTGAGATCTACAACCGCTCCGGCCAGACCATCAACCTGGCCGGCTACGCGCTGTCCGACAACGCGAAAAACCCGGCCAAGTGGGTCTTTCCGGACATGACGCTCGGCGCGGGGGAATACCTCGTGGTCATCGCCTCCGGCAAGAACGCGACCGACCCGAACGGCACGCTGGAGACGAACTTCGGCATTTCGGGCGACGGGGACACGGTGTTCCTGTTCTCGCCGGACGCGGTGCTGCTCGACAAGCTCCAGATCGGCTTGGCGCACGTGGACGTGTCCTACGGGCGCGGGCTGGACGGCAAGGCGGTCTACTATGAGACGCCGACGCCCGGCACGGCCAACGGCGCGGGCGTGCCCGGCTATGCGGAGACGCCGTCGTTCTCCGTGCCGGCCGGCGCATACACGAGCGTGCAGACGGTCGAGATCAGCGTGCCGGAGGGGACGACCGTGCGCTATACGACCGACGGCAGCATCCCGACGGCCGCGTCGCAGGCCTACACCGGGCCGATCACGCTCTCTTCCGGCGTGACGATCCTGCGCGCGCGCGCGTTTGCGGGCGGCCTGTTCGACAGCGACGTGGCCACCGCTTCCTATTTCGTCAACCAGGGCGAGGCGACGGCGGAGAACCACGTGTCGACGATCCCGGTCATCAGCCTCGTGTCCGACCCGGACTACCTGTTCGGCGCGGTCAACGGCATCTATGTGGCCGGGCAGACCTACTATGAAAAGAGCGGCGGGCGCGACACGCCCACGAGCTATACGATCCAATACGACAGCGAGAGCGACTACCTCAAGTACGCCAACTTCAACGCGCAGCACGTGACGCACCCGGACCCGATGGGCATGGAGTGGGAGCGGCCCGCGCACATCGATTACATCGGTGCGGACGGGACGCTGCTCTTTGAGGAGGACCTGCTGTGCCGCATCTTCGGCGCGTTCTCGCGCTACGACAAGCAGAAGGGCATCGCGCTCGTGTCGCGCGCGGGCTACGGCTCCACGAGCATGGACTACGCGTTCTTCGACAACCGGCCGTACACGTCGTTCAAGACGCTCACGCTGCGCGCCTCGGCCAAGGACGTGATCTACACGCGCATGCGCGACATCCTGATCCAGGGCCTGCTCGAGGACGGCGGCAGCATCCTGCCCACGCAGTCGTACGTGCAGGTGGTGCTCTACATCAACGGGGAATACTGGGGCGTGTACAACCTGCGCGAGAAGGTCAACAAGTATTTCATCGCCCAGCGGTACGGGCTGGCCGACCCGGAGCAGATCGACATGCTCGTGGGCAACGGCGTGTCGCCCGCGGCGGAGATCGCCGGCAACGGCTACCTCGACTACAAGGCGCTGGTGGAATACGCCGGCAGCCACGACCTGTCCGACCCGGAGCACTACGCCTACGTCTGCTCGCTCATGGACGTGGAAAACTTCGCCGAATACTGCGCCATGGAGATCTACGTCGGCAACACGGACACGGGCAACATCAAGTTCTGGCGCTCCCGGCAGCTGGACAACAAGTGGCGCTGGATCCCGTACGATTTCGACTGGGCGTTCAACCGCGAGGACGGCTCGCAGTCGCTCACCTATACGACCGGCTACCGGCGGGATTTCTTCACCAAGTACTTCAACCCAGAGGGGCACGGCGCCGGCAAGGGCTTTTCGACCACGCTCTCGCGCGCGCTGCTGCAAAACAGCAGCTTCCGCGCCCTGTTCCTCGAAAAGTGCGCGCTGATGCTCGAAATCTTCGCGCCGGAGAAGATGATCGCCCGCATCGACGAGCTGGCGGCCAACATCAAAACGGAGATGGAGTACGACACCGCCAAGTGGGGCATCATCCGCTTTGTCACGTGGGAGACGCGCGTGGAGGGCCTGCGCGACTCGGCCAGGAACGCGCCGGAGTACTTCCTCTACTATGCGCAGCAATATTTCAACCTGTCCGACGCCGAGATGGTGGAGATCTTCGGCCGTCGGAGCAGCCTGACGGGGGTGAGCTGATGGCGGCGGCACAGCGGCGGGGCCAGGGCGCCCGCAAGCCGGCCGGCGGACGGCCGTACCGGCACGAACAGAAATACCTCATCAGCGAGGGGGAGTACGCGCTGCTCTCCCGCCGGTTGCAGATGACCATGGCGCAGGACGCGCACGCCGCGCAGAACGGCGGCGAATACCACATCCGCAGCCTGTATTTCGACGACCCGTTCGACTCTGCGGTGCGCGACAAGCTCGACGGCATCGAAACGCGCGACAAGATCCGCATCCGCATCTACAACGGGTCCGACAGCACGATCAAGCTCGAGCGCAAGCGCAAGGACGGGCCGTACATCCAAAAGAGCAGCCTGTCCCTCTCCCGGCAGGAGTGCGACGCGCTGCTCCATGGCGACTACCGCTTCCTGCTCCGGCGGCCGGAGCCGTTTGCCGGGCAGATGTTCGGCGTGTTCAAGCTGCGGCAGCTCAAGCCGAAGGTGCTCGTGGACTACGACCGCGAGCCGTACGTGTTCCCGGCCGAGGACGTGCGCATCACGTTCGACAAGAACGTGCGCACCGCCATGCGCGCCACGGCGCTGTTCGACCCGGACGTGCCGACCTATCCGGTCATGGAGCTCAAAAACTGCGTGCTCCTGGAGGTCAAGTTCAACGAGAGCCTGCCCGCGTACATCCAGATGCTCATCCAGATGGGCGCGGCGCAGCGCACGGCGTTCAGCAAATACCTGTTCTGCCGCCGGTACGAGTTCTGACGGGCAGACCAAAACACGACAGGGGGGGCCCGCTGGGCCAACGATTTTGAAGGAGGAACAAAAAGGAAATGTTGGGTACGTTCAATATCGGGGATCTGTTCCAGGGCACGTTGAATCCGTTCCGCGTGGTGATCTCGCTCGTGGTGTCGCTGCTGCTCGGGTTGTGGATCTACTTCGTGTATAAGAAGACCTTTGCGGGCGTGGTCTATTCGCGCTCGTTCAACCTGAGCCTCGTCATGCTGACGATGGTCTCCGCGCTCGTGCTCATGATGATCTCGTCGAACATGGCGCTGTCCCTCGGCATGGTCGGCGCGCTGTCCATCGTGCGTTTCCGTACGGCCATCAAGGACCCGATCGACACGGTGTTCATGTTCTGGGCCGTGGGCGAGGGCCTGGCCGTCGGCGCGGGCTTTCTGGACGTGGGGCTCATCGGCGGCGTGGTCATCGGCCTGCTGCTGCTCGTCGTCACCGGCATCAAGGGCAGCCAGGCGTCGCCGTTTCTGCTGATCCTGCACTATGACGAGCATGCGAGCCAGCAGATCAAGGGCATGGTCAAGCAGCTGCCGCGCGCGCGCATCAAGAGCAAGACCGTGCAGCGCGACGGCATCGAGCTGACGGTGGAGCTGCGCATCCGCGAGTCGGACGTGGACTTTGTGGACAAGTTCCTGCGCGTGCAGGGCGTGTACGACGCGACGCTCGTGGCGCATCAGGGCGACCTGCTGTCGTAACGCGGCGCGCCCGTCCCGCCCGAAGCGGGCAACGGAAGAAAGGATGGAAAACCGGCCGGCGCACAGGTTGCGCCGGCCGGCCGGGCTTTTGGGGGGCGCGCGGGGCGCAGGGTGGCGCGGGGCGCGTGCGGGGCGTGCGCGG
>URQH01000038.1 GCA_900549955.1 uncultured Eubacteriales bacterium | reverse complement strand
GGCCCGGCAGCGGTCCGCCACGACCTGCGGCGGCAGCGCGCCCGCGACGTCGAGATCGGCGCCGGGCAGGCTGAGCAGCGCGTTTCGCACCGCGCCGCCGACGAGATACACCGGCGCGCCGACGGCGGCGGCAAAGCGCCGCGCCGGGGCGGGGATGGGCACCTGCATGGGAACCTCCTTTTGCGTGTATGAGGGCGTGCCGCCCGAGGGGGCGTGTTGCGCCCCTGCGCCCGACGTGTCCCATCGCACGCGGCGTGCGCCGCGCCAAAGATGGAAGCGGGCGTTTCAGGCCGGGATGGAAGAGTTGCGGCTCGTGGCAAACGGGCAGGAGCGGGGAGGCGAGGGAAACGCCGGGACGCGCTGCCGCGCGCGCGGAGACGCAAACGCCGGGAGCCGACCGGCTCCCGGCGTGGTGGGGGTTTGTCAGGCCTCGTCGCCGCCCTCGTCCCCATCCGTCTGTTCCTGATGCGGCACGAGCGCGACGGACGCGATGCGCGTCCCTTCGTCCACGCGCATGAGCCGCACGCCCTGCGTGTAGCGCGAGATGACCGACACCTGGTCGACCGGCATGCGCATGACGGTGCCGTCGTCGCGGATGAGCATGAGGTCCTGGTCGTCGCCGGCCATGCGCAGGCAGGCCAGGTCGCCCGTTCTGTCGGTCAGCTGCATGGCCCACACGCCCTTGCCGCCGCGGCGGTGCGCCGGGTACTGGTCCTCCGGCGTGCGCTTGCCCATGCCGCGCTCCGTGACGGCCAGCACCTGGCCGCCGCGCTCGATCTTGACCATGTCCACGACCTCGTCGCCGTCCTCGAGCAGCATGGCGCGCACGCCCGTGGCGGTGCGGCCCATGGGCCGCACTTCGGACTCGTCAAAGCGGACGCACTTGCCCTTTTGGGAGCCGATGAGGAACTCGTCCTCGCCGCGCGAGAACTCCACGGCGATCAGCTCGTCGCCCTCGCGCAGGCCGAGCGCGATGATGCCGCCCTTGCGGATGTTGTCGAACTCCTCGACCGGCGTCTTTTTGATGACGCCCTGGCGCGTGGCCATGACGAGATAGCCGCCGGCCGGGTCGCGCGGGAGCGGGATGGTGGCCGTGACCTTTTCGCCGCCCTGCAGCTGCAACAGGTTCACGATCGGCAGCCCCTTGGCGCCGCGCCCCGCCTCCGGGATGGCGTAACACTTGATCTTCAGCACGCGGCCGAGGTTTGTGAAGAACAGGATGGGCGCGTGCGTGCTGGTGACGAACAGCGACTCGACGAAGTCCTCCTCGCGCGTGGCCTGGCCGATCACGCCGCGGCCGCCGCGCCGCTGCGCGCGGTATGTGTCCGGCGAGAGGCGCTTGATGTAGCCGAAGTGCGTCATCGTGACGGCCATGTCCTCTTCCTGGATCACGTCGTCGAGGTCGATGTCGTCGATCATCTGCGTGATCTCGGTGCGGCGCGGGTCGCTGTAGCGCGCGCGGATGGCCAGCGCCTCTTCCTTGATGATGCCGAGCAGCTTGCCCTCGTCGTCGAGCACGCCCTGCAGGTAGGCCGCGCGCTCGCGCAGCTGCGCGTCCTCCTCGAGGATCCGGTCGCGCTCGAGGCCGGTCAGCCGCTGCAGGCGCATGTCGAGGATCGCCTGCGCCTGTTTTTCCGACAGCTGGAACCGGGCGGTCAGCCGCTCCTTGGCCTCCTGCGGGTTGGCGGAGGTCTTGATGAGCTCCACGATCTCGTCGATGTTGTCGAGCGCGATCAGCAGGCCCTCGAGGATGTGCAGCCGCTCCCGGGCGCGGTTCAGGTCGAAGCGCGTGCGGCGCGTGACGACCTGTTTCTGGTGCTCCAGGTAGTGGTAGAGCATCTCCTTGAGCGTGAGCACCTTCGGCTCGCCGTCCACGAGCGCGAGCATGATCGCGCCGAACGTCTCCTGCATGGACGTGTGCTTGTAGAGCAGGTTCAGCACGACGTTCGCGTTCACGTCGCGCTTGAGCTCGATGACGATGCGCGTGCCGTTGCGGTCCGTCTCGTCGCGCAGGTCGGAGATGCCTTCGATCTTCTTTTCGTGCACGAGCTCCGCGATGCGCTCCACGAGCCGCGCCTTGTTGACCTGGTACGGGATCTCCGTCACGATGATGCGGCTGTGGTTGGCCGCGTACTGTTCGATCTCCGCCTTTGCGCGCACGACGATGCGGCCGCGGCCGGTGCGGTATGCGCTCGCGATGCCCATCTTGCCCATGATGATGCCGCCGGTCGGGAAGTCCGGCCCCGGCAGATACTGCATCAGCTCGTCGACCGTGATGTCCGGCCGGTCGATCAGCGCCACCAGCGCGTCGATCGTCTCGCCGAGGTTGTGCGGCGGGATGTTCGTCGCCATGCCGACCGCGATGCCGCCCGAGCCGTTGACCAGCAGGTTGGGGAAGCGCGCCGGCAGCACCTGCGGCTGCATGAGCGTCTCGTCGAAGTTCGGGTAAAAATCGACCGTGTCCTTGTCGATGTCCGCCATCATCTCGGTCGCCATCTTCGACAGCCGCGCCTCCGTGTAGCGCATGGCGGCCGCGCCGTCGCCGTCGACGGAGCCGAAGTTGCCGTGGCCCTCCACGAGCATGTACCGCATGTTGAACGGCTGCGCGAGGCGCACCATCGCGTCGTACACCGAGGAGTCGCCGTGCGGGTGATACTTGCCCAGCACGTCGCCCACGATGCGCGCGCTCTTGCGGAACGGCTTGTCCGGCTGCAACCCCAGCTCGTCCATCGAGTACAGGATGCGCCGGTGCACGGGCTTGAGCCCGTCGCGCACGTCCGGCAGCGCGCGGTCGATGATGACCGCCATGGCGTAGGCGATGAAGCTCGTCTTCATCTCCTGCTCCAGGTGCATCGGCTGGATGCGTTCCAAACTGTTTTCGCTCATGTTATGCTCCTTTGCCTATCGCTTCCCTCCCCTTTGGACGCGGGGCAGGGAAGCGGACGAAAATCCGGTGGTGGGTGGGGGCCGGAGGGCGCGGGCGCCCCGTGGCGCTTGCGTCCCCTGCCGGCACTTGCCCCGAAAAAGAGGGCGCGGGTCCCGGGCGGGGCGGGCGCGCGCCGGCGCCGGCGCTTACACGTCGAGGTTGGCCACGAGCTTGGAGTTCTGCTCGATGAACTCGCGCCGGGGCTCCACCTTGTCGCCCATGAGCAGCGTGAACAGCTCGTCGGCGGCCATGGCGTCGTCGATCGTGACGCGCTTCATGACGCGGCGCTCCGGGTCCATGGTCGTCTCCCAGAGCTGCTCGGGGTTCATCTCGCCGAGGCCCTTGTAGCGCTGGATGTCCGGCTTGGGGTCGCGGCCGATCTCCTGCAGCGTCTCCTCAAGCTCCTCGTCGGTGTAGACGTAGCGCTCAAACTTGTTGCGCTTGACGAGGTAGAGCGGCGGCTGCGCGATGTAGACGTAGCCCTCCTCGATGAGCGGGCGCATGTGCCGGAAGAAGAACGTCAGCAACAGGATGCGGATGTGGCTGCCGTCCACGTCGGCATCGGTCATGCAGATGATCTTGTGGTAGCGGAGCTTGGCGGTGTCGAAGTCGGCGTCGAGGCCGCCGCCGAAGGCGGTGATCATCGCCTTGATCTCCGCGTTTTGCAGGATGCGGTCGAGCCGCGCCTTCTCGACGTTCAAAATCTTGCCGCGCAGCGGCAGGATGGCCTGGAACATGCGGTCGCGGCCCTGCTTGGCGCTGCCGCCGGCGGAATCGCCCTCGACGATGAAGATCTCGCACTTGGAGGCGTCCTTCTCCTGACAGTCTGCCAGCTTGCCCGGCAGCGACGTGGCGTCGAGCGCGGACTTGCGCCGCGTGAGCTCGCGCGCCTTGCGCGCGGCGTCGCGCGCGCGGGAGGCGGTGATGCACTTTTCGACCACGGTCTTGGCGATGGCTGGGTTCTCGTCGAGGAACGTGGTCAGCCCGTCCGTCACGGCGCCGGAGACGAGCGGCCGGATGTCGGCGTTCCCCAGCTTGGTCTTGGTCTGGCCCTCGAACTGCGGCTCGGTCAGCTTGACGGAGACGATGGCGGTGAGCCCCTCGCGGATGTCCTCGCCGGAGAGCGAGGCGTCCTTCTCCTTGAGCAGGCCGGTACGCTTGGCGTAGTCGTTGACGACGCGCGTGAGCGCGAGCTTGAACCCCTCGAGGTGCGCGCCGCCCTCGTGCGTGCCGATGTTGTTGGCAAAGGTGAAGATGGACTCGGTATAGCCGTCGTTGTACTGCATGGCGATCTCGACCGACGCGGTCTGTGCCCCGTCCTGTTCGCGCGTGGCGGTGAAGTAGATCGGCTCGGGGTGCAGCACCTCTTTGTTCTTGTTCAGGTGCCGGACGAACGAGACGATGCCGCCCTCGTAGCAGAACACCTTCTTGACCGGCGGTTCCGGCCGCTCGTCGACGGCGGTGATGTGGATGCCGGCGTTCAAAAAGGCCAGCTCGCGCAGGCGCGAGATCATCGTGTCGAACTGGAAGTCCACCGCGTCGAAGATTTCGGCGTCCGGCCGGAACGAGATCGTCGTGCCGGTCTCCTCGTCCGGCTGCATGTCGCGCACGACGGTCACGTCGCTGGTCTCCTTGCCGCGGGAAAACGTCTGCCGGTAGACCTTGTGGTCGCCGCTGTAGCGCACCTCGGCGACCACCCACTCGGACAGCGCGTTGACGCAGCTGACGCCCACGCCGTGCAGGCCGCCGGAGACCTTGTAGCCCCCGCCGCCGAACTTGCCGCCGGCGTGCAGCATGGTCAGCGCGACGGTCAGTGCGTTTTTGCCGGTCTTTTCGTGGTAGCCCACGGGGATGCCGCGGCCGTTGTCGCGCACGGTGACGGAGTTGTCGCCGTGCACGGTGACTTCAATGTGCGTACAAAAGCCCGCGAGCGCCTCGTCGATCGAGTTGTCCACGACCTCGGTCACCAGGTGGTGCAGCCCGCGCGTATCGGTCGAGCCGATGTACATGCCGGGGCGGCGCCGGACGGCCTCCAGCCCCTCCAGCACCTGGATTTGCGAAGCGTCATAGGTCTGATGCTGTTCCATGTGTCTCCCTTTCTTCCAAGGCCCCCGCGGGGCCGGTTCGTTTGCCCGGCGCGACCGCCGAAGGCTGTCAAGGCGCGCAGGCCCCCCCGCGGGGCCGGCTGGCCTGTCATTCCGCCGCCGTAACGGACAGCACGGCGAGTTCCCGCAGCTGCTCGTGCAGGCAGGCGCTCTTCCAGCGCCGCTGCAGCGTGGCCGGGGCGATGACGGACTCGTACACCGTCTCGCGCCCATGCCGGCCGAGCAGCACGAGATAGGACCGGGGCGCGCCGGGGCAGCCCTGGTAGCGGTGTTCCTGTCGCGCGCGCTCCACCAGCCGGCGCGAATCCGCCGAGAGCGTGCGCGCGTCCAGCACGCAGATGAGGCTGGCCAGCGGCACGCTGACGCCGCCGCCGATGTGCAACAACATGGCGCTTGCGCTCCTTTCGGCCGGACGCGGCGCCCGGCGCGCAAAAAAAGAACGCGCCCGGCTTCCGGCAGGTATAGTTTCGACGGGGACGCCCGGTTACAATCCGTTTTTTTCCAGCGCCACGCCCGGTTTTGACGGTTTTTCGCAATCCCCGCGCCGGCTTGGCGGCCTGACGTGATCCGCGCGTCGGCTCACACCTCGATCACGTTGCCGGCGGACACGCTGTACACCTGCATCTGCAGCGCGCCGGCGGCGGAGAGCTCTTCGAGGTGCGTGCAGGTGAGGAACGTCTGGCAGCCCTGCACCGCGTCGAGCAGCATGCGTTGCCGGCGCCGGTCGAGCTCGGAAAACACGTCGTCGAGCAGCAGCACGGGCGATTCGCCGCGCAGCTGCCGCATGATCTGCAGCTCAGACAGCTTGAGGCTGAGCACCACCGTGCGCTGCTGCCCCTGCGAGCCGTAGACCCGCACGTCGCTGCCGTCGAGCGCCATGGCCACGTCGTCCCGGTGCGGCCCCACCGACGTGCTGCCGCGGAACCGGTCGCGCTCCAGCGCGTCGAACAGCCGCTCGCGCATCGCGGCGGCCAGCCGGTCCGGCTCCACGTCCGGCAGGTTCGGCTGGTAGGCCAGCAACAGCGTCTCCCGGCCGCCCGAAAGCTGCAGGTGCAGCCGCGACGCGATGCCGCCGAGCTCCGACAAAAACTGCGCCCGTTCCGCCGTGATGGCCGCGCCGAGGCGGGAGAGCTGTTCGTCCCACGGCTCGAGCAGCGCGGTTTCCGCCTCCGCCTTGAGCAGCGCGTTGCGCTGTTTGAGCGCGACGTTGTACTGCTGCAGCGTGTAGTAATACGCCGGCCTGAGTTGGGAAATCTCCATGTCGAGGAAGCGCCGCCGCTCGCCCGGGCCGCCCTTGACGAGCATCAGGTCCTCCGGCGCGAACATGACCACGTTCAAACACCCGAGCAGTTCGCCGGAGCGGGAGAGCGCCGTGCCGTCGATCAGCACGCGCTTGCGTTCGCCGGCCATGAGCTTGCAGGAGATGCTGCGCGTGCCGCCGCGCGTGTGCAGCGTGAGCGCAACCGCGCCCGCCTGCTCGGACTCGCGGATCAGCTCCGCGTCGCGCGAGGTGCGGTGGCTGCGGCCGAGGGCGCACAGAAACACGGCCTCGAGTACGTTGGTCTTGCCCGCGGCGTTGTCGCCCGTGAGCACGCAAAGGCCCGCGTCCGGCTGCAATTGCAGCCGTGCGTAATTGCGGAAATTCGTCAATTGCAGCTGCGAAACCCACATGCCAACTTCTCCCCAAATTACAAATATTATACCATGGAAAGGCGGACTTGTAAATAAATAATAAGAAACAACCCCGGTTTTTCCGGGGAAGATTGCCGGTTTGGCGGCGGGCGGCACGCGGGCGGGGCAGACGGGCGCCGCCGGTTTTCCCGGCCGCCAACGCAGGGGCACGCCGCCCGTCGCCGCGCTCAGGGCCGCCGCGTGCAGAAGAAGGCGCGCGGGCACAGCCCGCCCGCCTCCGTGCGCACGACGTCCCGTAC
>URQH01000037.1 GCA_900549955.1 uncultured Eubacteriales bacterium | reverse complement strand
CGGCACGAATGCTTGGCAAGGCGCCCGGCCGCGCCGCCAACGGCCCGCACCGGTTCGCACGCCGCACACACGCCGCCGTCCACATGGCGGCACACGCCGGCGCCCGCGCGCACAAAACGGGGGCCGGGAGACGGGGCGAATGCCCCCGCCTTCCGGCCCCCGTGCCGTTCGTTTTGCCGCGCGCCGCGGCGCGCCCCTCAACCCTTGACCGCGCCGGCGGCCACGCCCTTGATGATGTGCTTCTGGCAGGTCAGGTAGAACACGATGATCGGCACGATGCTCAGCATGATGAGCGCCATCGTCGCGCCCAGGTCCACCGCGCCGTAGCTCCCCTTCAGGTACTGGATGTGGATGGGGATGGTCAGGTACTCCGTGCGGTCGAGCACGAGGTACGGCAGCAGGTAGTCGTTCCAGATCCACATGGTCTCGAGCACGCCCACCGAGATCAGCGTCGGCTTGAGCATCGGCATGACCACGAGGAAGAACGTGCGCAGCGGCCCGCACCCGTCGATGGCGGCGGCCTCTTCAATTTCGAGCGGCAGCGACTTGACGAACCCCACGAACATGAACACCGCAAGCCCCGCGCCAAAGCCGAGGTAGATGACCGGGATCGTCCACGGCGTGTTCAGCGAGAGCGTGTCGGCCGTCTTGGCCAGCGTGAACATGACCATCTGGAACGGCACGACCATCGAGAACACGCACACCAGATAGATGATGCGGCAGAACCGGCTGTTCACGCGCGAGATGTACCACGCGGCCATGGACGTGCACACGAGGATCAGCGCGGTCGACAGCACCGTGATGATCAGCGAGTAGGCGACCGACTGCAGGAACGGGTAGTTGCCATACGTCATGCCCTTGACGTAGTTGTCCCAGCCGACGAACGACTCCGCGCTCGGCAGGGCGAACGTCTCGCTGTTGACAAAGCTGTTGGCCTTGAAGGAGTTGATCAGCACGACGACGACCGGCATCACATACAGGATGCTGATCACGATGAACAGCGCCGTGAGCGCCGGTTTGCCCCAGTGCCGGCGGGCGTGATAGGGACGGAGTTTCGCTTCCATCACTGCTGCACCTCCTTGTTGCGGGTCGCGCGGAGCTGGATGAGGCCGATGGCCGCGACCACCACAAAGAAGATGACCGCCTTGGCCTGGCCGACGCCGCGGGAGTTGGCGTTCAGATAGAACGTGTTGTAGATGTTGAGCGCGAGCATCTCGGTCGTCTTGACGATGCTGCCGTCGGCCAGGAACTTGAACGGCTGGCCGCCGTTGA
Source organism: uncultured Eubacteriales bacterium (assembly GCA_900549955.1). Classification (GTDB taxonomy): domain Bacteria; phylum Bacillota; class Clostridia; order Christensenellales; family CAG-138; genus Aphodomorpha. The sequence continues at coordinate 5,801 of URQH01000037.1, read as the reverse complement.
GCGCGAGGTTCTGGTCAAAGAGCTTGAACCCATTGGTCAGCGACAGGAACGTGCAGATCGTGATCGACGGCATGACGCACGGGATCGTGATGCGGGTCAGCGTGTGCCAGCCGTTCGCGCCGTCGATGCGGGCCGCCTCGATCAGCTCCTCCGGCACGCTCTGCAGCCCCGCGATGTAGATGATCATCATGTAGCCGATCTGCTGCCAGCACATGAGGATGATCAGGCCCCAGAAACCGTATTTCGTCTCGAGCAGGATGCTCGTGCCGTAGCGGATCAGGATGCCGTCGAAGATCATCGACCAGATGTAGCCCAGCACGATGCCGCCGATCAGGTTCGGCATGAAGAACACCGTGCGGAACAGGTTGGAGCCGCGGATGCCGCGCGTGAGCGCATAGGCCACGGCGAACGCCAGCACGTTGATGATCAGCAGCGACACGATCGCAAACAGCGCCGTATACCAGAACGAATACATGAATCCCGCGTCCCGGAACGCCTTGAGATAGTTGTCAATGCCGATCCAGGTGGCGTTGCTCGTCGTGGTAAACTTGCAAAACGAGAGGTAAATGCCCCGCAAAAACGGGTATACAAAGCCGATCGCGAACGCGGCCACCGTGGGAAGCAGGAACAGCGGGAACCATTTGCGGATGGTGCCGCTGAGCATGTTACCATTCACGGCAAGGCTGCGACGCTTCTTTCCCAGGGTGGTCTGTTCCATGGCGTCCTCCTTTGCGCGGTATGGGGTTGTGGGTTCGTGGTGCGTGATGCCATTCCGGTTGACGGAGGACTTGCGCCATCCGTCAACCGGAATGGGGCGGGCAGGCCTGCCCGCCCCGGTTCCGCACAGGATGTTTACTGGTTGTTGTACTGCGTGGCCCAGCCGTTGACGAACGCGGTCACCACGTCGTCCCAGGAGCCGCCGCCCACGCTGTACTGCGTCAGCGCCGCGACGACGGCCGCGCGCCACGTGTCCACGTTCGGCGTGTAGTTGAACGCCCAGGTCACGGTGTACTTGCCCTCGGCAGCATATTCGGCCGCCTGCGCGCAGAACACGTTCTCAGGCTCCACAGCGCTCTTGAACGGGCAGGGCCCGAACTGCTCGGCCATCATCTTCGTGCCGGACTCGCTCGTCACGACCCAGTACATGAAGTCGAGCGTCGCCTGGATGTCCTCGGGAGCCGCCTTGGCGTTGACCGCCCAGCAGTTCTCGGTGCCGGAGCACAGGCCCGCGTTCTCCTCGCCGTCCACGCCGATGTAGATCGGGATCATGGCCAGGTCATCCGGGTTCATGCCGAACTTGTCGACCAGGTTCGCGTACTCCCAGGAACCGTTCTGGAAGAACACGGCCTTGCCCTCGCCAAACTCCGCCTCGGACTCGTCGCCCGTCTTGACGGTCAGCTCGGCCGGCGTGCAGGTGCTGTTGTTCACGTAGAGGTCCCAGATCGCCTTGTAGTTGTCGAGGTACTTGCCGGTGATCGTCGCGGGCTGGCTGGTCACGCCGTCGTCACGGAACTCGTAGTAGAGCGGCATGTTGGCGAGGTGCCCGCTGAAGCGCCAGCTGGAGGAACCGTCGAGGCCGGCGGAGGTGAACGCCGCGAAGCCCAGCTCGTCCTTGCGGGCGGTGATGTCTTCGGCGACGGCCTTCAGGCTCTCGAAGTTCGTGATGTCGGACAGCTCATAGCCGGCCTCGGCCAGCAGCGCCTTGTTGACGATGATGCCGAAGGACTCGTAGCAGTAGCCGATGCAGTAGACTTCGCCGTTCTCGCCGAACAGGTTGAAGTCGTCCGTGGTCATCTCCTTGTAGACGGCGGTGTCCGTGAGGTCATAGCAGTAGTCGCCCCACGTGTCGAGGCCCGCCTGGTTGCCGCACTGGAACAGCGTCGGCATGGAGCTCTTGTCCATCTCGGCGGTCAGCGTCTCGCTGTACGTGCCGGAAGCCGCGGTCACGACCTTGACTTCCACGCCGGTCGCCTCGGTGTACTCCTGGGCCAGCGCCTGCCACGCGGCGTCCGCCTCGGGCTTGAAGTTGAGATAGTAAACCGAGCCGGTCGCCTCCGTGGACGGGGCTTCCGTCGGCGTCGTGCCGTCGGTAGACGGCGCCTGCGTGGGCTCAGTGCCGCCGTTGTCGGGGGTGCAGGCAACCACGGAGAACGCCATGGCCACCATCAGAACCAGTGCCAAAACCTTCTTCATTTCTGTTTCCTCCTTGATAATTTATGCGAAGCGCGGCCCGGCCGCGCGTGTCGCCGCATGAAAGATAGTATGTGCCGGCAGGGCGGGGTTTACGAGTGGCACCGCGCCACGGACGTGCCCGGGATCAGCTCCGTCTCCAGCAGGATGTGCCGGCCCGGGTGCCTCATGCCGGACAGCAGCAGCTCGACGCTCTTGTCCGCCAGCGTCTCCTGCGGCTGGCGCATCGTGGCGAGCACCGGCTCGTAGTAAGAGGCCAGCTCGATGCCGTCGTACCCGATGAGGGAGACGTCCTCCGGCACGCGCAGCCCCATGTCGCAGAGCGCGCGCGCCGCGCCGATGGCCATCGTGTCCGACATGGCGAACACGGCCGTGTAGGGCGCGCCGCGGTAGGTGCGGATCGCGTCGTAAGCGGACGCAAAGGAAAACGCCGACACGAGGTACCGCTCCGGCTCCAGCTTGCGGCCGTGGGCCAGGAAGCTGTCGCACACGCCGCGGTAACGCTGCTCCGCCGTGTTCCAGCCCTCCGTCTCGCCGCCGAGCACGAGGATCTCCGTGTGCCCGCAGTCGAACAGGTAGTCCACCGCGCGGCGCGCGCCCTGCCGGTCGTCCACGCTGACGCTGGACACGTTTTCCGCGCCCGACGCCGCGGCGTTGACCGTGGAGAACACGCACGGCACCGGCAGCGCCCGCAGCTGCTCGTCGCACGCGCCGTGATAGCCGCCGAGGAAGATGATGCCGCGCACCTTGCGCTCGGCATACACGCGCTGGGCATACAGCACTTCGTCCTCGCTTTCGTCGATATAATACGGCAGAAAGCGCAGCCCCGTCCGCTCAATGCGGCGCTGCAGGCGCTCGATGATGCCGGAAAAGAACAGGTTGTTCGCGCCGCGCACGATGACCGCGACCGACTCGGTCGACAGCTGCTTGAGGTGCTTGGCGTTGCTGTTGGGCTCGTATCCGACGCGGCGGATGACCTCCATCACGCGCTCACGGGTCGCCTCGTTGACGTCGGGTCGCTTGTTGAGCACGCGCGACACCGTGCTGATGGCGACGCCAGACAGCTGGGCAATTTCTTTAATTGTGATACGCGCATCCATCGTTATTTTGAACCTGACTGTCGAAAGGGATCGAAAACGTTGCCGGTAACGTTTCCGGTAAGTATTGTATCAAGGCGGCAAGGGCTTGTCAAGCGGTTAACGATAATATATTCCCAGGCATTCCCATCCCCTTCGCCCCGCCCCGGCGGGAAACGGCGCGGGAGGGGGCAGCGGGCGGTAGGGGCGCGGGAAGGAGCGGCGCGGGACGGGGCAGGACGGCGTGGGAGGACGCGGCGTGCAATCGGCAGGGACGAGGGAAGGGGCAGCGCGCGGGAGGGGCGCGGGGCGGGCTGACCGCGCTATTTTGCGCGTCCGATGTATGCCGCGCGCGTCCGCTGCAAACGCTATCGGTATGCTGATACTGTTTTTGAGAGCATGCCTGTTATACGTGCTGGTGTTCGCAGTGCTGCGCCTGACCGGCAAGCGCCAGGTGTCCGACCTGCAGCCTTTCGATCTGCTGATGACGCTGATGATCGCGGACCTCGCCTCGTGCGCCATCGCGGACACGAGCATCCCGCTGGTCTACAGCGTGGTGCCGATCTTCGCGCTGTACCTGATGCAGACCTTCATCACCTACGTCTGCCTCAAGAGCGCGTCCGCGCGGCGGATCGTGTGCGGCAACCCGGTCGTGCTGGTGGCGGACGGCGTGCTGCAGGAGGAGTCCATGCGCCGCGCCAACTACACCGTGACCGACCTGATGGACCAGCTGCGCGCCAAGGACGTGTTCGACATCGCAAATGTGGCCTATGCCATCCTGGAGACGAACGGCACGATGAGCATCCTGCAGCGCGGCGAATGCCAGACGCCCACGCTACGCGACCTGGGCCTGCCGCCGGAGGAGGCGCGCCTGTCCTACATGCTCGTGCTGGACGGGGAGCTCTGCATGTCCACCGTCCGCGCCTGCGGGCTGACCGCGGCCTGGGTGCGCGACCGGCTGGCCGGCATGGGCGCCGGCGCGGTGCAAAACGTGTTCTACCTGTCGCTCTCGCCGGACGGGACGCTGCGCGCCCAGACGCGCGCGCGCAGCGGCTCGCGCGTGCTTACGCAGGCGACCGGCGCCGCGCCCGATCCGTAAGCCGCGCCCGGCCCGTAAGGGGGACGCCCGGCGTTCGCGGTGCATCCCTGACGACAACACGCCCCCGCTGCGAACGGGGGCCGGAGGAGGAGCCATGTACAATACCGTCAAGCGCATCTGCACGTGCCTGATCATCCTGGGCCTACTGGCGCTGTTTTTGTTTCCGTCCCACTATCTCAGCCGCTTTTCACAGGAGGCGCTTGCGGCGATCGATGCCGCCGCCGAGGCCGCCGAGGCCGGCGACGCGGCCGCGCTGCAACGGGAAGCCGCCCGGCTGCAACAGCATACGGAGCGGGCGGCCGTCGCGCTGCGGCTGTTCCTCAGCCATGACGCGGTGGACGAAATGGCGCTGGCCGTGCGGTTGATCGATCCTGCGGCGGACGCGCAGACGCTGCGCGGTACGCTGCGCACGGCGCGCGCCGCGGTGGAGCACCTGCGCTCGATCGAAATGTTCCAGTGGGACGCGCTGCTGTAGCCGCCATTCGCTCTCCGCGCCCCGCGCCGGGCGCGCGCCGCGGTGGAGCACCTGCGCTCGATCGAGATGTTCCAGTGGGACGCGCTGCTGTAGCTGCCGCCCGCTCTCCGCGCCCCGCGCCGGGCGCGCGCCGCGGTGGAGCACCTGCGCTCGATCGAGATGTTCCAGTGGGACGCGCTGCTGTAGCCGCCGCCCGCTCTCCGCGCCCCGCGCCGGGCGCGCGCCGCGGTGGAGCACCTGCGCTCGATCGAGATGTTCCAGTGGGACGCGCTGCTGTAGCCGCCATTCGCCGCGCTCCATGTTCCACCCAAAAGGGCCGGCCGGGCAAATGCCCGGCCGGCCCCGTTTTGTCGCGTCCGGCGCGCCGCCATACCGGCATGCCGATCGGAACGCCCTTGTCCTGCACGGTAGCCGCCGCGCCCCAAGCCGGGACGGCGCGCGCCCGGCTCAGAACAGCGCGCGGATCATCGTCAGCACGCCGAGGATCGCCAGCGGGATGCCCAGCCCGGCGCCGATGAGCGTGCCGGTGAGCACCACCCCCAGCACGGTCAGCGCCAGCCCGATCAGCAGCGAAAGCAGCTTGCCGGCGGCGGCGAGCAGGAAGCCCAACAGGCGCCAAACGGCGCGAAACGGCCAGGTCAATACGCGAAGCATGGCGGTTCCTCCCATGGATGTTTCAAATGGGCGTGCCGCACGGGGCACGGCAACAGCATAGCACATCAGCGCCCGCCGCAGGGCCGTTTTCACGAGATTTTAATGAAAGTTTCATGTTTTCCCGCCCTTTGGCGCCGCCCGCTCCCCGCGCCCGCGCTTTCCCCCGTCGCTCCCCGCGCCCTGCCGCCGGGGGAGAAGTTTTGCCCCCCGCTCCCCGCGCCGCGCTTTCCCCCGCCGCTCCCCGCGCCCGCCGCCGGGGAGAAGTTTTTCCCCGCCCGCTCCCCGCGCCGCGCTTTTCCCCCTGCCG
>URQH01000036.1 GCA_900549955.1 uncultured Eubacteriales bacterium | reverse complement strand
CTTGCCGCTTCCCTCTTTCCTCTCACTGTCCAATATGTTTGACAAACCTACATTTGAAAATTACAGCGATTGCGCGAGATTGACGACGGGCAGACCCCGGTGCATGGCGTAGCGGACGGTGTACAGCGTGCCGCCGGACGGCTGCCGCAGGTAGGCAATGCAGCAGTCGGCATGCTCTACCAGATAGCGGTTGCGGCAGTACAGGGCGGCGGTGGATGCCTCCTGCGCGGCATACCAGATGTCGTCGGCACAGTGCAGTACCGCTTCATATTGTCGCCGTGCCCGGGCGTCCCAGCGGTTTGGCTGCGCGGGCGACGGCAGCGCCAGTGTGAGGCGCGTGCCAGGCCAGTTGGGCTTTTGCAGCAGTACGGCCTCTGCCGCGAGTTGGTCGAAGCCCTGCGCGCCTCCCGCAAGAAAGGTGGTTACGCCGCCGGCATGCGCGGCGCGGATGGCCTGCATCAGCAGCTGGCGCAGCCGCGCCATGTCTGCGCTGCCCGGCGCCGGCAGGCCGCGCGGGCGATGGCCGGTGAAACAGCAGGCCGTTTTGCCGAGGAAGGGGTTGTCGGCCGCGTCCAGGTTAAGCATAGGTTCCATGCGCCATGTTCCCTCCTTTCAGCGCCTGCAACAGCAGTGCCGGACTGTCGCCCATCCAGGCCGCGTAGCAGAGCGGCAGCAGCGCCACGGCGCGATCTGCCGCGGCGTCAAACAGGTCGAAAAACGATTCGGTGCGCTCCGGCGCGCCCTCCCACGGCGCACGCCAGGGCGCGTGCATCTCGTTAAACAGGTCGCCGTCGCCCGCCTGCGGCGGGGCGAACAGCAAGCTGGACAGCGTGCCGGCCGGCCGGCGCAGCAACCGTTCGACGCGTTGCAGCAGGCGGCGCTTGCGCCCGGCGGGGTCGTACAGCAGCCGGTTTGTGCGGCGGAATTTGAAAAAGCTTCGCCGGAAGGCGCCGCGTGCGCCGCGCTGGCACACGGCCTGCGCCAGCTGGTGTTGCAGCGCATCCAGCCGGTCCAGCAGGTCCGGCTCACGGACGGGGGGCGCATACAGACGGTGCGGCGGGATGCCGCTCAGTCGGCTGCCCCTGCGGGCGCAAAACGCAAGCTCCAGCCGCATTTCAAACCGCGTGTGGTCGAGCCCGCGGTAGCGCGCGTCCACAAACGGGTGGATGGCGCTGTCCAGCGCGTAGTGGCAGAGAAAGCCCAGCGTATAGGCGAGCAGCGCTTCGTCGCCCGCGGCGAGGGACAGCAGCTGCGCAAACACCGCGTCGGCCGGCGCGTTGTGCAGTGCGTTGCCGGTGCGTTTTTCATGCGGGTGTAGCAGCGGCGGCGGAAACCGGTCGAAAAAATAGATGTCTGGCCCCGGCAGGCCGGCGAGAAACGCCGCCTCGTTGCGCGCCAGCAACGCCGCGAGCGGCTGCGGCAGCCGGTCGCGGACCGAGAACCCGAACAGGGTATGTGCATAGAGACATGGCATGGTCACAGTATACCAGCTTTTTTTGCGAATGGCGAGTGCTTTTGCAGCGTGTGATGGGAACGCCTTCCATCGTTATGTACAATTTGTGAATCTTTTTGACGGATGCGCACAAGCGTGGCCGGGCGTGATAAAATGTAACCATCTTTAATGAGGTGGAATCCGGCATGAAGAAGATCAAACCGCGGCGCAGAAGGCTGCGCATCAACAGTCCGCTCTCCTTTGGCGTGCTCTGCGCGCTGATTCTGCTTTTGATCGGCGGCGCGGCCTACGGACTGGCCGCCGGCGTCATCTCCCCTGCCGTGCGCGCGTATCAGGAGGCGCATGCCACGCCGACGCCGTCCCCGACGTCCAGCCCCGTGGTCGTCACGCCGCCGCCGGAGACGGCGACGCCGGATCCGAACGCTTCGGCAGATCCGAATGCTTCGTTTGACCCGAATGCCACGCCGGACCCGAACGCGTCCATCGACCCGAACGCTACGCCCGATCCGGTGGCCACTGTGGAACCGGCGGGGCAACTGGCGGGGAAAGTCATCGCCATCGACGCGGCCAAGAGCAAGGGTTCCCAGTATGACGGCGTGTCCACCGGCGTGGACGAATACCGCATCAACATGGCCTATGCCGACGCGGTGCGCGAGCTGCTTGAGGCGGAGGGCGCCACGGTGATCATGACGCGCGCGGACAACGACACCGTCGTCGATCCGTCCGTCCGTATCCGCACCGTGAATGACAGCGACGCGGAAATCGCGCTGTCCATCATGTGCAACTACATCGATGCGTCCGGCACGCGCGGCACGCAGATGATCGTGCCGAAGAACCATGACGAGCGCACCGCGTGCGACAGCCTTGCCACTTACGTGCTGAACGCCTATGTCAAGGCGACCGGCATGCCCACGCGCGAGGTCAACGGCGAGACGGTGCGGCACCTGACCACCTGGCCGGTGCTCAATGGCATCGACAAACCGGTGGCGGCCATCGTACTCGGTCATATCAGCAACAAGACGGACGATCAGAACCTGAACGACGCCGATTTCATGGCGCGCGGCGCGCAGGGCATTGTGGACGGCATTATCGCATATTTTCAGAACAACTGACGCGATATACGTTCCCTATGGACAGCGCGGCGCTGCGTCGTAGGCAGTGCCGCGCTGTTGCTTCCCACACGGGCTGTCTGTAGCGGCCGCCGCAGGACCGGGAGGCCGGCTCGAGATGCCCGGAGGGCAATCGAAATGAGGATACCCTGTTTTCGATAGCAAAATATTTATCGAAAACCTTATGGTTTTGGCTCTCCATGTTCTTGAATCATATATCCATTTACGGTATACTCTGATTGTTATCATGCCGTATTTTGGGGGCTTTGACCATTGCGAAAGCCACATGTACGGCACATTGTTGGGAAAGCGGGTGGAAAAGCATTGAAAAAGACGTTTCGGGGCGGCGTGCATCCCTTGCGGGAGATCCATGAGGGCAAGCCGCTGACCAGCTCGTGCGCCGTGCGTGCGGTGGCGCCGTCGATGGTGGTCATCCCGATGGGGATGCACCTGGGTGCGCCGAGCAAGCCGTGCGTGCAGAAGGGCGATTTTGTAAAGATCGGCCAGCGCATTGCCGACCCGGTCGGCGGGTTGGGCCTGCCGGTACACGCGAGCGTGTCCGGAGAGGTGGTGGCCGTGGAAGAGCGGCAGCAGCTGCGTGCCGCGCCGGAGCTCTGTATCGTCATTCAGAACGACATGCGTGACGAGTGGGTAGAACTCACCCCTGTGGGCGAGGTGGAGACGGTCGAGCCGGAGAAGATCATCCCGGCGGTGCTCGAAGCGGGCATCTGCGGCATGGGCGGCGCGTCGTTCCCGACGCACGTCAAGATGAACGTGCCGCCGGACAAGCACGCGGAGATCGTCATTCTCAATGGCGCCGAGTGCGAGCCGTACCTGACGGCCGACCATCGCAACATGCTGGAGAACGCCCCGCGCATCGTCGACGGACTCAGGCTCATCCTGCGCGCCACGGGCGTGCGGCGGGGCGTGATCGCCATCGAGGACAACAAGCCGGATGCCATCGAGGCGATGCGGAAGGCGGCGGCCGGGCATGAGGGCATCGAGGTGCTGGCGTTGCCGACGAAGTACCCGCAGGGCGGGGAGAAGCAGCTCATCGAGGTCGTGACCGGCCGGCAGGTGCCGCGCGGCAAGCTGCCGGCGGACGCGGGCGCGCTGGTGTTCAACGTGAGCACGGCCGCGGCCATTGCCGATGCGGTGACGCTGGGCAAACCGCTCGTCGAGCGCATTACGACCGTGACCGGCTGCGTGAACGAGCCGTCCAACCTCCGCCTGCGCATTGGCACCACCTATGCCGAGGCGCTCGCCGCGTGCGGCGGCGTGAAGGAGGACGCGGCCAAGCTCTTTGCCGGCGGCCCCATGACGGGGCTGTGCGCACCGAACGACAGCATTTCCATCACCAAGGCCACCAACGGCATCGTGGTCTTCAGCGAGGCGCAGGCCGTGGCCTTTGAAGAAGGCCCCTGCATCCGCTGCGGACGCTGCGTGGAGGCCTGTCCCATCCATCTGATGCCCTATCAGCTCAAATACGACTGCGAGGCGGGCGCGCTGAGCCGTGCAAAGGACCACGGGCTCATGGACTGCGTGGCCTGCGGCGCGTGCGCCTATGTCTGCCCGGCCAGGCGGCATTTGACCGCCGCGTTCAAGGCGGCCAAGGACGAGCTTGCGGCCAAGGCGAAAAGGAGGTAAGCGCATATGCAATGGAAGGTTTCCGCCGCGCCGCACGTCCATGCCAAGGACAGCACCGCCACGCTCATGCTCGATGTCATCGCGGCGCTCATGCCCTGCGTGGTGGCGGGCATCTGGCTGTTTGGCTGGCGCGCTGCGCTGGTGATCGTGCTGAGCGTCGTGTTCTGCGTGCTCACGGAGCTCGTCTGCCAGAAGATCGGCAGGCGTCCCGTCCGGATCAACGACCTGTCTGCGGTCGTCACCGGCATCATCCTCGCGCTGAACCTGCCGTCCACTGCGCCGTGGTGGATGATCCTGATCGGCGCGGTCGTCGCCATTGGGCTGGTCAAGCAGCTCTTTGGCGGGATCGGCGACAATTTCCTGAACCCGGCGCTCGCTGCGCGCGCGGTGCTGCTGGCTTCCTGGCCGGCGCGCATGACTGCGACGAACACGGCCAGCGCCTATCCGCTGCCGTTTGACACGGTGACGAGCGCAACCGTGCTTACGCCGGATTCGGCGCTCAATCCCTCGATGGTCGACCTGCTCGTGGGACGCATCCCCGGTACGATTGGCGAGGTGTGCAAGGTGGCGATCCTGCTGGGCTTTGTGTATCTGCTGCTGCGCCGCACGATCACGTGGCACATCCCCGTGGTCATGGTCGGCACGTTTGCGCTGTGCGCGTGGGCGTTCGGGCTCGACCCGCTCGTCTCCGTGCTCTCGGGCGGCGTGCTCTTTGGCGCGGTGTTCATGGCGACGGACTACGTCACTTCCCCGATGACCAAGTGGGGCCAGGTGATCTATGCGGCCGGCGCCGGCCTGATCGTGGCGCTGATCCGTGCGTTCGGCAGCTATCCGGAGGGCGTGACCTATGCGATCCTGCTCATGAACGTCGCCACGCCGCTCATCGACCGCGCGGTGCGGCCGCGCATCTACGGGGAGGTGAAGACCCATGCGTGAGATCGTCAAACTCGGCTGGAAGCTGCTGCTGCTTGCGGCGGTGGCCGGCCTGGCGCTGGGCGTGACGAATGCCGTGACGAAAGATGCGATCGAAGAGCAGCGCATTGCGGAGGCCAACCGGGCCCGCCAGGCGGTGCTGAGCGCTGCGGCCTCGTTTGAGATCCTCGGCGAGGAGCAGGACGGCATGGACGAGATCTGCCGCGGGCTCGACGCCGCGGGTGAGACGGTCGGCTACACGGCACGCTGCACCGTGCAGGGCTATGGCGGGCCGATCGAGGTGACCGTCGGCGTGCTGCCGGACGGCACCATCGCGGGCGTGAACGTCGGCGGTACGGACTTTGCAGAGACTGCGGGCCTCGGCGCGCGGGTCAAGGAGGCGTGGTTTGGCGAGCAGTTTGCCGGCCTGACCGCGCCTGTGGCGCTGACAAAGGACGGCGGAGAGGTCGACGCGGTCAGTTCCGCGACGATCAGCTCCAACGCCGTGACGTCGGCGGTGAACGCCGCGTGTGAGGTCCTTTCCGGGCTCCTGATGGAGGGCAACTGATATGGAACAGAAACGGCAAAAGCTCTCAAGCGTCTTTCTCGGCGGCGTTATCACCGAGAACCCGACGTTCCGCCTCGTGCTCGGCACCTGCCCCACGATGGCGGTGACGACCAGCGCCATCAACGGCCTGGGCATGGGCGCGGCGGCCACGTTCGTGCTGATCGGCTCCAACGTGGTCATCTCGCTGCTGCGCAACTTCATTCCCGACAAGATCCGCATCCCGGCGTTCATCGTGGTCATCTGCACGTTCGTGACCATGGTGCAGATGCTCATGCAGGCGTTCCTGCCGGATCTGTATGCCTCTCTTGGCATGTTCATCCCGCTGATCGTGGTCAACTGCATCATCCTCGCGCGCGCGGAGGCGTTTGCGTCGAAGAACCCGGTGCTGCCCTCGGCGGTGGACGGCCTCGGCATGGGGTTGGGCTTCACGGTTGCCATCACGGTCATGGGCGCCATCCGCGAGCTGCTGGGCGCGGGCACGGTGTTTGGCCTGCAGGTGTTCGGCGCTTCCTATGAACCCATGCTGCTGCTGGTGCTGCCGGCGGGCGGGTTCCTCGTGTTCGGGCTGATGCTCGCGGCCGTGAACATCATCACCGGCAAATTTGAAGCGCGGCGCGCCGCCAGGGCCAGGGCAAAGGCCGGCGCGGGAGAGGAGGCGGCGGCATGAACGAGATTGCAAAGATCCTGCTGTTCATGGTGAGCTGCGTGCTCACGCACAACTTCATCTTCTCGCGCTTTTTGGGTTGCTGCCCGTTCCTGGGCGTGTCCAGCAAGGTGGAGACGGCGTTCGGCATGGGCATGGCGGTCACGTTCGTCATGGCGCTGGCGAGCCTGTTTACGTACATGGTGTACCACTGGGTACTCGTCCCGCTGGGGCTGGCCTACCTGAGCACGATCGCCTTCATCCTCGTCATTGCGAGCCTGGTGCAGGTGGTCGAGATGTTCCTCAAGAAGTCGGCTCCTGCGCTCTACAGTGCGCTGGGTATCTACCTGCCGCTGATCACGACCAACTGTGCCGTGCTCGGCGTGTGCATCCTGAACATCGGCGGTTCGACCACGCTGGCCAACGGCATGGTGGTGGAGTACAACCTGCTGTATTCGGTGCTCAACGGCGTGTTCGGCGCGCTGGGCTTCCTGCTGGCCATCGTGCTGATGGCCGGCGTGCGCGAGCGGCTGGAGTCGTCCGCGATCCCGAAGCCGCTGCGCGGGTTCTCGATCTCGCTGATCATCGCGGGCCTCATGAGCATCGCGTTCATGGGCTTCAGCGGCCTGGTGTAAGGGGGGACGGACGATATGGACTGGATAGCAATTCTTTCCGCGCTCGGCGTGCTGGGCGCACTGGGCCTCGTGTTCGGGCTGGTGCTCGGCGTCGTGGGCAAGAAATTCGCCGTGGAGACGGATGAGCGCGTGGCGCAGGTGCGCGAGTGCCTGGGCGGCGCCAACTGCGGTGCGTGCGGCTATGCCGGGTGCGACGCGTTTGCCGAGGCCGTGGTCAAGGGCGAGGCGCCGGCCAACGGCTGCACGCCCGGCGGGGCGAAGGCGGCCGCAGCCATCGGCGCGATCATGGGCGTGGAGGTGTCGGCCACAGAGCCGAAGGTCGCCCGTGTGCGCTGCAACGGCACGTGTGAAAACGCCGCCGTGCGCTACACCTATACCGGACTGACCAGCTGCCGTGCCGCGGCGGCGATCTCCGGCGGCCCCAAAGAGTGCCACTATGGTTGCCTGGGCTACGGCGACTGTATGGCGCGTTGCGCGTTTGGCGCGATTTCGCTTGCAGACGGCATTGCGCACGTCGACGCGGACAAGTGTACCGGCTGCGGCATGTGCGAAGAGGCGTGCCCGCGCGGCATCATCCACCTGCTGCCCCGGGACAAGACCATCGTGGTCACCTGCCGAAACAAGGCCATCGGCAAGCTCGCGCGGCTCCAGTGCAAGACGGCGTGCGTCGGTTGCCGCCGGTGCGAGCGCAACTGCCCGTCGGACGCGATCCACGTCGAGGACGGCGTGGCCGTCATCGACGAGAGCAAGTGCACGCGCTGTGGCGCCTGTGTAGCCGGCTGCCCGATGCACTGCATTCAGAACTTCTACGAGAGCGAAGAGGCGTAAACCGGGCTGTGCCCGGCGCCCTGTCCATTGCCGCCCCCCGGCCGTCATACGGCCGGGGGCGGCGCGTTTTGGGAACGTTAGTACGTTCCGGCGCAGGGTTGGGCGAAGCCGGAGCGGTGTGCCAAAGAGACCGGGTGTGCAGGATTTTTTTGATAAAAATGATGGAAAAATATTAGCCAAAATAATTGCTGTAGGTTTGTCAAACATATTGGACAGTGAGAGGAAAGAGGGAAGCGGCAAGTT
>URQH01000035.1 GCA_900549955.1 uncultured Eubacteriales bacterium | reverse complement strand
CGATCGTCCCGATGTTCACGTGCGGCTTTGTTCTTTCAAACTTTGCCTTTGCCATTACAGAGGATCCTCCTTCAAATCGTTGTTACCCGCCTGCGGAAGTTTGTAACGGCAGCGGGCGTTGTCTGCCACCGTGAACGGTGCTGGAGCGGGTGATGGGAATCGAACCCACATAGCCAGCTTGGGAAGCTGGAGCTCTGCCACTGAGCTACACCCGCACACTTCCACGATAGCATTCTTATTCTAATGGTTTTGTACGGTGGTGTCAAGCAAATCCAAAAGATATACGGATTTCATTTTCGTTGCGGGCGCGGGCGACGCCGTTACAAAATATGCACGAGCAGCAGCGGCAGGAACACGGCGGGCAGGTAGTTGGCGAGTTTGAGCTTCGTGACGCCGAGCAGGTTGAGGCCGATGCCGACGATGAGCAGCGAGCCGACGCAGGTCATTTCGGCGACGGCGACATCGGAGAGGACGGGCGCAAGGAGCGACGCGAGCAGCGTGATCGCGCCCTGATAGGCAAACACGGCGACGGCGGAGAGCAGCACGCCGGCGCCCATGGCGGAGGCGAACACCATGGCGGAAACGCCGTCGATGAGCGCCTTGGCAAAGAGCGTGGCATGGTCGCCGGTGAGCCCGCTCTGGAGCGAGCCGACGACGGCCATCGCTCCGACGCAGAACAGCAAACTGGCGGAGACGAACCCCTGCGCAAACGCGCTGCCGCCGCCCTGCGCGCCGCCCCTGCCGGCAAACGCGGCCTGCGCGCGCTCGCCAAGGCGGTTCAGCGCGCGATCGAGGTCGATCCAGGCGCCGAGCGCGCCGCCGGCGACGATCGAGAGCACGGCGATGAGCACGTTTTCCCCGGAGAGCGAGCCGCTCACGCCGATGTACAGCACCACGAGCCCGACGCCGCCCATGATCACGTCCGAAATGCGCGCCGGCAGCCCCTTTTTCAGCAACAGTCCCACGCCGCCGCCCACGAGGATGGCGGCCGCGTTTACAATGGTTCCCAACATGGCGATTGTACCTTCTTATCCCTCTGGTTTTCCCTGGCTTTTGCGCCCGGCGCAGTTCATCCGCCGCGCAGCGCACCTCATGGCGCGCGGCTTTTTGCGCCGCCCGTCCCCCGCAAAAAGCGGCGGGGCGTCCGGCTCCCGGCCAGGCCCCCCGCGCTCCGGTTCCATCCCTTTGTGCGCCCGGCGGCACGTCAGACGCGCTTCACGCCGAGCGTCACCGGCTCGCCGTTGATCGACCAGTCCTTCACATAGCCGTCCGGCGCGCCCTCCGTCAGCGCGTCGCCCAGCACGTCGGCGAGCACGTCCGCGCCATGCGCGGCGAGCACCGCCCGGATGCGGGCGCTGCCGGTCGCATACGTGAGCGCGATGTGGTCGGCCACCTCGAACCCGGCCTCCTTGCGCATGGTCTGCACCTTGGACACGAGCTCGCGCACGAACCCCTCCTCGACGAGCGCCTCGGTGAGGTTCGTATCGAGCACGACGGTCAGGCCGTGGTCGCTCGCGCTGACCAGCCCGGCCTTCTGCTGCGTGGACACGAGCACGTCGCCCTCGGAGAGCTCGACCTCCGTGCCGTCCACCGTGAAGCGGTAGGTGCCCGCGTCGCGGAGGGCGGCGACGACCGCGTCGCCCACGCCGTCTGCGGAGAGGTGCTTCCCGATCGCGCCGAGCAGCTTCCCGTAGCGCGGCCCGAGCGTGCGCAGCTGCGGCTTGACCTGGTAGGAGAGCAGGCTCGTCGCGTCCGCCACGCACTCGACCGCCTTCACGTTCAGCTCTTCGGCGACGATGCGGGCAAAGCCCTCGGCCAGCGGCGCGCCCTGCACATATAGCCGCGGCAGCGGCTGGCGGATCTTCTGCCCCGCGTCGGCGCGCGCGCTGCGCCCGAGCGTCACGATGTCGAGCACGCGCTCCATGTTCTCCTCGAGCGCCGCGTCGATCAAGCTCTCGTCGCAGGCCGGGAAGTCGCACAGGTGGACGGACAGCGGCGCGGCCGGGTCGACCGTGCGCACGATGTTCTGGTAGATGCTCTCGCTCAGGAACGGCAAAAACGGCGCGGTCACGAGCGCAAGCGTCCTGAGCGCGGTGAACAGCGTCATGTACGCCGCCTCCTTGTCCGCGGTCATGTCCTTGCCCCAGTAGCGCTCGCGGCAGCGGCGCACGTACCAGTTGGACAATTCGTCCACAAAGCGCTGCAGCGCGCGCCCGGCCTCGGTGATGCGCAGGTTTTCGAGGTGCGTATCCACCGTCCTGACCAGCGTATTCAGCCGCGAGAGCAGGAAGCGGTCCATCTCGGTCAGGTTCTCGCGCACGAGCCGGTGCTGCGTGGGGTCGAACCCGTCGATGTCGGCATAGAGCACGTAGAACGCATAGGTGTTCCACAGCGTGCCCATGAACTTGCGCTGCGCCTCGGACACCGCTTCGGAAGAGAAGCGGCTGGGCAGCCACGGCATGGATGCGGTGTAAAAATACCAGCGGACGGCGTCGGCGCCCTGCTTGTCGAGCACGGACCACGGGTCCACGACGTTGCCCAGGTGCTTGCTCATCTTGCGGCCGTCCCTGTCCTGCACGTGGCCGAGCACCAGGCAGTTTTTGAACGACGCCTCGTCGAACAGGCACGTGGAGATGGCAAGCAAGGTGTAGAACCAGCCGCGCGTCTGGTCGATCGCCTCGCTGATGAAGTCGGCCGGGTAGCGCCGCTCGAACGCCTCCCTGTTTTCAAACGGGTAGTGCCACTGCGCAAACGGCATGGAGCCGGAGTCGAACCAGCAGTCGAGCACGGCGCCTTCGCGCTTCATGACCTTGCCGCAGGCCGGGCAGAGCACCTCGACCTGGTCGATGTAAGGCTTGTGCAGCTCGATGTCGTCCGGGCAGTTGCGGCTCATGGCCTTGAGCTCCGCGCGGCTGCCGATGACGTGCGTGTGCCCGCACGAGCACGTCCACACGGGCAGCGGCGTACCCCAATAACGTTCGCGGCTCACGCCCCAGTCGATGACGTTTTCGAGGAAGTTGCCCATGCGCCCCTCTTTGATCGTCTCCGGGATCCAGTTGACGGAGCGGTTGAAGCGGATGAGCTTGTCCTTGACGGCGGTCATCCTGATGAACCAGCTCTCGCGGGCATAATAGATCAGCGGCGTGTCGCAGCGCCAGCAGAACGGGTAGCTGTGCTCAAACGGCAGCGCGGCGAACAGCTTGCCGCTCTCTTTGAGCGCCTCGAGGATGGGCCTGTCGGCGTCCTTGACGAACAGCCCGTCCCACGGCGTGCCGCCGGTGAGGTGGCCGCTCGCGTCCACGAGCTGCAAAAACGGCAGCTCCCACTCGCGGCCCACGCGGCTGTCGTCCTCGCCGAACGCCGGCGCGATGTGGACGACGCCGGTACCGTCGGTCAGCGTGACGTACCCGTCGGACACGACGCGGTAGCCGCGCCTGCCGCCGAAGTCGACCGGCAGGTCGAACAGCGGCTCGTATTCGAGTCCCTCGAGCGTCCGCCCCTCGAAGCGGGAGAGGATCTCCGCGCCCTCGCCGAGCACGGAGGCGCACAGCGCCTCGGCCAGGATGTACACGTGGCCGTCCGTGCCGCGCGCGCGCACATACGTCTCGTCGGCGTTCACGCACAGCGCCACGTTGGACGGCAGCGTCCACGGCGTCGTCGTCCATGCGAGGATGGCCACGTCCGGCTCGTCCTTCAAAAAGAAGCGCGCGATGGCGGAGGTCTCCTTCACGTCCTTGTAGCCCTGGGCGACCTCGTGGCTCGAGAGCGCCGTGCCGCAGCGCGGGCAATAGGGCACGATCTTGTAGCCCTTGTAGAGCAGGCCCTTTTCGTAGATGGTCTTGAGCGCCCACCACTCGGACTCGATGTAGTCGTTGTCGTAGGTGATGTACGGGTTGTCCATGTCCGCCCAGAAGCCCACGCGGTCGGACATGTGCTCCCACTCGCTCTTGTATTTCCAGACGGACTTTTTGCACTCCCGGATGAACGGCTCGACGCCGTACGCCTCGATCTGCTCCTTGCCGTCGAGCCCGAGCATCCGCTCCACCTCCAGCTCGACCGGCAGGCCGTGCGTATCCCAGCCGGCCTTGCGCAGCACGTCGTAGCCCTTCATCGTGCGGTAGCGCGGGATGATGTCCTTGATGCAGCGCGTCAGGATGTGGCCGATGTGCGGCTTGCCGTTGGCCGTGGGCGGCCCGTCGTAGAACGTGTAGGCCGGCGCGCCGCGGCGCAGCTCCACGCTCTTTTCAAACACCCGGTTCTGCTTCCAGAACGCGAGCACTTCCTTCTCGCGCGGCAGGAAGTTGAGGTCCGTGTCTACCTTTTTGTACATAAAGCTCCGTCCTTTCCGTGTTCGGCCCGATGCGCCGCCAAAATGAAAAGCCCCGTCCCATCCTTCGGGACGGAGCAGCGTACTCCGCGGTACCACCCGAGTTGGCGCCGGCTTGCCCTGCGCCCGCTCTTTTTTCCCTGTAACGTGAGAGACACGTCGCCGCTTACTGGGGCGCCCCATTGCCGCCGGGGCAGGCCGGTTCTGCGGCGCGCTCACGGGTGATCTTCCGGAGCCGTCCCAACGCCGCCTTGCACCAAAATGGCGGCTCTCTTTGGATGGGCGCATGCCCCGTACTCGTCCCGATCGACGCTTTCACCGTGCATTATACCCATTCCGGCGCGGTTTGTAAAGGGGCGGGCGGGGAAAAACCGGCGGCGGCGGCGCACGAGGCGCAAGGCGGGCGCGGTAAGGCGCATGGGCGGGGCATGGAGCGGAAAATGCGGGGCGCGTTGGAGGCGCAAGGCGGGCGCGGCCACGACAAAGGCCCCCGGCGCAAGGCCGGGGGCCGGGCATGGGCAAACGGCGCGCTCAACAGGCGGGCTGCACCTGCTGCGCCTCCTGCGCGCACCGCATCTCGGCGAGCGTCTTCTTTGCCATGACGATCGCGCAAACGAACGAGAGCACGTCCGCAATCGGCTGCGCCAGCACGATGCCCGTCACGTCCAGCACGTGCGGCAGCAGCAGCACGAACGGGATGAACAGCAGCCCCTGCCGCGCCAGCGCGAGGAACGACGCGCGCCACACGCTGCCGATGGTCTGCAGCATCATGTTCGTGAGCACGATGACCGACGCGAGCGGGAACGTCACGCACTGCAGCCGGAGCGCCGCCGTGCCCACCTCGACGACCAGCGGGTCGTCCCGGAACATCGTCACGATCCACGGCGAGAGCAGGAACGTGGCCGCGGCCAGCGCCACGAGCACCACGGCCGACGTGCGCACGCAGAAGCGGTACGCCTCGCGCACGCGGTCGAAGCGCCTGGCGCCGTAGTTGAACCCGCACACCGGCTGGAACCCCTGCCCAAAGCCGATCAGCGCGGAGTTGGCGAACATCATGACGCGCGAGACGATCGTCATGGCGGCCACCGCCGCGTCGGAATACGGCCGGGCGGCGTACGTCAGGCTCGCCACGGCCACGCTCGCGATGCTCTGGCGCAGCAGCGACGGCGTGCCGCCGCGGAAGATCTCGCGGTAGTGCTGCAACTGCGGGTGGAAATTCTTCCAGCGCACCGGCAGGTTGCCGCCGGCGCGGTTGGCGCCGAGGAACAGCAGCAGCCACGACGCAAACTGGCTGATGGCCGTCGCCAGCGCCGCGCCGCCCGCGCCCATGTCCAGCACGAAGATGAACAGCGGGTCGAGCCCGAGGTTCAGCACCGCGCCCGTGGCGATGCCGATCATGCCGTAAAACGCGTTCCCCTGGAAGCGCAGCTGGTTGTTCAGCACGAGCGACGACATCATGAACGGCATGCCGATCAGGATGTAGCGCACGTAGTCCATCGCGTACGGCAGCATGGTGTCCGTCGCCCCGAGCAGCAGGCACAGCGGTTCGAGCAGCAGCAGGCCCGGCACCATGAGCGCCACGCCCGCAAGCAGCGCGGAGAAAAAGCCGGTCGCCGCCATGGCCTCCGCGCTCTCGCGGCGCTGGCTGCCCAGCTCGCGCGAGATGTGGTTGCCGGAGCCGTGGCCAAAGAAAAAGCCGATGGCCTGGATCACCGCCATGAGCGACACCGCCGAGCCGACCGCCGCCACGGCCGAGGTGTCCAGCCGGCCGACGAAGAACGTGTCCGCCATGTTGTAAAACGACGTGATGAGCATGCTCACGATCGTCGGCACCGCCAGCCGGCACACGAGCCGCCGCACCGGCTCCTCCATCATGCGGCGGAAGGTGTGCTCCTGCGCCGTCTCGCCCGCGCCGTGCGCGGCGTTCCCGCCGTTTTGCGCGGCGGTTTCGCTGTTTTGCAGCACGTCCGGCTTCCGCGCCCCGTCCCGTTCCATGTCCGTCGCCTCCCGGTCAGCGGCGCGGGACGACGTTACCCTGCGCCTTGAAGATGTGCCCTGCCGGCACCGTGCCGCGCACGCGCGAGAGCGGGTAGACCTGCGCGCCCGGGCCGAGCACCGCGCCGGGGCACAGCACGCTGTTGCACCCGACGTCCGCGCCGTCGCCAAGGATCGCGCCGAACTTGCGCAGCCCGGTCGGATAGTCGGCGCCGTCCGCGCCGTGCACGACGACGTTCTGTTTGTCCGTGCGCACGTTGGAGCAGATCGCGCCCGCGCCGAGGTGCGCGCCGCGGCCGAGGATCGAGTCGCCCACGTAGTTGTAGTGCGGCACCTGCACCTTGTCGAACAGGATGCAGTTTTTGAGCTCTGTGGAGTTGCCCACGACGCAGCCGCGGCCGACCAGGATGCTCCCGCGCAGGAACGCGCCGGGGCGCAGCTCCGTCTCCGGGCCGATGACGGCCGGCGCGGCGATGGTCACGCCGGGGTAGCGCTTCACGCTGCGGTGGAGCCACACGCCCTCTTCCACCTCGTCATATTCGTCCGCGGGCAGCGTGGGGCCGAGCGCGCGCACAAACGCGCCGATGCGCGGCAGCACCTCCCACGGATACGTCGTCTCGAGAAACAGCGCGGCCGCGGCGGTCGCGCCGAGGTCCAAAAACAGGTCGGCGTTTTTCATAGCAGTTTTGCCGCCTCCTCATCACAAAAAACCGTCACGTCCGGGTGCAGCTGCAGCACCGAGGCCGGCACCTCCTCCGTGACCGGGCCCGTGAGCGCCGCGCGCACGGCCTCCGCCTTGGCGCTGCCGAACGCGAGCAGCAGGATCGCCCGCGCGTGCATGACGGTCTTGACGCCCATCGTCGCCGCGTGCGTCGGCACCTCGTCCAGCGAGGCGAAGAAGCGCGCGTTGTCCTGCCGCGTGCGCGCCGTCAGCTCCACCACGTGCGTGCCGAGGCCGAACGGCGTGCCCGGCTCGTTGAAGCCGATGTGGCCGTTGCCGCCGAGCCCGAGCAGCTGCAGGTCGATGCCGCCGGCCGCCTCGATGGCCGCGTCGTACCCGGCGAGCGCCGCGTCCGACACGTCCAGCCCGGAGGGCACGTGCGTGCGCTCCGCCGGCAGGTCGACGTGCGAAAACAGGTTGTGCTCCATGAAATAGCGGTAGCTCTGGCTGTGCGTGGCCGGCAGGCCGACGTACTCGTCGAGGTTGAAGCTCGTGGCGCGCCGAAAGGAGAGCTCGCCCGCGCGGTACAGCGCGGCAAGGCGCGCGTACAGCCCGAGCGGGGTCGAGCCGGTGGCCAGGCCCAGCACGGCGTCCGGCTTGCGGCGGAGCAGGTCGACATAGAGACCGGCCGCGCGGACGGCGGCCTGTTGCGCATCGGTGACGATCAGCTGCATGGTGTGGGTTCCTCCTGTAAACTGGTTTGGCGGTTCAATAGGCGTTTTCCTGCGCGAGGTTCATAAACCGCGTGTATTCGCCCTGCCAGGCGAGCAGCACCGTGCCGGTCGGGCCGTGGCGGTGCTTGGCGATGATGGCGTGGCTCGTGTTGTCCTCCGTCTCGTCGTACACGGCGGGGCGGTACAGCAGGATGACCATGTCGGCGTCCTGCTCGATGGAGCCGGACTCGCGCAAATCGGCGATCATCGGCGTGTGGTCCTGGCGCGTCTCCGGGCCGCGGTTGAGCTGCGCGAGCAGCACGACCGGCACCTCCAGCTCGCGCGCGAGCAGCTTGAGCTGGCGCGTCATGTCGGACACCTCCTGCGTGCGCGAGTCGGAGCGGCGGCCGCCGCCGGACTGCATGAGCTGCAGGTAGTCGATCACGACCATGTCCAGCCCGCGCCGCGCCTTCAGGCGGCGGCACTTGCTGCGGATCTCCGGCACGGAGATGCCGCCCGTATCGTCGATATACAGGCCGCTCCTGCTCATCGGCTCCATGACCTCGAGCAGGCGGTTCGTGTCCTCCGGGTCGATGACGCCTTCCCTGATCTTCTGCGACTCGACCGTCGCCTCCGTGCACAGCATGCGCATGACCAGCTGCCGGGCCGACATCTCGAGGCTGAAGATGACCACGGTGCGGCCGTCGTGCAGCGCGGCGTGCTGCGCGACGTTCAGCGCAAACGCCGTCTTGCCCATGGCGGGGCGCGCCGCGACGATGATGAGGTCGCTCTTCTGGAAACCGCCCGTCATGCGGTTGAGGTCGATGAACCCCGTGTCCACGCCGGTCAGCTTGCCGCGGAGGTTCATCAGCTCGCCGATCTCGGCGAACGCGCCCGGCACGATCTCCTCCACCGGCACGAGCGAGTCCTCGCTCTTGCGCATGGAGATGTCGTAGATGCGGCGTTCGGCGTCGTTTAAGACCTTTTCGAGCCCGGCCTCGTCGTTCATGCCGTCGCGGGCGATGTCGCCCCCGGCGCGGATGAGCTGGCGGCGGACGCTCTTCTCCTCCACGATGCCGATGTACTCCTGCACGTTCGCGGCGGTGGGCACAAAGCCGAGCAGCTCCGACAGGCCGGCAGCGCCGCCGGCCATGTCCAGCTTGCCGTGGCGCTCCAGCTCGTTGGCGAGCGTGACCAGATCCACCGCGCCGCCGGCGTTGCGGATGTCGCGCATGCATGAGAAGATCGTCTCGTGCGCGGGCAGGTAAAAGTCCTCCGGCCGGAGCTGCTCGAGCGCGAGCTCGAGCGCGTTCGCGTCCAGCAGCATGCTGCCCAGCACGGAGCGCTCCGCGTCCACGCTGTGCGGCGGCATGCGCAAATCTTCCTGTCTCTGTTCCATGGCAAACGGACCCCCGATCCCTGTGCTGGTGTCGTGCGCGCAGCGCTTTTGCGCGGCTTTCCCGGCGCCCCCGTCCGGCGCCCCGGCGTCTCTCCGGCGCGCGCTGTGCCAGCCGCAAGCGAAACACTTTCCCAACCCGCCGTGCGCGCGGCTTTCTGTCACGCCCCGCGCCCCGGCGTTTCGCCGTGCGCGCGGCTTCCCGGCGGCGCTTCTCCCGCGCGCGGCGCCGCGCG
>URQH01000034.1 GCA_900549955.1 uncultured Eubacteriales bacterium | reverse complement strand
ATGACGTGCGTCTGCACCATCAGGGCGATAGACAGCCCGTACCACGCGGGCTTTTCCCTGCGGGTGCGGTAAAAATGCGCCATCATGAAGGCAAACAGAGGGATCAGGCAATAGCTGCGGGAGATCACGGGATAAAAATACGAAAAGGCGCAGCCAAACAGCGCGAGTATCTTGATCGGCAGCGGCAGCGGGGCCTTCCACAAAAGCAGCGCCGCGGCCGCCGCCGCATAGCGCGCCCACATGGCCGTGTGGCGGCGCGGCGCCTCCGCCTCCGCCCGCCGCCGGATCTTCTCCAGCGCGTCGGCCGGGGCGTGCAACCGTTCGTTGTCGCGCCGGTATTGCTCCTCAAACATCGATAAATTCCCCCTTCAGCTGCTCCCGCAGCAGCTCGCGCGCCCGGAAGAGCTGGGACTTGACCGCCGGCTCCGTGCTGCCCGTCATCTGGGCAATCTCCCGCACGCTGTAACCCTCGTAATAGTAGAGGTGGATGGCGGTGCGGTATTTCTGCGGCAGCTGCAGCACCGCGCCATAGACGTCCGTCTCCTCCTGCATTTCGGTGAGCAGGCTGTCCGGCTCCGGCACGGTCTCGAGCGGCGTCGCATGCCGCCGCCACGCCGAGGTCACGAGCGATTTGGAACAGTTGATCGTCACGCGGATGAACCACGCCTTCTGGTGCTCCGCGTCCGCCCACGCCGGGTTGCTACGCAGGCAGCGCACGAACACCTCCTGCAACACGTCCTCCGCGTCCGCCGCGGACTTGGTGCGCAGAAACGCGAGCCGGTAGACCATGTCGCCATAAGTTTGGAACAGCGCGTCCGCGCCGGTGACGGGCGGACGGCGCCGCGAGGTTTCGACGGGTTCCATCCGTTCCTCTCTTCCTGCCCAAAACACCGCGCGGCGCCGCCTTTGGTTGCGCGGTGGAGCGAATTTTCTCACAAGACAGTATAGCAGATTTCCGGCAAATGGAACAGGGGCGGTTCTGCGCGAATCCTCGTTGCCGTTCGTTTGTTCGCTTTTCATTCACATTTTGCGGCAGGAAACGGGCCATGCCGGGGCGAAATGAGTAAAAATACCAAGTTGTTATTTTTATCCATCATCTATCATTGAGAAAAGGAGCGTGGCAAACATGGAACGCAAAATCCTGCCCCGCGTGTCCTCCCCGCTCAGGGATCACATCGTGGAGATGCCGCAGGTCATCTTTTCCTGCAGCGGCATCCTGATCCACGGCCGGCGGATCAAATCCCTCGTGTTCACCACCGACATCGCCATCATCCGCAACTGCAACGCCGACGCCGTGCTCGCGGTCTATCCGTTCACGCCGCAGCAGGCGATCACCGACGCGATCATCCGCGCGTCGAGCCTGCCCGTGTTCTGCGGCGTGGGCGGCGGCACGACCGGCGGGCCGCGCGTGGCGGCGCTTGCGCAGGACGCGGAGGCGCAGGGCGCGATGGCCGTGGTCGTCAACGCGCCGATCACCGACGAGATCGTCGGCCAGATGCACGCCGTCGTGGACATCCCCATCGTGTGCACCGTGCTCAACGAGCACGCCGACATCGCCGCGCGGCTCGACGCCGGCGCACAGCTTTTGAACATCTCCGCCGCGGCGCGCACACCGGAGGTCGTCGCCGCCGTGCGCCGCCAGTTCCCCGACGTGCCGATCATCGCCACCGGCGGGCCGACGCCGGAGACCATCGCGCGGACCATCGACGCGGGCGCCAACGCCATCAGCTACACGCCGCCGACGACCAACGAGCTGTTCCGCATCCTGATGGACAAGTACCGCGGCGCAGACTTCCGCTGAGGGAGGCGGTTCACAGTTTCTTTCCCGATTTTACAAGAAACGGCCATGTTGCGTTCATACGGACAACATATCCCGGCGGTATTGTATCCCCAGCGGCACGGACAGACGCGCCGCCAAAACCGCAAAAGGAGGAATCCGATATGCATCGCAATTGGAAAACCACGCTCGCGCTGCTGCTGAGCGCACTGCTGCTGCTGGCGCTTGCCGCCTGCAGCACCGGAAACAATTCGGCCGGGAACGGCAACACCGCCGCGCCCACGGGCGAACCCACTGCCGAACCCACGAGCGAGCCGGTCGTGCTCGAGCCGTCCGACCCGACCGCCGAGCCGGACGCCACGGCGACCGACGACCCGGCCACGGTGACCGACGACGCGAACGCGACGGCGGACGACCCGGCCGCGACGACCGACGACGCCGGGGCCTCCGTGCCCAATCCGCGCGTAGAGGTCGCTTCCGTGGAGGAGCTGGACGCGGCGCTCGGCTTTCACGTGTATGTGCTGGATGCGGATTCCGGCTACACCGCCGAGGAATTCACCGTGATCGACGGCACCGTGGGCGAGATCATCTATCGCAACGAGGCCGGCGCGGAGCTGTGCCTGCGCACCGCCAAGGGCGCCGGGGACATCTCCGGCGTGCAGGGCGCCACGTTGACCGACCAGTCCACCGAACAGGTGAAAATCCAGTCCGGCTCGCTGGACGACCTGCTGGTCGCCTGGCTGACGAACGACACGATGGCCTGTTCGTTGACGGCCAAGGGGCTGGACCAGGCGGCGTTTGACGCGCTGATCCAGCAGCTCACGCCGCAGCTCGCGCCCGAAATGTGACGCTTCGCGGCAAAACGCTACCCTTCCCCCCTGCCGGCCGGGGGCGCGTACCGCGCCCCCGGCCTTCGTGCGCCCGGCGCGGCAGGCCCGTCCCTTCGGCCTCCCGCCGCAGGCGCGCGCAAAAAAAGGCGAAAAACCATGCGCTCCCGCGCCACGCGGCGGTTGACAAACGGGAAAAAATACAGTATACTCTGAACCAATCGAATACCGATGACAAAGGCAATGAAGGAAAGAGTAGGCGTCGCGCTTCGTCCAAGAGAGTCCCGGTCCGGTGAAACGGGACACGCGGCCCCCGCCGAACATGGCTCCGGAGCCGCGCACCGACCGCCGGCATGGCCGGCACAGGCTGCGACGGGCGCGCCCGTAACAGCGCAGGGGTATCGCGTCAGCGCCGTACTCCATGAGGCATCCGCCGTGAGGCGGCTGCGAAACAGGGTGGCACCACGAACGGAGCATCTGTCTCGTCCCTGATGAGGTTCCAAAGCGGAACGGATCATCGGGGGCGTATTATTTTTGCCGGAACGGGAGGCAGGCATGGAAGAAAAGACCATCATCGAGCTCAGGGGGCTGGGCAAGACCTTCGGCACGGGCGGGGGCGCGGTTACGGCGCTTTCGGACATCGACCTGTCCATCCGCGCGGGCGAGATCTTCGGGATCATCGGCCTGTCGGGCGCGGGCAAGAGCACGCTTGTGCGGTGCATCAACCTGCTGGAGCGGCCGACCTGCGGCACCGTCCTCGTGGACGGCGCGGACATGACGCGCATGAGCGAGGCCGAGCTCCGGCAGGCGCGGCGCTCCATCGGCATGATCTTCCAGGGCTTCAACCTGCTCATGCAGCGCACGGCGGAGGAGAACATCTGCTTCCCGCTGCTGCTCTCCGGTACGCCGCGGCACGAGGCCAAGGCGCGCGCCAAAGAGCTGCTCGAGATCGTCGGCCTGTCCGACCGCGCACAGGCGTATCCGGCGCAGCTCTCCGGCGGGCAGAAACAGCGCATCGCCATCGCGCGGGCGCTGGCGACCAACCCCAAGGTGCTGCTGTGCGACGAGGCGACCAGCGCGCTCGACCCGACGACGACGCAGTCGATCCTCTCGCTGATCAAGGAGCTGAACCGCACGCTGGGCGTGACGGTGCTGGTCATCACGCACGAGATGCGCGTGGTGGAGCAGATCTGCAACCGCGTGGCGATCATCAGCGAGAGCCGCATCTGCGAGGTCGGCCCGGTGGAAGAGGTGTTCCGGCGGCCCAGGACGGACGCGGCGCGCAAACTGCTCTTCCCGCAGGGCGAACAGCCGACGTCGTTCTCCATGGGCGGCCCGCTCTACCGCATCGTGTTCGACGGCAACAGCGCCGACCGGCCGGTCGTGGCGGACATGATTCTGCGCTGCGGCACGCCGGTGAACATCGCGTTTGCCGACACCAAGATCATCGACGGGCGCATGTACGGGCAGATGCTGCTGCAATTCCCGGAGGATGCAAGCGCGACGGCTCACATGCTCGCCTATCTCGACGGCGAGCAGGTCGGATACGAGGAGGTGCGCTGACCATGTTTACGCTCGAAATGATCGCCCTGATGGGCGAGGGCCTGCTGGAGACGCTGTACATGACGCTCCTGTCGGCGGCGCTCTCCTACGTGCTCGGGCTGCCGCTCGGCGTGATCCTCGTGCTCACCGACGCGGACGGCATCCGCCCGAACGCGCCGGTCAACCGCGTGCTGGGCACGGTCGTCAACGCGCTGCGCTCGGTGCCGTTCCTGATCCTGCTGTTCACGGTCATCCCCGTGACGCGGTTCATCACCGGCACCACCATCGGCCCGACGGCCACGATCGTGCCGCTGACCATCGCCGCCGCGCCGTTCATCGCGCGCATGGTCGAAGGCTCGCTTAAGGAGGTGGACCGGGGCGTGATCGAAGCGTCCCTGTCGATGGGCGCGTCCCCGCTGCAGGTGGTCTGGCGCGTGCTGCTGCCGGAGGCGCTGCCGTCGCTGATCAACGGCGCTGCCATCGCCACCACCACGCTGCTCGGCTACTCGGCCATGGCCGGCATCTGCGGCGGCGGCGGCCTCGGCGCCATCGCCATCAACTACGGCTACTACCGTGGCGAGACGGACGTGATGCTCGTCATGGTCGTGATCCTGATCCTGGTCGTGCAGCTGTTCCAGTTCGTCGGCGAGCGCGTCATGCGCCGCGTGGACAAACGCATCCGCTGAGCGCGGCGGCGCGGCCACGATCCCCAAAACGCCACTACACTTTGAAAAGACACAAGGAGGAAACCAACCATGAAGAAACTCATCGCCATCGCGCTCTGTCTCGCGCTCGTGCCGGTCTTTGCCGGCTGCGGGGAAAAGACCCAGACGCTCAAGGTCGGCGCCAGCGCCACGCCGCACGCCGAGATCCTCGAAGTGGCCAAGGGCATCCTGGCCGAAGAGGGCATCGAGCTCGAGATCGTCGAGTTTGCCGACTACGTGATCCCGAACACGAGCCTCGAGAGCGGCGACCTGGACGCCAACTACTTCCAGCACAAGCCGTACATGGACCAGTTCAACGTCGACCATGGCACGCACCTGGCCTCCGTCGCGGCCATCCACTATGAGCCGTTCGGCATCTACGCCGGCAAGACCGCGTCCATCGACGCGCTGGCCGACGGCGCGACGATCTCCGTCCCGAACGACGGCACCAACGAGGCGCGCGCGCTGATGCTGCTCGAGGCGCATGGCCTCATCACGCTCAAGGAGGACGCCGGCTTTGACGCCACCGTGCTCGACATCGCGGAGAACCCGAAGAACCTGAACATCGTCGAGATGGAGGCCGCACAGCTGACCATCTCGCTGCCCGACGTCGACCTCGCCGTCATCAACGGCAACTACGCGCTGCAGGCCGGCCTGAACGCCTCCACCGACGCGCTCGTGACCGAGGACCCGAACAGCGACGCCGCGCAGACCTATGCGAACATCGTCGCCGTCAAGGAGGGCAACGAGAACGACGAGCGCATCCAGAAGCTCGTCGCCGCGCTGCAGAGCGACGAGGTGCGCGACTTCATCACCAACACGTACTCCGGCGCGGTGCTGCCCGTGTTCTAAGCGGCGCGCCGCCTTCTGCCGGCAAAACAGCGGCGGGGCCATGGCCCCGCCGCTGTTTTCGTCCCGGCGTTCCCGTCCGGCGCCCGCGCCGCGCCGGCATCCCGGTTCACGCCCGCAGCCGGCGCACCGCCTCCACGACCTGTGCCGGCGTCCCGGCCAGCGCCACGGCGCCCGCCGCGGTCAGCTCCTCCGCCGAGCCATAGCCATACAGCACGCCGATCGTGTCCACCCCCGCGGCGCGCGCGCCCGCCACGTCGAACCGCCGGTCGCCGACCATGACGGCCGCCGCCGGGTCCGAAACGCCCGCGCCCGCGAGCGCACAGGCCACGACCTCCGCCTTGCTCTCGCGCGTCCCGTCCAGATTGCTTCCGGTCACGCCGGAAAAGAGGGGCAGCAACCCAAAGCGCTCCAGAACCACCCGCGCGAACACCTCCGGTTTGGACGTGGCCAGCAGCAGCCGCGCGCCCAGCGCGCGCAGCGCCTCCAGCATCTCCGGCACGCCGTCGTACACGCTGCACTCGAACAGCCCGCGCTCGCGGTAGTAGGCGCGGTAGTACCGCGTCACCGCCTCGTCCGCCTGTTCAGCGGAAAACCCGTAAAACTCCATGAACGAATCGCGCAGCGGCGGCCCCACGAACCGCAGCAGCGCGCGCCGGTCCGGCACGTCGATGCCGTAGTGCGACAGCGCGTAGGCCGCCGCCGCCGTGATGCCCGGCGCCGAATCGGTCAGCGTCCCGTCCAGGTCGAACAGGACCGTCTTACTTCTCAATTCTCCCGTCTCTGCCATGTACAAGGCCCTCCCCCGCCGCGTTTCATTATACAGGAGAAATTGCCCATTGACAATCCGGCGCTACTGTGTATACTGTATATATACAGTCGCGTCCCGCCAAAAAAGGCTGGACGGCTTCGGGCCAAACGTCCGAAAGAGGAGAGCGGCATGACCATCCTGATCGATCCACACAGCGGCGCCCCCATCTACGACCAGATCTGCCGGCAGATCCGCGACGCGATCCTGAGCGGCGCGCTCGCCGCCGAGCAGCCGCTGCCCTCCATCCGTAACCTGGCGCGCGACCTGCGCATCAGCGTCATCACGACCAAGCGCGCCTATGAGGAGCTGGAGCGCGAGGGCTTGATCTACACGGTGCCCGGCGTCGGCTGCTTCGTCGCGCGGCAGAGCGCCCAGCTCAGGCGCGAACAGCTGCTCAGGCAGATGGAGGAACATCTGCTCGCCGCCGTCCGGCTCGCCGCAAGCGCGGACGTGAAACGCGAGGAGCTCTGCGAGATGCTCACGCTGTTTTGGCAGGACACGGTCTGAGCCGGCCGGACAGGGCGCCTATGGCGCGGCAGATCTCGTCCTCCCCGCCCCAAACGCCGCCGCAGCAGACATGCAGAACAGAAAGGAGGCGCCCGCGCCTTGGCGGGCGCGGCAAAAGAGAACCATGGAGAAAAACGCACTGGAACTGCGGGGGCTGACCCGCTCGTTTGACGGCTTTACGCTCGGCCCGATCGACCTCGCCCTGCCGGAAGGCTGTATCCTCGGCCTGATCGGGGAAAACGGGGCCGGTAAGACCACGACGATCAAGCTGCTGCTCGGCCTGCTGCGGCCGGACGCGGGCGAAGCCCATGCGCTCAATCGGCGCGTCGCCGGCGCGGACGGCGCGCCCGCCCGTGAAGCCGCCTGGAAGGCGGAGATCGGCGCCGCACTCGACGAGCCGGGCCTGCCGGACTGCATGAGCGCCGCACAGCTGGGGCGCATGTTCCGGCACGTCTATCCGGCGTGGGACGATGCGGCGTTTGCACGGCTGCTCGACCGGCTGCACGTACCGGCCGGCAAGCCGTTTTCGGCGCTCTCGCGCGGGACGCGCATGAAGCTCGGCCTCGCCGTGGCGCTCTCGCACGGGGCAAAGCTGCTGCTGCTGGACGAGGCGACGAGCGGACTCGACCCGCTCGTGCGGGACGACATCCTGACGCTGCTCATGGAATTCACGCGCGACGAGCGCCACGCGGTGCTGCTCTCCTCGCACATCGTGAGCGACCTCGAAAAGGCGTGCGACTACATCGCGCTGCTGCACCGGGGCAAGCTGCTGCTGTGCGACGAAAAGGACCGCCTGGCGGAGCGCTTTGGCGTGGTGCGCGGCGACGCGCAGGCGCTCGGCGCCATCGCCCCCGCCGCCATCCGCGGCCGGCGCGACACGCCCTACGGCACGGAGCTGCTCGTGGAGCGCGCGCTGCTGCCCGCCGGCACGCAGGCGGGCGCGGTCAACCTCGAGGAACTGTTCCTCTATCTGGCAAGGGAGGCGGGCTGACATGAAGGGATTGCTGCTCAAGGACTGGTACCAGGCAAAGCGCTACTGCCGCATGCTGCTGTTCATCAGCGTCGTGTTCGCGGCCGTCTCCGTGTTTGCGGACAACCTGGCGTTTGCCTATTATCCGCTGCTGATGGGGGTGCTGCTGCCGGTCACGCTGCACGCCTACGACGAGCGGAGCCGGTTTTTGCCCTTTTGCTGTACGCTGCCGGTGCCGCGGCGTGCGATCGTCGCCGTCCGCTATCTCGAGATGGGGCTGGTCCTGCTGCTGGGCATCGCCCTGTTGCTGCTCGCACAGCTCGTGGGCATGGCCTGCGGCGTCGCGGACGCACTGCGTCCGGCCGCACTCGCGCCGATCGCGCTGCTCGCGCTGCTGACGGGGTGCGTGCTGCTGCCGCTGCTGTTCCGCTTCGGCACGGAGAAGGCGCGGCTGCTGATGTTCCTGTTTGTCGGCGCGTTCTGCGCGGCGGTGCTGCTGTGGCAGGACGCGCTGGCCGGCCTGCTCAGCGCCGGGCCCGCCCTGCTGCTGGCGGCCGCAGCCGCCGTGCTGCTGCTGTTCCCGCTCTCGTGGGCGCTCTCGGTGCGCATCTACCGCCGCCGCGAATTTTAACCTGCAACCCGCCCTTGACAGCCCGCCGCCAGAGACAGTATCATGTCAAAAGATGACAATTTTTGATTGGCGATGGGAGACGGAAACGGGGATGCAAACCAGATACAGACACCTGCTGCAGGCGCTGCTGCTGCTTGCACTCTTTTGCGCCGCCGGCCTGGCCGGCTGCCAGAACAATGCCCTGCCCGTGAGCGCGCCGGAACCCACGGCAGCGCCCACGGCCACGCCTGCGCCCTCGCTCTCGCCCTCACCCACGCCGGAGCCAACCCCTTCGCCGCGCCCCACGCGCTATCTGGGCGACGCGGAGGCCGACGCGCTGCTGCTCTCGCACGAGACGCTGGAACTGCGCCGCTCCCGCACGAACCAGATCCGCCTGTACGAGTCGCCCAGCCTCGACGCGCCGTGGGAAAACGCGCGCAACACGACCACCGAAACGACGCGCAGCGAGGTGATCGTGCTAAGCGAGACTTCCGCGCCCGACGGCACGCGCTTTTACTACGTGCGCACGGCCTTTGACGGCCGCGAGGGCTACATGCCGGTGGACGGCACGCGCGAGTCCGAGCTCCAGGAAGAGGGCGTGTCCGGCTTTGCGCTGATCCAGCGGCCCGGCTGCCCGGTCTACCGCGCGACCAAGGCCGGCAGCCGCGTCCTCGCGCGCGAGGACTATGCCGCCGTGCGCGTGCTGGGCAGCTATCGCGGTTTTTACTTCGTCGTCACGCAGGACGGCGTGTACGGCTATGTCGACCCGGCGCAGCTGCGCATGGTGACGCAGGCGGAGATGGAACAATACCTGGCTGCCGGCACGCTTGCTGACTCTGCGGAGACCTTCTCCGCCGCGGCGTTTGCGGACGCGCTGGAGGCGCGCGCGGGCGAAGCGGCCGAGTCGACGGAGGCGCTGCTGCTCGACGCGCTGACCCGCGCCGGGCTGTATTTCTCGCCCGGCTACTACCGCCACTTTGAAAAGCCGCTCGGCGACGCGCTGCTCTACCCGCAGGGGCTGTACCAGGACGAGGTGTACAACTCGCTGCTGTTCAAGCTATGGAACAGCGCGGGCAACCTGGTGCAGTGCGCCGGGCAGGAGACGGAGTGGGCGCACGTGGCCGACTATGCCGACGTGCAGCGCGGCGACCTGCTGTTCTTTGCCGAATATGCGGAGACGGACACGGCCATCGTGCAGCCCTATGAGGTCGTGCTGCGCGGGCCGGACTCCGGCTATGTGACGGCGTGCGGCGTGGCGCTCGGCGGCGACCGGATGCTGACCGTGCAGGACGGCGTCGTAACGGTCGTGGAATCGCTCAGCGAATCGCCGCTCATGGCCTGTTTCGACAGCGCACGGCGCATCTACCCCGCCGTGACCGACGCAAAGGCGCACCTGATCGAGTGCATGATCTCCGCCATCTACGACCGGCTCGGCACGCCCTACGACAACATCGTGCGCACCGGCGACGAGAGCTACGACTGCTCCGGCATCATCTGCTGGACGCTGCGCACGCTGGACGTGCGCCGCGAGCGGCGCGACGACGGCACCGAGATGCAGGAAACCACGGCCTCCGGCCTGTCCAACATCCAGAAGCTCTACCGGTTTGACACCGTGATCGAGACCGAAAAGCTGAACGAACGGCTGCGCGTGCTGGAGGACATCGAGCGGCTGGAACGCGGCGACCTCGTGTTCCTGTACAACGAGCAGGGCACGCGCATGGGGCACGTGATGCTCTACCTCGGCGACGGGAACGTGATCCACTCCACGACCGTGTCGGACGAATACCGCGGCACGCTCGTGGCCGGGTTCCGGCCGGAGCTAAAGGAACTCTACGCGTGCGCGCGGCGCATCGCGTCCATCTCCCCGATCGGCTGAGCGCGGCGCATCGCGCCCGTCGCCCCGATCGGCTGCGCGCGGCGCTTTTGCCGGCCGCGCCCAAGCCCGCCCCGGATCCCCCGCCCCGCGGCCACGCGCCG
>URQH01000033.1 GCA_900549955.1 uncultured Eubacteriales bacterium | reverse complement strand
CCCTATCCTTCTTCTCTTTTTTCCTCCTGTCCAAGATGTATTGTATACCTACAGGAAAAATATTAGCCAAAATAATTGCATTCTTGTCCAGATGCGATATAATTAATATAATGTAATTTATTTGTTTCGGCATACCTGTACGTCAAAAGATCAAAATGGAAGGTGAAGGGATGAAAAAGTTTCTGGGGGGCTTTCTGGCGCTGATTCTTGTGCTGACGCTTTTGCCGGGTGTGGCGCTGGCAGATGGAGCGGTGGCTCAGATCGACGGTGTTGGTGCATATGACACGCTGACGGACGCTCTGGGCGCGGCCGGAGAGGGGCAAACTGTCAAAGTCATCGACAATACCGCGGTATCCGGCAGCTTTGAGCTGAAGACGTCCATCACGCTGGATTTGAACGGGAAGACGGTCGCTTGGACAACCGGTGATACGTTTGCACTGAAAGTTTCTGCCGGGACGCTGACCATTCAGGACAGTGCGGACGGAGGCGCCCTGAACATCACCAGTACAAGCACCAGGGCCAACGCCTATGGCATTTGCGCGCTCGGCGGCAATCTGGTTCTCAAAAGCGGGACGGTGTCCTACAGCACGGCGTCAAATGGCAGCGGGTGCGCTGCCATTGCCACGGGTTCTACCAGCGGCTTCACGATGGAAGGCGGCACGGTGAAGCTCTTGCAGACGGTCGACGGCGTAAAATTTGCGTATGGCGTGTTCGTCGCAGGAAACGGCGAACACAGCTTTGCGGGCGGAACGGTGGAATTGGGAAGCGGCGTCAAAGCGACGGATGCATACGGCGTTTGCGTGGCTACGTTCAGCGGCGGAAAGCCGACTTCCATTGACGATCTTACGGTAGATGCATCCCAGGTGCCTGTCGGCACGGAGGTTTTGTGTGTGCGCGGCGGCGCTTCCTCGCCCACGACAACCGTCTCCAACGGCACGTTTAAGGTAAACGATAATCCGGAAAGTCAGCCCATCGTTACGGAAGGCAGGAATAACCTCCAGATACCGAGCATGGCGAAGATCGGCGATACCGATTTCTTTGTGGGCGATGCGATTGTACAAATGACCGCGAACGCCATGCCCGGCGACATGATCGAAGTACTGATTGGCAATGCGGCGTTCAACGATCTGCCGGACGGCGTGACGGTGAAGAACAGCGGCAGCGGCGCGGTCGAAGTCAACGGGGAGCCTGTGGCGCCAGGCGAAGAGGTGACCGTGGAGAGCGAATTGCTGTACAGCATCGTGAAACAGCCGAAGGACAGCATCGTCACGGAGGGCGACGCGGCGACGTTCTCGGTGGAGGTCGAGTACAGGGAAGTGATGATTGGCTACCAGTGGCGCAAGTCGACCGACGGCGGCAAGACGTTCAAGGCAATTGAAGGAGCAAACGCAAAGAGCTACACGACGTCGGCCACGACTCTGGAGAACGACGGATATCAGTACGATTGCATCGTATTCGATGCAAGCAGGCTAATAAGGACGCGCGCGAACAATGCGCCGTCGCTGACGGATGCGGATATTGCGTACATGGTGGAGGGCGAGGACTATCTGCGCAGCGCGATCGCGACGTTACGCGTCAATGAAGCGGGCGCGGAGGTGCCGGAGGTGCCGCCGACGGGCGACAGCCCGCTGCTGTATGCGGCGGTCGGCGCGGCGGTGCTGTGCCTGCTGGGACTGTGCCTGCCGGCGCTGCGCAAAAATCGAGGGTGAGCTTTGTCCCGGACGTCCAGACAATATGAATATGAACCTGGTCGCCGGTATCCCCGCCGCAGGCGACGGGGATACCGGATTCATCCTGTGCGGCTGTTGTTTGCGCTCGGGTTGCTGGCGGCGCTGGTCGTGATCGCAGCGTTGCTGGTTTCGTATGCGCGTGGCCGCCGTGGTTATGACGATTTGAGAGACGCCGTTCTGACCACGCCGACGCCGGTCGTGGTGACGCCGCCCGCCGCCACGCAGGCGCCGGGCGAAGCGGCGCCCGCTACCCCGTCGCCCACCCCCGAGCTGAGCTTTACGGTGGACTGGGCGGCGCTCAAGAAGAAAAACCGGCATGTGCGCGCCTGGCTCTATTGCCCGGATACCAATCTCAGCTATCCCGTGGTCCAGTACACGGACAATACCTATTATCTGACGCACAACTTTGACCGCGACGAGGACGATGCCGGCGCGTTGTATTTCGACTGCGGCACGGTGTTCTCAAATGGCTTTGAAAACTGGATGATTTATGGCCACCGGCGCAATGACGGCAGCATGTTCGGCTCACTGGTCAAGTTTTCGGAGGAATCCTATTGGCGGGCGCACCCGGTGATGTACCTGCTGACGGAGGAGCGGACGTACCGCGTGGAGCTGTTTTCCTGCCGTACGGTGCATGCCTATCCGGAATATTTTGCGCTCTGGTTTGAAGATGCACGCGCGTTTCAGAAGTATATCGACAAGACGATCGAGCACTCGTACTGGTCGCCGGGGTTTGCGGTGGACACGGACTACCCGATTTTGACGCTGGCCACGTGCTCCACCTATGGGCACGACAGCGACCCGCGCCTGCTGGTGCACGGGCGGCTGGTACCCATCGAGTGACCAGACGGCCGCGGGTGGCACGGCGGGCCGGCTTCCTGCATCCCTGCCTGACTGCCGCGCGTTTTGCTGGAAAGTGAAAACCGTCCCCCGGCTGATTGCCGGGGGACGGTTTGGTTTTTATCGGGTATCGATGGCGCGGCGGAAATGGGGCGGCGCGGGCTTGTCCCTCAGGAAGCGGGTGACGGGATGATGATCTGCACCGGTTCCACCACTTCCGGCGTGGCGTCTGGTTCGGGCGTCACGTTTGGGTCGGGGGTCGTGCCGCGCAGCTTGTCCGCCCCTTCATCCAGCAGGTCGGCCGCGTCGTTGGCGATGCCGGATTCGTTGACAAACGAGGTGACGACGGACTTGATCTGCTCGAACAGCGCGCGAAGCGAGCCGATAAAATCGGCCAGTTCTCCGCTGAGCAGGTCCTTGCCGTCCAGATAGAACAGCACGGCCAGCAGCAGGATCAGCAGGACGACGATCAGGCCGATCAGTTGAAATACGGGTTTCAGCATGGATAACGCTCCAGTCCCGGCCGCCATGCGGACGGTCGTTGTCGTGCGGGAGGGGCGGTGCGCGCACGTTGCGCTGCCGCCGCCGGTTGACGCGGGCGCATGGCTGGCGCTGCCTTCCGCACCAAATATTGTATCACAGCTACTACACTCTATGCTGTAAACAGTCTGTAAAATGCAGCGGGGCGGACAAAATGGCTCATTGCCCGCCGTCCGGCGCAACGGTCAGGATTTCGGCGTCTTCTATGGCGCGCGCGATCATGGGCTCAAAGTCGACGAGCGATTCGCTCTCACGCAGCTTTTCCACCCTTGGCTTGGTGACGGGGTGCTGCGGTACAAACACCGTGCAGCAATCCTCATACGGGAGGATGGAGGTCTCAAACGTGCCGATGGCCTTGGCGCGCTCCACGATTTCTTCCTTGTCAAAGCCGATCAGTGGGCGGAAGACCGGCAGCGTGACGGCGTCCTCGGTCACGGTCAGGCTTTCGATGGTCTGGCTCGCCACCTGCCCGATGGCCTCGCCCGTGACGAGCGCCTGCGCGCCGGCGCGTTTTGCCACGCGCTCGGCAATGCGCATCATGAGCCGGCGCATGAGCACCGTCGTCTCGGTCGAAGGGCATTTTTCATAGATGGCGAGCTGGATGTCGGTAAAGGGGATGAGGTACAGCGTGATCGGCCCGGCGTAACGCGAAACGATGCGCGTCAAATCGACCACCTTGTCGCGCGCCCGCTCACTGGTATATGGGTAGCTGTAGAAGTGGATGGCGTCGATGGCCACGCCGCGCTTGGCGATCATGTGGCCCGCCACGGGGCTGTCGATGCCGCCGGAGATCAGCAGCAGCGCCTTGCCGTTGCAGCCGACGGGCATGCCGCCCGGCCCCATGACCTCGCCCGCATAGAGAAACGCGCGTTCCTGCCGGATTTCCACACCGACGCGCAGCTCGGGCGCGTGTACGTCCACGCGCAGCGCGGGGAACCGGTCGAGCAGCGCGGCGCCGAGCTCCCGGCAGATCTCCTCCGAGCGCATGGGGAACCGCTTGTCCGCCCGGCGCGCAAACACCTTGAAGGTCGCCTGCCCGCGTCCTTCAAGCGCCTGGGTCATCAGCGTGACGGCCGCGTCGCAGATGGCGGAAAAGTCCTTTTCCACCGCAAGCGCGACGCTGATGGAGTGCACGCCGAACACGCGCGAGAGCTTGTCCGCCGCCTCGCCGGCCTGTGCCTGCGGGACGTCGAACACGAAAATGCGCCCCTGCTCGCGCACGACGCGCACGGGCAGGGGAGCAAGGGCACGGCTGATTGCGCCCATGAGACTGCGTTCAAAGTAGGGGCGGTTCAGCCCCTTGAGGTGGATTTCCGCATAGCGGACGAGTAAGACGGTTTCCATATCCGGTGTTCCTCCTGTGTGGGTCGTGCGGGCGTTACCGGCGTTGGTAGCGCCGCAAAAAGGCGACCTGCTTTTCAATTTCTTCCGAAACGATGTCCATTTCCTCCGGCGTGTTGAACGGGCAGAGCGAAAAACGCAGCGCGCCTTCCTGCCGCGCCCCGACCACGCCGATGGCGCCCAGCACGCGGTTCTTGCCCTTTTTGTGCGCGGAACAGGCCGAGCCGGTGGACACGTAAATGCCACGCTGTTCGAGCGCGTGCAGCAGCACTTCGCCCCGCACGCCGAGGAACGACGCGTTCAGAATGTGCGGCGCGCCGTCTGCCGGGTCCGGGCCGTTGAGGAACGTGTCCGGGATCGACGCCAGGTTTTTCGAAAGGCGCAGCTTGCACGTGCGCATGGACGCAATCCAGGCGGCCTGGTTGGCGCGATATGCGCCAACGGCCGCGTCGAGCGCGAAAATGCCGGGCGTGTTGGTCGTGCCGGAGCGGCGGTTTTGCTCCTGCCCGCCGCCTATGAGACCGCCGGCAAAGCGGAGGCCGTCGCGCACGTAGAGCGCACCGATCCCCTTGGGCGCGTGGATCTTGTGCCCGCTCACGGTGTACAGGTCGCACGGCACGCGCGAGAACGGGAGCTTGGCATAGGCCTGCACGCCGTCGACGTGGAACACGGCCTGCGGCGCGCGGCTCTTGATGATGGACTGCGCCGCGGCGATGTCCGTAATGGCGCCGGTCTCGTTGTTGACGTGCATGAGCGACACGAGCAACGTGTCGGGCGTCAGGTTGCCCTGCAGCTCCGCCATGGAGATGGAACCGGTGCGATCCGAACCCAGATAGACGACCTGGTAGCCGTATTGCTGCTCAAGCAGGCGAAAGACCTCGTAGACCGAGGGGTGCTCAGACTGCGAGGTAATGAGCCGGCCCTTGCCGTGCGTGGCGCGCAGCGCGCCCAGGATGGCCATGTTGTTCGACTCCGTGCCGCCCGAGGTGTAGATGATTTCGCTGCCGCGGCAGCCAAGCGTGGCGGCCAGCCGCCCGCGTGCTTCGTTCACGCGGCGCTCCGCCTGCGCGGCGGGCCCGTAGGCGCTGGAAGGATTGAAAAAATCTTCGCGCATACAGCGCAGGGCGGCTTCTGCCGCGCTGTCCAGCACGCGCGTGGTGGCGCTGTTGTCCAAATATATCATATGGCTTCAAACTCCTTGATGACAAATGCCGCCGGTTCCCGCGCGGATCGATCCGAAAAGCCGATCCGGCGCGGCAGGCGATACTGTATACTATGAAATCTCGCCGGCAAATGCGAGTATACCACATTCCGCGGCATATTGTGTACCATATTGTTTACGATTTGTTCTTTATCAGATTGTAAAAAAGGGTTGTATAATAGAACTGAATGAAAATCTGCATTGAAACGCCACAAACACGATTGAAGGAGGCAACCATGGTTTGCAAGGAATGCGGGGCATATAATGCCGAACACCTGACCCATTGCCGGGTGTGCGCTGCAAAACTGAAAGATACCGAGCCGGCCGCCGGGCAGGCGGCACAGGATGCAGGCAGGCCGACGAGAAAGTTTGCCCAGGCGCCCGCCTGGCCGAAGCAGGCGTTTGAAGGGGCGTCTGCCGTGCCGGAGACGCCGGCCGAACAGCCGGAGAAAGAGCAGCCCGCCGCATCCAAAGCGGAACCGGCGCCCAAGGCTGCGCCCGCTGCGCCCAAAGCGGAACCGGCGCCCAAGCCTGAGCCGGCGGCGCCCAAGGCCGCGCCCGCCGCGCCCAAGGCGGAGGAAGCGAAGCGCTTTTGCGTCAACTGTGGCAAGCAGCTGATTGCAGACGCGCCGTTTTGCGCATATTGCGGCGCCCGCGTGGACGCCGCGGCCGCGCCGAAGGCAGAGCCTGCCCCTGCGCAGAAGGTGGAGGTCGCGCCCGCAGAGGAGAGCGAGGCGCCGGCCAGCCGCATGAACGCCGCGTCCCGCCGCTTTGGCAAGCGCGCGGAAAAGGCGCCGCAGCCGCCGAAGGAGGACTACGCGGATCTGTATGCCGACGACGTGGACGACGAGTTTGACGACGAATACGATGACAATGGCTACGAGGACGAAGAGGATGTGACCCCTGCCAAGGGCGGCAAGGGCTCTACGATCCTGTTCTGGAGCCTGATCGGCGTGCTGGTGGTGCTCATCGGCGGGCTGGGCTGGTATATCGTCAGCAAGAACGGCGGCTTCAATGCGGTCGTTTCCAACCTGTTTGGCGGCGGGGCGGTTACGACCACGCCG
The DNA here is from genome assembly GCA_900549955.1 of uncultured Eubacteriales bacterium. Classification (GTDB taxonomy): domain Bacteria; phylum Bacillota; class Clostridia; order Christensenellales; family CAG-138; genus Aphodomorpha. Next base: position 4,539 of record URQH01000033.1, on the reverse strand, counting down.
CCGCTGGGCGAGGACGGGACGACGCCCGATCCGAATGCGACGGTGACGGTCAACGGCATGAGCGCGTCCATCGAGGCGGCAACCGTGCAGGGTGGCGAGGGCTTCCGCATTACCATCTCCGCACCCACCGGCAGCCTGGTGCACATCATTACCGAGGCCCCGCTCGAGAAGGATACGGTCGAGATCACGCAGGGCGACCAGATCGTGCTGGAAGTGCCCAAGACGGTGTTCCTGCCGTATGACTATTCCGATACCGAGTCCGTCTCCGTCACGCCGCAGATCGAGGTGACCAAGCCGGACGGCTCGGTTACCCCGCTGTCCGTGCCTGCGGTAACGGTCACGCTGGATCGGCTGAACCTGACCATTACGGAGCCTGCCACGCTGACGGTGGAGCAGAAGGCCGACAACGGCGCGATCACAATTGCCGGCACGGTGGACGACCACACGGTGGAAGTGCTGGTCAACGACACGGCCGTCCCGGTCTATGAAGGCGGCCAGTTCCAGACCGAGGTCGTGCCGACGGTCGACGCGGAGAATGGCGGCGAGATCGTCGTCACTGCGCGTAAGATCAATGCGGTCACCGCGACGCAGACCATTGTGGTCACGCCGTATGTCGTAAAGGACATGACGCTCACGGTGACTTCCGACATTACCAAACTGCGCGCTGAAAAGGATTCCGTGACGGTGGACGGCACGGTGACGGCGGGTGCGACGGTCAAGGTGACGAGCACGTCCGACAAGGTGACCTGCGGTGAGACGATCGTGACGGCAAACGGCACGTTCTCCTGCCCGGTCACGATTTCGGAGGACGGCTTCTATGAGCTGACCATCACCGGCACGCTGGAGGGCTATAATGAAGGCACGGCCACCTGCATTGTGGAGCGCGCGCCGGCCAATTCCGGCACGTTCCGCAGCAACAGCACGAACCTGACGAGCGCCGTGTATGGCAAGATGGTGGACGGCACGACGACGAGCGGCAACTTTGTGTTCACCGGCAAGATCAAGGAGATCGTGTCCACCTCGCCGTATACCATCGTCAAGGTCGAGGTGCCGAACGTGGGCGAGATCATGGTCTGCAACCGCAGCCTGAAGAACACGCTGGCCTCGGACGACATCAACAAGAACAAGCAGATTGCGGGCGCGTATGCCGGGCTGTATCCGGATACGGAGCTGCCGTACATCTGGGGCTGGTTCGTCTGGAACAAATGACGCATGAAGATCTGGGCGAGGGTGATGCGCGGGCATCACATCCTGCGGGATCGCGTGCAGGTCTTCGACGGGGAACGGCCGACAGATCTTGCGGGCTGGAACCTGGTGATCGGCGAGCTGTGCAGGCCGCTTGACCTGGCGCGGCCCATCCTGCTCGACAAGCATCTGCGGGAGCTGGCGCGCTTTGGCCAGACGGCGTTCCGACCGGCGGACTTTATGGAACCCGTATCGTTTGACCGGTTGGAAATCGAACTGTTTCCAGAGAAAAAGAAGGATCAATGACGTATAAACTCACTCCTTTGACGCCATTCTATCGTCAAAGGAGTGGGTTTGTTTATGGATATTGTAGCATTGATTCTGATGATCATCGGCGCGCTCAACTGGGGCCTGATCGGCCTGTTCCAGTTTGACCTTGTCGCGGCAATCTTTGGCGGCTCGGCCAGCGTGATATCCCGCATCATCTATTCGCTGGTCGGTCTTGCGGGTATCTGGGGCATTACGATGCTGTTCCGCGGCGGCAGCCACAACCACGACCACGCAGACTGACGTACAGCGGCGTTCCTTTGCCAAGGCGCGGCCCGGAGCACGGGCCGCGCTTTTTTGCATGGCATGGGAGATGGCTGCCGCTTTCCCGCGCCATGCCGCTCGGCCGCCTGCGGCGCGTCTGGCTCGTTCATGGGTGCAAAGAGTCGTATTTCTTGCGCAATGCAGCCTTATATATTATACTAAATGGAAAATCTGTCGCGGCGGGCGCCGCGGGAAGGGGCACGGTATGTGCGGCATTGTCGGGTACACGGGCGGGAGCGATTGTACGCCCATCCTCATGGAAGGACTGGAAGCATTAGCATACCGGGGGTACGATTCGGCCGGAGTGGCGGTGTTTGACGGACAGAATATCGTGTTGCGCAAGGCGAAGGGACAGCTTTCCTGCCTGAGCGCGCTGCTGGAGCGCGAGCCGGTTGCGGGCCTGTGCGGCATTGGACATACGCGCTGGGCCACGCACGGCGAGCCGTCGTATGTCAATTCGCATCCGCATGTCGATTGCGGCGGGCAAATTGCCCTTGTGCACAACGGCATCATTGAAAACTATCAGCGGCTGAAGGCCATGCTCGTCTCCAAGGGGTGTACGTTCGTTTCCGAAACGGATACGGAAGTCGTGGCGCAGCTGATCGGCAACCTGTACATGGGAGACCCGCTCTCCGCCGTGCTGGCGGCCATGCGCCTGCTCGAGGGCTCGTTTGCGCTGGCCATCCTGTTTCACGATGAGCCGGGCGTCATCTATTGTGCGTGCAAGGACAGCCCGATGGTCGTCGGCCGCGGCGCGGACGGCAGCTTTGTCGCCTCCGACATTCCGGCGCTTTTGACGCATACGCGCGACGTCTGTTTCATGGAGGATCGGCAGATTGCGGTGCTGTACGCAGATCATATTGCATATTTCAACGAGTTTGGCCAACCCATGGAAAAGACCGAGACGCACATCGATTGGGATATCGAGGCGGCGAAAAAGGGCAATTATGAGCACTTCATGATGAAGGAGATCTGCGAAGAGCCGGTTGCCCTCAAAAAGACGCTGGAGCAGTATGCCAGCCAGCGCACGGGCGCGCTCAAGGCGGACTGCTTCCCCTGGCAGGCGCAGGAGGCGGCGGCGCTGCAGCGGCTGACCATCGTCAGCTGCGGCACGGCGTACCACGCGGCGTTGCTGGGCCGGAAGTTTTTTGAGCAGATGGCCGGGTTGCCGGTCGATGTGGAAATTGCTTCCGAGTTCCGTTATGGCGACACCCGCCTGCGCGAGGGCGACTCCCTGATGGTCGTCAGCCAGTCCGGCGAGACGGCGGACACGATTGCCGCGTTGCGCATGGCCAAGGCGCGCGGGTGCCGGACGGTCGCTATCTGCAACGTGATCGGCAGCACGATCGCGCGGGACGCCGACCAGGTGCTCTTCACCTATGCCGGCCCGGAGATTGCCGTGGCCGCTACCAAGTCCTATCTGACGCAGATCGCGGTGCTGTATCTTATGGCGCTCGACCTTGCGCAAAAGCGCGGCTGCCTGGATGCGGAGACGGTGCGCGCGCGGCTGGAGGCGATGTTCGCACTGCCGGAGCAGATGCAGCAGATTCTTGACAACCGGGAACGCATTCAATATTTTGCAAGCCGCGCGTTTGCCGTCAAACACGTGTTTTTCATCGGTCGGGGCATCGACTATGCGCTGGCCATGGAGGCGGCGCTCAAGCTCAAGGAGATTTCGTACATCCATTCTGAGGCCTATGCGGCCGGAGAACTCAAGCATGGCACGATCGCGCTGATCGAGGAGGGGTCGCTCGTCGTGGCGCTGGCCACGCAGCCGCAGCTTTTGAAGAAGATGGCAAGCAACATGGAAGAGGTGCGCGTTCGCGGCGCGCACGTGCTGGCGCTGACCAATGGGCCCGCCGCGGCGGTGGCGGGCAATTCGCACGAGCAGTGGGAATTGCCGGAGGTGGACGCGACGCTGGCGCCGTTTCTCGCCATTGTGCCGATGCAGCTGCTGGCGTACTACATGGCCGTGCAAAAGGGATGCTCCGTGGACCGGCCGCGCAACCTGGCCAAGAGCGTGACCGTGGAGTGAATGCGGAAAACAAAGCGAATAACGGGCGGGCATTTCCCCGGAAATGCCCGCCCGTTGTCGTTTTTACAGCCGGTCGGCTACAGCACGTGATAGTGAGGGATGATGTCGCGATACACGCCATCCCGGTCCAAAAAGCCGCCCGGTATGGCGCCCAGACGGACGAACCCCAGCTTTTCATACAGGCGGAGCGCCGGGTGGTTGGTGCAGACGACGGCGTTGAATTGCAGAATGCGGAAGCCAAGGCGGCGCCCCTCGTCCATGCTGTGCCGCACCAGCAGCTCGCCGACACCCTGGCCGCGGGCGGCTGTGGCGACGGCGTAGCTGGCATTGCAGATGTGGCCGCAGCGGCCCACGTTGTTTGGGTGCAGGATGTACAGCCCACAGACCGCTCCGGAGACGGAATCGACCGCAATGCCGGTGAAGGACTGCGCGGCAAAGAGCGCGCGTCCGCTTTCCAGATCCAGCGCCTCCAGTTGCGGGAAGGCCTGACCGGCTTCTACGACTTCGTTCCAGATGGCGATAGCGCCCGGCAGATGTGCTGCCTGGCAGGCGGCAATTTCGATCATGACGGGGTTCCTCCGGCGGCCGGCTTTCACCCCGGGCCAATTTGCGCCTATTGTAGCACACCATGGTGGCTTTGGGCAATATGACCCGCGGTTGCCTGCCGCTCACGGTGTAGGTATACAATACATCTTGGACAGGAGGAAAAAAGAGAAGAAGGATAGGGA
>URQH01000032.1 GCA_900549955.1 uncultured Eubacteriales bacterium | reverse complement strand
GTTCAGCGCCGCGCCTGCCCGGGGCGTGTGCCGCCCTCACGCCTGCCGGCGGTTACCTGCGGCCTCCCGTGCATGGCGCGCGGCACAAAACAGGACGGCGGAGCATTGCTCCGCCGTCCGAAAGGGGTCGCTCAGTCCATTCGCGTCATGGCACAGGCGTGCCGGTGGGCACGGACGATTCCGCGGTGATGTATTCGGCAAAGGTATAGGCCTTGGCCCCGGTGCGGGCGACCTCGATGTAGTAGAACGTGTCGCCGCTGGCGTTGGTGTATTTGAAGTAGATGTACACCGGTTCGCCCTGCTCGATCTGGCCGACCTTATTGCCGTCGTCTTCGAGATCCGGGGCGCTGCGCAGCGCGACGATGCTCGCGCGCACCGTGCCGCCCACGGCACCGGAGGGGACGCTGGTCGTGATCGGCTCCGGCGTGGCCGTGTTCACCTCGATGAACTTTTTGGCCATATAGCCGTACACGCCCTCTTTGACGATCTGGACGAAGTAATAGTCGCCAGACTCGCCGTACACCTCGAGGTTGGTCCCCGAAATGTATTTGCCGAGGATTGCGCCGTCGGTATTCGGCGCAGCGCGCAGTACGACGCCGCCCGTCGTGAGCTTGCCCTCTTTGGCGTTCGCCTTTTCATCGGGCGAGGGCGTGCGCACCGTCGCGGGCGTGTTGGTCGGCACGGCCGTGGTGGGCACCTGGGTCGGCGGGTTGGTTGGGACGAGCGACGGCATGGGAGAGCCCGAGGCCGGGTTCTGCGTGGACAGCCCCGGGGAGGTGCTCGTGGAGAGGTCGGGCGAGACGCTGGGGGAAGCGCTTGCGGTATTGGCCAGCGGCGGCGTCGGCGTGGCTCCGGCCGATCCGTCGCCGCCAATGCCGCGGATAATCAGGTACAGCCCGCCCAGGATGAGCAGGATCAGCACTGCGGCGACAACATACCCCAACGGGGTCAGACGGACACGTCTGTGCATGGCGACCTCCAAAATCTCTTGATGAGCGTATCATATCACAAATTCCCGGCGCTGGATAGTGGGGAAGATTGGGAAATGGGCAAATTTCACTGATTTTTCAAATAAAAATGAATTGTAAATTTCTGCCCTGCCGCAGCGGCAGCCTGCGGCAAAAACGGGCGGCAAATTGCCGCCCGCCGTCCGTATCTGCCGGGTTCAAAACAGCTTGCGGTCCGGATACAGCCCCTGCCGGGTCAGCTCGCGCATGGCCGCGGCGACGGCCGGCTTGTCTTCGCGATAGGTCACGCCATGCCAGCGGTCGGGCGAGGAGAGCACGTCCACCGTGCAGCGCCCTTCGCGCAGCAGCGCGCCCACCTCCATGGGGATGTACATTTCAGCTTTTTCGGGGTTTTGCGGCACATCCTGCGCCAAAAAGCGCGGGAAACGCACGGCAAGCTCGTCAAACAGCGCGGGGGTGAAGCCCCACATGTTCATGGAAACGAGGTTATCCGCCGGCACATGCGTCCAGGTTTCGCCGTCCTCGGTGAAGGCCGGCGAACCGTCTTGCAGCGCCACGCGCGTGCGTTCCACGATGTTGATGAGCCGTCCCGTAGCGTCCGTCTCGCAGATGCCGCGGGCGACGGACCCGTGCTCGGTCAGCGTGTTGGCCAGCCGGAAGCCGACCATGCTGAAGTCGCATTTGCCATCCCGGTCGCAGCTGCGGCACAGGCGGTCGTAGAGCAGCTGGAAGGCATGGCTGCCGTAGTAGTCGTCCGCATTGATGACGGCGAACGGCCCGTCGATGTGTTCGCGGCAGCAGAGAATGGCGTGGGCGGTGCCCCAGGGCTTTTGCCGCCCGGCCGGGATGGCAAAGCCGGCCGGCAGGTGCGCGTCCAGCTCCTGGAACACGTATTCCACCTGCAGGTGCTCGGCTACGCGGTCGCCGACGACCTCCTTGAAATCCGCTTCAATGCGCCGGCTGATGATGAACACGACCTTTTCAAAGCCGGCGCGCATCGCGTCGAACAGCGAATAGTCGATGATGATTTCGCCGTGCGGGCCAATGGGATCGATCTGTTTGAGCCCGCCGTAGCGCGAGCCCATGCCTGCTGCCATGACGACGAGGACAGGATGTTGCATAACGTTGTTCCTCCTAAGCGGTTGCGTGGAAACGGCGACGCCGTGTGCGGCCCGCCACAGGAGAGGGCCGCGGTGCGCCCGGGCGACGGATGCGCACGGCTGGGGGACGGGTCAGTCGTCGTACCCGTTCGGGTTCTGCGACTGCCAGCGCCAGGAGTCGGCGCACATGCGTGCGAGGTCGTAGCGGGCGGACCAGCCCAGCAGCGTGCGGGCCAGCGTCGGGTCGGCGTAGCAGGCGGCCGCGTCCCCACTGCGGCGCGCCTCGATGCGATATGGCAGGGATTTGCCGCAGGCGGCTTCATAGGCGTGCAACACGTCGAGTACCGAGTAGCCGGTGCCGGTGCCCAGGTTGACTGCGCGCACGCCCGGACCGTTGCGTTCCAGTTCCCGGAGCGCCGCCACATGCCCCTCAGCCAGGTCGCAGACGTGGATGTAGTCGCGCACGCCGGTGCCGTCGGGCGTGGGGTAGTCGTTGCCGAATACGCGCAGGTACGGCAGCTTGCCGGCGGCCACCTGCGCAATGTACGGGACGAGGTTGTTCGGGATGCCGTTCGGGTCCTCGCCGATCCGGCCGCTTTCGTGTGCGCCGATCGGGTTGAAGTAGCGCAGCAGCGATACCCTGAAGGCCGGGTCGGCAGCCGCCACATCGCGCAGGATCTGCTCGATCATGTATTTGGTCCAGCCATACGGATTGGTGGCCGTGCGCGGGAAATCTTCCCGGATCGGCACGCTGGCCGGGTCCCCATAGACCGTGGCGCTTGAGCTGAATACAAAGCGCGTCACGCCATGCCGGCGCATGGAATGGAGGATGTTCAGCGTACAGGTGAGGTTGTTTTCATAGTAGCGGAGCGGCTGCTCGACCGATTCGCCCACGGCCTTCAGCCCGGCAAAGTGGATCACCGCGCCGATCTCATGCGTGGAAAACAGGCGCTCGGCTGCTTCGGCGTCGCACAGGTCGCACCGCTCAAACAGGAACGGCCGGCAGGCGAGCTCGCGCAGCCGGTCCAGTACCTGCGGCTTGCTGTTGACAAAGCTGTCGGCGATGAGCACGTCATATCCCGCTTCCAGCAGCGAAAGGACGGTGTGGGAACCGATGTATCCGGCGCCGCCGGTGACGAGAATTTGCATGGGAAATGCCTCCTCGACGTTGGATTGTTCAGATATTATAGCCTGTCGGGTGCGAAAAGGCAAGTGCTGACAGGGGGAACAGAAAAATCGCTATTTTTTTATTGAAATGACGGCGCGTTTATGTTATCATTTAGAAAAAGTTATATCGATATATATAGAAAGGTATGCCCTCTCAGCTCAGCGCTGGCTGCCTGTGAGGGTTGCATTTCGCCGGGAAGTCCGGACAAGAGCCGGGACTTTCGATCAGGGAGCAAATCGTTCTTAGGAGGTAACGTATGGCAAAGCAGAAGACCGTGGTACCGTTCCAGGGCACGCCGGAGCAGGAGGCCAAGCTCAAGGAGATCATTGCGGAGTACCGGGAGGTGCGCGGCGCGCTGATGCCGGTGCTGCAGAAGGCGCAGGAGCTGTATGGCTACCTGCCGATCGAGGTACAGATCATGATCGCCGAGGGCCTGGGCCTGTCGCTGGAGGAAGTGTACGCGGTGGTCACGTTCTATTCGCAGTTTGCACTCAATCCGACGGGCAAATACCGCGTGTCGGTGTGCCTGGGCACGGCGTGCTACGTCAAGGGCGCGCAGACGATCCTCGACGAGCTGGAGAAGCAGCTGGGCATCAAGGCCGGCGGCACCACGCCGGACGGCCTGTTTACGCTGGAAGCCACGCGTTGCCTGGGGTGCTGCGGGCTGGCGCCGGTCATGACGGTGGGCGAGGAGGTCTACGGCCGCCTGGTGCCTGCGGATGTAAAGGATATTCTGGCCAAATACCGCGCCTAAGCGCGCGGCAAAAGGGGGAAGCGCATGAAGATCCGGCAAATCGCGGCGCTGCTCGGCGCCGAGGTGCTTGCAGGGGAGGAACACCTGGCAGAGGAGGTGCTCTCCGCCTGTGGCAGCGACATGATGAGCGACGTGCTGGCCTATGTCAAGGATCAGGCGGTGTTGCTGACGGGCCTGGTGAACCCGCAGGTGATCCGCACGGCGATGATGATGGACATGCGGTGCGTGGTGTTCGTGCGCAGCAAGCGCCCGAGCCCGGAAATGCTGGAGCTGGCGCGGGAGAGCGGCATCGCCGTATTGACCACCGCCATGCGCATGTACGAGTCGTGCGGCAGGCTGTACAGCGGCGGCCTGGGCCGCGTGGAGGCCTGAGCCGTGGGCGCGCTGCAACTCCACTTCGACGTGGACGGCGACAACTTCACGTCCGCCGGCGAGGCGTCGGTCGAGGTCAAGCGCAAGCTGCGCCTGCTCGGCTTTTCGCCGGAGGTCATCCGCTGCGTGTCGATCGCGATGTACGAGGGCGAGATCAACATGGTCATCCATGCTCGCGGCGGCGCGGCGGATGTGACGATCTACCGCGACCGGATCGAGATCGTGCTGACCGACCACGGCCCGGGCATTGCGGACATCGGACTGGCGATGCAGGAGGGCTATTCCACCGCGCCGGACAACATCCGCACGCTGGGGTTTGGCGCGGGCATGGGCCTGCCCAACATGAAGCGCTATACCGATGAAATGGAGATCACGTCCAAGGTCGGCGAGGGGACGACGGTGCGCATGACCGTGCTGGTCAAATGAGGAGCGGACGATGGAATACAAACATTCGGTTTCGCTGGATTTAGAAAAGTGCAAGGGCTGTACCAACTGCCTCAAGCGCTGCCCCACGCAGGCGATCCGCATCCGCGACGGTCACGCCGTCATCGACGCGAGCATGTGCATCGACTGCGGGGAATGTATCCGCGTCTGCCCCTACAAGGCCAAGAAGGCGCTGTTCGACCGGCTGGAGGACCTCCCCGCCGGCAAGAAGTGGCGCATCGCGCTGCCGGCGCCGTCGCTGTATGGCCAGTTCGACCATCTCGACGACGTGGACTATGTGCTGCAGGGCCTGCTCGACATCGGCTTTGACGACGTGTTCGAGGTCGCGCGCGCGGCGGAGCTGGTGTCCGAATACACGCGCAACTATATGCGCCGCATGGACGTGCCGCGCCCGGTGATCAACTCGGCCTGTCCGGCCATCGTGCGGCTGATCAGCCTGCGGTTCCCGTATCTTTGCGACCACGTGATGCCGCTGCTGCCGCCCATCGAGATCGCCAGCCGCATGGCCAAGGCCGAGGCGCGGCAGAAGCACCCCGAATTGCGGGACGACGAGATCTGCACCGTGTTCATCTCGCCGTGCCCCGCAAAGGCAAGTTTTGTGAAGAACGGGTTCCAGACGGGCAGCGACGGCGTGGACTACGTCGTCTCCATGAGCGACATCTATTTTCGCCTGCTGCCGGCCATGAAGCGGAGCAAGGCGCCGGAGGCGGCGAGCCAGACCGGCATGATCGGCATCAGCTGGGCGAGCACCGGCGGCGAGGCGTCCGCGCTGCTCAACGACCGATACCTGGCGGCGGACGGCATTGAAAACGTGATCCGCGTGCTCGACCAGATCGAGACGGGCAGCTTCCCGATGCTGGAGTTCGTCGAGCTCAACGCGTGCAACGGCGGCTGCGTCGGCGGCGCGGCGACCGTGGAAAACCCGTACATCGCGCGCGTGCGGCTGCAGTCGCTGCGGCGGTATCTGCCGGTGTCGGAAAACCGGATCCCGCCGTGCGACGACGCGACGTTCGTGCCGGACGACTATGTGACCAACACGTCCGTCAAATACCGCCCGGCCGCGCAGCTGGACGAGGACATGGAGCGGGCGCTTGAAAAGATGTCGGCAATCGAGCAGATTTACGAGACGCTGCCGGCGCTCGACTGCGGGTTCTGCGGCGCGCCGACGTGCCGCGCGTTTGCCGAGGACGTGGTGCGCGGGGCGTGCCACGTGGACGAGTGTATCGTGCGCATGCGCGAGCGGATGCAGGACTATCTGCGCAAGACGCGCGGGGAGGAGGCGGAGCCATGACGGTCGGCGAACTGGTGGAGGCGCTGCACCTCACGGCCTATGCGCTGCCGGAGCCGGAGCGGGCGGTCACGGGCGCCTATGCAGGCGACCTGCTGAGCTGGGTCATGCGCCGCGCGCAGGCGGACGGCGCGTGGCTCACGATCATGTCGAACCGCAACATCGTGGCCGTGGCCACGCTGACGGACGTGTCGGCCATCGTGCTGACCGAGGGCGTGCCGCCGGACGAGGGCGTCGCGGAGCTGGCCGAGGCGCGCGGCGTCAACCTGCTGGGCAGCGCGGCGGACACGCTGGAGACGGGCGCGGCGCTGCTGGGGCGGCTGGGCACATGAGCGTGCTGCGCGCCCAGCTGCACCTGCATTCCTGCCTGTCGCCCTGCGCGGACGACGACATGACGCCCGCCAACATCGCCGGCATGGCGATGCTCGCCGGGCTGGACGTGGCGGCGCTGACCGACCACAACGCTACCGACAACTGCCCCGCGTTTTTTGCCGCGTGCGAGGCATACGGCGTGGTGCCGGTGGGCGGGATGGAGCTGACCACGGCGGAGGAGATCCACCTGGTCTGCCTGTTTGAAAGTTTGGAAGCGGCCATGGCGTTTGGCGCGGCGGTGCGGCCGCACCGCGGCCGGGTGCCGAACCGGCCCGCGTACTTTGGCCGCCAGCTCGTGATGGACGCGGAGGACCGCGTCGCCGGGGAGGAGCCGTGCCTGCTGCTGCAGGCGACCGACCTGGCGCTCGAGGCGGCCGTGGCGCTCGCGGGGGCGCATGGCGGCGTGGCATATCCGGCGCACCTGGACCGGGAGGCGGGCGGCCTGCTCGCGATATTAGGAACCATGCCCGAGACGCCGCGCTTTCAGGCGGCGGAGGTGCGCGACCCGGCAAACGCGGCGCTGTACCGCGCGCGGCCGGACATGGCGGGGCTGCTGCTCGTGTCCGCCTCGGATGCGCACCGGCTCCAGGACGTGGAGGACGCGGCGTACGAGTTTGACGCCGGCCCGATCGACGATACGCGCACGCGGGCGCGCGCCCGCCAGGTGCGCGCGGCGCTCCTGTCGCTGCTGCGGCACGGGACGCCGGGGAGGGGCATTTGAGATGAAGGAACTCTCGCTCAACATTCTCGACATCGCCCAGAACTCCATCCGCGCCGGTGCGCGGCACGTGGAGATCGCGCTCACGGACGGCGGCGGATGGCGCACGCTGACCGTCACGGACGACGGCAGCGGAATGGACGAGGCACTGCTCCGGCGGGTGACGGACCCGTTTGCGACCACGCGTACGACGCGGCCGGTGGGGCTGGGGCTGCCGCTGCTCAAGCTGGCGGCCGAGCAGACGGGCGGCACGCTTTCCATCGACTCGCGCACGGCGCAGGCCGGGGACGCGGGGGCGGCGTTTGCGGCGGGCAGCGCGCACGGCACGCGCGTGACGGCCACGTTTGACCCGGGGCACATCGACTGCGTGCCGCTGGGCGACCTGGCGGCGACCGTGGTCACGCTGCTGCAGGGCAGCCCGGAGATCGACTTCCGCTTTACGCTCGCGCTTGCCGGCATGGCGGAGCCGTTCGTGCTGGACACGGCACAGATGCGCGCGGCGCTCGGCGGCGAGGTGCCGCTCAGCGAGCCGGAGGTGCTTGCCTGGGCGCGGGAAAGCGTCGAGGAGGCGCTCTCGACGGCGCCGGCGCAGGAAGCGGCCTGGATGGAAACACCCTGACAGGTTTTCATAGATGACATTCAGAAAGGAAGAACAAGGCATGAAATCGCTAGCTGAACTGCAGGCAATCCGGGACAAGATGAAGGGCAAAGTGGCCCTGCGCGAGGGTGTCCAGTCCATCCGCATCGTGGTGGGCATGGCCACGTGCGGCATTGCCGCCGGCGCGCGCCCCGTGCTGAACACGCTGGTCGAGGAGATCGAGCGCCAGGGCCTGGGCGACACCGCGACCGTGACGCAGACCGGTTGCATCGGGATCTGCCGGCTGGAGCCGATCGTCGAGGTGTACGAAAACGGCAAGGACGAGAAGGTCACCTATGTGAAGATGACGCCGGAGAAGGCCCGCCGCGTCGTGGAAGAGCACATCAAGGGCGGCAAACCCGTCTATGAATACACCATCGGCGAAGCCCAGAAGTGACAGTGTTGGGAGGTAAACCATGATTCGTTCACACGTACTGATCTGCGGCGGCACGGGCTGCACCTCGTCGGGCAGCCCCGCGATCCGCGCGCATCTGGAAAAGGAGCTGGCCGCGCACGGCCTGTCCGACGAGATCAAGGTCGTGCAGACGGGCTGTTTTGGCCTGTGCGCGCTCGGCCCGATCATGATCGTCTATCCCGAGGGCACGTTCTACAGCCGCGTGACCGAGGCGGACGTGACGGAGATCGTCGAGGAGCACCTGCTCAAGGGGCGCGTCGTCGACCGCCTGGTCTACAACGAGCCGGCGCCCGGCAACGAGAAGCACGAGGTGGCGTCGCTGTCCGACACTGGCTTTTACAAGACGCAGCTGCGCGTCGCGCTGCGCAACTGCGGCGTCATCAACCCGGAGGACATCGAGGAGTACATCGGCGTGGACGGGTACCAGGCGCTCGGCAAGGTGCTCACCGAAATGACGCCTGCGGAGGTCATCGACCTCATGAAGCGCTCCGGCCTGCGCGGCCGCGGCGGCGCGGGCTTCCCGACCGGGCTCAAGTGGGAGTTTGCGGCCAAGAACGTCTGCGACGAGAAGTACGTCATCTGCAACGCCGACGAGGGCGACCCGGGCGCGTTCATGGACCGCTCGGTGCTCGAGGGCGACCCGCACGCGGTGCTCGAGGCCATGGCCATCGCGGGCTATGCCATCGGCGCGCACCACGGCTACATCTACGTGCGCGCGGAGTACCCCATCGCGGTCAAGCGGCTGGAGATCGCCATCGGCCAGGCGCGGGAATACGGCCTGCTGGGGGAGAACATCTTTGACAGCGGGTTCGACTTTGACATCGACATCCGCCTGGGCGCGGGCGCGTTCGTGTGCGGCGAGGAGACGGCGCTGATCACCTCCATCGAGGGCAACCGCGGCGAACCGAAGAACAAGCCGCCGTTCCCCGCGAACAAGGGCCTGTTCGGGCAGCCGACGATCATCAACAACGTCGAGACGTTGGCCAACATCCCGCAGATCATCGTCAAGGGGCCGGAATGGTTCGCGTCGATGGGCACGGAGACGTCCAAGGGCACCAAGGTGTTTGCGCTCGGCGGCAAGATCATGAACACTGGCCTCGTCGAGATCCCCATGGGCACCACGTTGCGCGAGATCATCTACGACATCGGCGGCGGCATCCCGGGCGGCAAGGCGTTCAAGGCGGCGCAGACCGGCGGCCCGTCCGGCGGCTGCATCCCGGCCAAGCACCTCGATACGCCGATCGACTACGAGAACCTGAAGGCCATCGGCTCGATGATGGGCTCCGGCGGGCTCATCGTCATGGACGAGGGCAACTGCATGGTGGACGTGGCGCGCTTCTTCCTGGAGTTCACCGTGGACGAGAGCTGCGGCAAGTGCGTCCCGTGCCGCATCGGCACGCGCCGGCTGCTGGAGCTGCTCAACAAGATCACCGAGGGCAACGGCACGCTCGAGGACATCGACAAGATGGAGGAGCTGTGCTACTACATCCAGAAGAACGCGCTGTGCGCGCTCGGCCAGACGGCGCCGAACCCGGTGCTGTCCACGCTCAAGTACTTCCGCGAGGAGTATGAGGCGCACGTGGTGGAGAAGCGCTGCCCGGCGGGCGTGTGCAAAAAGCTCCTGCACTATGAGATCGACCCGGAGAAGTGCCGTGGCTGCACCGCGTGCGCGCGCAAGTGCCCGGTGGGTGCGATCCAGGGCAAGGTGCGCGAGGTGCATACGATCGACAAGGCCAAGTGTATCAAGTGCGGCGCGTGCATGGAGACGTGCAAGTTTGGCGCCATTTCGAAACAGTAACGGAGGGCTGCATCAATGGAAACTGTGAAAGTCAAGATCAACGGCATCCAGGTCGAGGTGCCAGCGGATGCGACCATCCTGGAGGCCGCCCACAAGGCGGGCGTGCGGATCCCAACGCTCTGCTACCTCAAGAAGATCAACGCCATCGCCGCCTGCCGCATCTGCCTTGTGGAGGCGACCGGGGTGCGCGGCCTGGCCGCGGCCTGCGTGCAGCAGGTGGCGGACGGCATGGAGGTGCAGACCAACACCCCCGCGCTGCGCAAGGCGCGGAAGACCACGCTCGAGCTGATCCTCTCCAACCACCGCATGGACTGCCTGTCCTGCGTGCGCAGCGACGACTGCGAGCTGAGGCGACTGGCGCATGAATACGGCGTGGACCAGTACAAATACGGCCGCGGCGAGCAGACGGCGCAGGCCGAGGCGCCCGCGGCGAAGCCGGGCGCGCGCAAAATGCGCTGCCGCGTGTGCGGCGCCGTGTTCGACGAGGGGATGGTCGCCTGCCCGGTGTGCGGCGTGGGGCCGGAGAACTTTGAACCGGTCGACGAGGCGCCGGCCGTGGACCTGTCGCCGCGCATCCTGCGGGACAACAGCAAGTGCATCCTGTGCCGCCGCTGCGTGGCCGTTTGCAAGTACAACCAGGGCGTGTCCGTGATCGGCGCGAACGAGCGCGGGTTCGACACGCGCATCTCCTGCGCGTTCGACATGCCGCTCAGCGACACTTCCTGTGTCAACTGCGGCCAGTGCGTCGCGGTGTGCCCGACCGGCGCGCTGACCGAGCGGGACGACACCGACAAGGTCTGGAAGGCGCTGGCCGACCCGTCGAAGGTCGTGATCGTCGGCCCGGCGCCGAGCGTGCGCGCGCAGATCGGCGAGTGCTTCGGCTATCCGATCGGCACCAACGTGGAGGGCAAGCTCGTGGCGGCGCTGCGCCGGCTGGGCTTTGACCACGTGTTCGACGTGGACACCGCCGCGGACGTGACGATCATGGAGGAGGGCACCGAGCTGCTCGAACGGCTGCAAAACGGGGGCGTGCTGCCGCTGATGACGTCCTGCTCGCCCGGCTGGATCAAGTTCTGCGAGCACTACTATCCCGACATGATCCCGAACCTGTCCAGCTGCAAGAGCCCGCAGCAGATGTTCGGCGCGCTCATCAAGACGTACTGGGCGGAGAAGAACGGCGTGGACCCGAAGGACATCGTCGTCGTGTCGGCCATGCCGTGCACCGCCAAGAAGTTCGAGATCACGCGCGACCATCAGGCGGCGGCCGGCGTGCCGGACGTGGACATCTCTCTGACGACGCGCGAGCTGGCGGGCATGATCAAGCGCGCAGGCATCCGCTTCAACGATCTCGAGGACGAAGCGTTTGAGCCGGCGTTCGGCATCGCCTCCGGCGCGGGCCACATCTTCGGCGCCACCGGCGGCGTCATGGAGGCGGCGCTGCGCACCGTGGCGGAGATCGTAACGGGCAAGCCGCTCGAGAGCGTGGACTTCCAGGCTGTGCGTGGCACGGAGGCCATCAAGGAGGCCGAGTATGACCTGGCGGGCACGAAGGTGCGCGTGGCGGTCACCTCCGGCCTGGCCAACGCGAGGAAGCTGCTCGACATGGTCAGGCGCGGCGAGAAGGACTATCACTTCATCGAGGTCATGGCGTGCCCCGGCGGGTGTGTCAACGGCGGCGGCCAGCCGCACCAGAGCGGCGAGGTGATGAACTTCACCGACCTGCGCGCCGAGCGCGCCAAGGCGCTCTACAGCGAGGATGCGGGCATGGCGCTGCGCAAGAGCCACGAGAACCCGGTGGTCAAGGAGCTGTATGAGACGTATCTCGAAAAGCCCGGCAGCCACAAGGCGCACGAGATCCTGCACACGAGCTACGTGCGGCGGAGCGTGTACTGAGCCATAAAAAAGCGGCCTCCCGATCGGGAGGCCGCTTTTTTGCGTTTCCTGCGCCCAGCGCGCGGCGTGTAAGGGCTATCCCTGGAACTCGTCGCTGCCGCCGGGCTGCAGCGGCGTGGCGGTGGCGGGCGGCGGGGTGACCGTCAGCCCGGGGTCGGGCGTCTGCGGCGTCAGGCCGCCCGTGGTGGTCGGGTCGCCCAGGTTCGGGTCGGCAATATTCGGGTCATTTGTACCCGGATCGGTGTTTTCCGGATCGGGGCTGGCCAGCGCGCCCGCGCCTGCGGGCGAGTAGACCGTGCCGCCGCGCGCGGACAGGTACAGCGTGCCCGTGCTGATGCCGGCGCTCAGGAACTGCGGCAGGTTTTCGTGCAGCGAGAGCATCTTTTCGTCCAGGTCGGTCGGCTGCCCCACGTGAATTTTCAGCCCGTTTTTCGCATACATCACGATGGCGAGCGGCGTCGTCAGGTCGAGCGAGGCGATGTCGTCGAGCAGCATGTATTCCTCCAGCTTGTTGATCATCGTGATCAACGTGGCGGTGCTGAAGTCGTCCGACTGGCCAAGCCGCTGGCCCACCTGGAAGCCCGTCATGCTCACGCCGGTCACCTGCAGCAGGTCGGTGAGGTCGGTTCCGCCGCCCATGGACAGCACATAGCCGTTGTGGTCGATGATGACGTTGTAGTCGAGACCCAGGATGCCCGCGACCTCCTTGCGCTCCGTCACCTGGATGCGCACGCGCGCGGGGAAGATGTAGTCCACGGCGTCCACCTGCAGGTACGGGTCCTCCTCGATGCCGGCGCGCGCCGCGTCGAGGTCGCACAGCAGCATGTGGCGGCCATATTGCAGGCCGGAGAGGCCGATGATATACTCGTCCGAATACGTCTCGTTCCCGCTCACGACGATGTCCTTGAGCAGGAAGGTGAAGTACAGCGCCGCGAGTACCGCGATCACGATGAACGACACGAACGCGATGTTGGCGGCCATGCGTTTCATGGCGCGTTTGCGCCGCCGCTGCCGCTTCTGGCGCTGCACGTACGCCTCGTGCTGGCGCTGCGCCTCCTTTTCCCGCTGGCGGCGCTTGGCCTCGTCGATGCTGCGCAGCGTCTCCGTCTCGTTCATGTTGATGCGCGCCGCAGTGCCGCTGCCGGTGCGGAACATGCGCGTCCGGCTGCCCCGGCGCGCGGGCGGCGTGTCGTCGTCAAACAGCCGAATGGGCGGCTCGCCCTCGCGGCTGCCAGGCCCGTCCGCCGGCGCTGCCGGCGGCG
>URQH01000031.1 GCA_900549955.1 uncultured Eubacteriales bacterium | reverse complement strand
CCGCGCCGCGCGCCGCGGCGCGCGCGCCGGGCGGCGGCATGAGCGCCGCGCTCGTCCCGCTGCTGTTCGTGGCGGTGATCGGCTATGGGCTGGTGCGGCGGGTGGACGTGTACGAGGCGTTCGTCGAGGGCGCGGCGGAGGGGCTGCCCGTGCTGCTGAAGATCCTGCCGTGCCTGTCCGCGATGCTCATCGCCATCGGCACGATGCGCGACAGCGGCCTGTTCGACCTGCTGGTGCGGCTGCTTGCGCCGGCCTGCGCCGGCCTGGGCTTTGACGCGTCGCTGCTGCCGCTCATCCTGCTCAGGCCCTTCTCCGGCAGCGCGGCGATGGCCACGCTCTCGGAGCTGTTTGCAGAGTACGGGCCGGATTCCCGGGCCGGCTTTACCGCCAGCGTGCTGATGGGCAGCTCGGAGACGATCTTTTACGAGGTCGCGCTCTACTTCGGCGCGGTCGGCATCCGCAAGACGCGCTTTGCCGTGCCCGTTTCGCTCGCGGCCATGGCGGCCGGCGTCGTGACGGCGCTTGCGCTGGCCGCGGCGCGGTTTTGACCGGCGCGGGCGGACAAAACGGCGGCCGGAGCGGAAGGCTCCGGCCGCCGTGCGCGGGCAGGGGGTCAGGCGATCGTGAGCGCGACCTGCATCATGTCGTGGAAGGCGGTCTGGCGCTGCTCGGCCGTCGTGACCGAGCCGGTCTCCACGAGGTCGGAGATCGTGCAGATGCACAGCGCCTTCTTGCCGGCGCGCGCGGCGTTGGCGTACAGCGCGGCGGCCTCCATCTCGACGGCCAGCACGCCCAGCTTGCGCCACTCGAGCGTGCCGGGGATGCCGCTCTCGCCATAGAAACAGTCGGACGAGAGCAGGTTGCCGACCTTGTGCCGCAGGCCGCGCCGTTCGCACTCGACCGCGGCGGCGCTCAGCAGGCCGTAGTCCGCGATGGGCGCGTACGTGCCGCGCGGCAGGAACTGCGAGGTGTAGGCCGAATCGGTGCAGGCGCCCTGGCCGAGCACGAGGTCGAACAGCTGGAGCGACGGGTCGATCGCGCCGGCGGAGCCGATGCGGATGATCTGTTCCACGCCGAACATGTGGAACAGCTCGTAAGAATAGATGCCGATGGACGGCATGCCCATGCCGCTGGCCATGACGGACACGCGCTTGCCCTCGAAATAGCCGGTGTAGCCCTGCACGCCGCGGACGTTGTTGACCAGCTCGCGGTCGGTCAGGTAGGTCTCGGCGATGAACTTGGCGCGAAGCGGGTCGCCCGGCATGAGCACGGTCCTGGCAAAATCCTCCGGCGCACAGGCGATGTGCGGGGTCAAATTGGCGTTGGTCACTGCTATCCCTCCATTGTCAATCGATTTTTCTTCAGTATACCACAGCCGGGCGGCAAAAGTATAGCCCGGCGGCCGGGCGCGCGCATGCCTGTATCCGGTTGCGGCGGCGGGGCGCGCGGCGCGCGATTTTCCCAGTTTGTTTAAAAAATCTGTCGGACGGACGTGGTATAATGGAAGCGGCATCCCCGCCCCGGCAGCGCCCGGGCGGGAGAAGCACAGGGGGAGGGAACCGCATGGCACGCTGGAACCGCAGGCAACGCCTGGCCATCTGCATCGCCGCCGCGCTCGCGGGGGCGCTGCTCGGGGTCGCGCTGCTCTCGTGCGGCGCGCCGCAGCACGCGCTCGGCACGCGCGCCCCGCTCACGCTGCTTGAGCAGGCGTCGCCGGCGCCGGAGGCGTCGTTCGCGTTTGTGGAGGACCCGGAGCGGCCGCTCATGGAGGACGGCTACCGGCACGCGCTCGGCACGGGCTACCCCATCGCCGGGGAGGTGCGCGCCAACTACCCGCTCACGGGCGTGACCGTGACGATCTCCTGCGCCTATCACAGCGACCCGTTTTACCCGTACCGCTACACGGTGTACTTCCCGGAGGGCAGCGAGGTCTACACCTACCGGCTGGACAGCGCCGACACGCTCGAGGGCACGTCGATCACCGGGCAGCTCGACCTGGCCGAGCTGCGGACCGGCGTGCACACGCTGAAGGTCATCGCCTCGAGCGAGGGGGCCAAGTCCGTGGAGCTGCTGCGCGTGCGCTTTTACGTGATGGGCGACGCGTGGGAGCAGCTCGTCCCCGAGGACTTCAACGACTCTTACAACGAGGCGCTCGCCTTTTTCGGCGGCGATACCGACCGCTTCTGCTACCGCTACCAGTGGGTCGACCGACGGTACATCCTGGCCGACCCGGACTGGGAGGAGACGTACATCACCACGATCGAGGGCCTGCCGGAGGGCGAGACGTGGCGCGTGCACGTGGACGCGGTGCCGTATTTTGAGCGGGCGCTCGCGTACCTGCGCGGCACATATGTGCGCGTGTCCGGCACGAACGGCGACTCCGGCCCGGTGCTGCTGGCCGACCTCGTGGGCACGTACGACGGGTGCTACGTGTCCCGCTTCACGTCCAGTTTGCAGACCATCAGCCACCACGGGTTCGGCACGGCGGTCGATCTGAACGCCTCCCTTTCGCCCAACCTCAACGAGGCGGAGAACAAGGCCGTGATCGACGGCGAGGTGCGCGACCACCTGGCGTACAACGGCATTGTGACGGTGGACGGCGTCCCCTGCTACGACTATACGTATGACGGCGCGTACGACGCGCTGCTGTGCGGCGTGCCCGAGACGGTGGTCAACTACCTGCTCTACGAGCTGGCGTTCTACCGCGCCGGCTTCCTCTGGGCGCACTACTATCGCAGCACGAGCGACGCGATGCACTTTACGCTGTCCGAGTTCGTCTATGGCAGCCACGACGGCGCGGGCGGCCTGCGCAAGGTGTTCGACTATCTGGAGACGCCTGCCCCGTGACGGGGACGGACGTTGCGGCATGGCAAAGGGGCGCGGCGGGAACGCCGCGCCCCTCTGCGCCTGCAAACGCCCTGCCGGGCGCTCGTCGTCAGCCATAGCGCGGACCAGCCGCCCGCGTTTGCGGGGCGCGCGCTGTCAGTAATAGCGCGGACGGCGGAACTTCGTCCAGCCGCTGCGGCTGCGCAGGCGCTTGGCCACGAAGTCGTAGCCCTGGCGGGCGGCCAGCCGGCTGAGCTGGCAGCCATACAGCTTGCCCATCCACTCGACGACGTACCCGCCGCCCACATACACGCCGATGTGGCCGTCGCGCCCGACCCAGTCGCCCGGCTGCAGCGCGGTGCGGGCGACCGCGGTGCTGTGGCTGCTGCCGCACAGGCTGTTGGCCGTTGCGTCGAACGTCGGCGCGGTGAGCTCAAAGTGGCGCATCAGCCCCACGATGCCGCCGGAGCAGTCCGCGCCGGTGGTCTTCGGGTCGGCCGCCACGGCGGCGAGCATCATCGCCTTGCTGCCGCCGCTGTAGAACTCGGGCTGGCGCCTGGCGCCGTCCTCGATGCGCGCGGCGGTGATCACGTTCAGCGTGAGGTCGGTATTGTACAGGTTTCCGCCGCGGATGTACAGGCTGTAGGGGTAGCGCGCGGGGACGGCGGGGTCGAACGCATAGCGGAGCGCCTCCCGCACGAGCGCCTGCCGCGTGCCGGACAGGCCGGGCAGGTCGGCGGCGATGGCGGCGGCCGCCTGCGGGCCGATGTTGGCGGGCAGGCCGGCGTCCCCCTGCGCGGGCGGCGTTTCCGGCTCTGCGGGCGGCGCGGGCGCGTCCAGCGCGTTGAGGTCGCGTTCGATGGCCGCCCAGGTGCGCGCGCCGATGATCCCGTCGACGGTGAGCCGCCGCCCGGCCGTATCCCGGTGCGTGCGCTGGTAGGCCTTCACGGCTGCGAGCGTGTCGTCGCCGAACAGGTCGTGTGTGGACTGATACAGCTCGCCGAGCGCGACGAGCGCGTCTTTCATGTATTTGACGTCCGGGCCGGACATCATGTGTTTGAGATTTCGTGTAAACGTCATAGCAGTGGACTCCTTCCTGCCGCGCGCGCTCCGGGAGGGCGCGCGTTGCGGCGGCGGGGGGTTCCCCCCTGCTACAATATATGCTATGCTGTGAAAAAAGGACTGGGGGAGAGAGGGAAATGGCGGTATTGCGGTTGCTGGAGGGCCTGCGCACGCCCTTTTGGGACGCCGTGTTCGGCGCGCTCACCTATCTGGGGGACGAGACGCTGTTCATGGTCGTGGCCATGTGCATGTTCTGGTGCGTGGACAAGCGGCGCGGGTATTTTCTGCTGTACACCGGCTTTCTCGGCACGCTGGCCAACCAGTTTCTGAAGCTCCTGTGCTGCGTGCCGCGGCCGTGGCTGCTGGACCCGCAGTTTACGATCGTGGAGAGCGCGCGCGGCGCCGCCACGGGCTATTCGTTCCCCAGTGGCCACACGCAGAACGCCGTGGGCACCTATGGCGGCATTGCGCGCACGAGCAGGCGGCGCGCGGTGCGCGTCGCCTGTGTGGCGGTCATACTCCTCGTGGCGTTTTCGCGGCTGTATCTGGGCGTGCATACGCCGCTGGACGTGGGCGTGTCGCTCGCGCTGGGCGCGGCGCTGGTGCTGCTGATCTGGCCGCTGTTTGTGCGCGCGGAGACGGACCGGCGCGTGCTGCCGGCGCTCTTTGGCGCGCTGCTCCTCTTCTCCGTGCTGTTTGTGCTGTATGTGGAGCTGGCGCCGCCGCCCGCAAACGCGATCCCGGCGTTCCACGAGAGCGGCGAGAAGAACGCCTATACCCTGCTGGGCGTCGCCGCCGGGCTGCTGCCGGTGTACGCGCTGGATGTGGCGCGCCTCCGGTTCGACCCGCGCGCGCCGCTTTTCGGGCAGGTGGCCAAGTGCGCGCTCGGGCTCGGCCTCGTCGTGGCGGTGCGGGCGCTGACCAAGGAGCCGCTGCTGCTGCTCACGGGCGGCCATGCGTCGGCGCACGCGATCCGGTATTTCCTCATGGTGCTCACGGGCGGCGCGCTGTGGCCGCTCACGTTCCGCTTCTGGGCGCGGCTCGGCGCGCGGCGCTGAAGCGGGCGGGGACCCCGGGAAAGGACAGAGCAGCGCCCCGCCGGCAACTGCCGGCGGGGCGCTTTACTATGCCTTGGCGCGGGGCGCCTGTCGCTTGCTGTACCCGGATGCGGTTATGCGTCGTCGCGGTGTGCCGGGGCCTGCGGGACGGATTCCTGCTCCTGCGCGGCCATCTGTGCCTGGCGCCGCAGCGCCTGCCGGTGCAGGCGGGCCTGCCGCTCCCGCGCGCGCCGGTCCGCGTTCCAGTCGCACACGATGAGCCGCAGCGAGGTGATGAGCGCGAATACTGCGAGTATCGCAAACACCCACTGGCTCAGTTTGCTCGTCATGAAGCCCATCATCTCGTTGAACCGCTCGATCACGAAAAACGTGAGCGTCATGAGCGACAGGATGATCGTGATGTGAGGAAGTGCCCGTTTCATGTCAGTTTCCCCCCTGTGCCGTATCCGGCTCGCTGATGTAGATGGCGTTGGTCAGGCTGCGCGTGCTCGTGTTCAGCGTCTGGCTGCCGAACCGCATGGCCACGGTGCTGCCGCCGTCGAGGTTGAGCGCCTCCGTGCAGCCGAGCGAGAGGAACAGCTCCGTCAGCTCGTCGAGCGTGGCGCCCTTCGAGCCGGAGTTGCTCGCGCGCGTGCCGTCTACCATGACGAGGCAGTAATGCCCCGGCTCATAGTAGCCGATGGCGACGCGCGGGTTGTTGGTCTGCATCCGGGCGGGCGCGCCGTCGTAGCTGCCGACCGCCTCGCCGCCCTTGACGAGCGCCGGGCCGAACGTCCACGCCTGGCGGATGCCGCGCGCCACGAGCGAGTCGAAATCGGCCGTGCCCGCTTCATAGACTTCCATCGTGCCGTCGAGGTAGAGCACGGCAAAGTCGTACACGTTCGTATCGCTCGAGTAGAGCAGGCCGTCGTTTACGATGAAGCCCCACTGGCCGCTCGGGCGGTTGCGGTACTGGTCGCTGGAGCTGATCGCGAGCGCGCCGGGCAGCGCCTCGCCGATGGCGGCGATGCCCAGGTTTTCCCCAAACGCTTCCTTACACGTCACGGCGTGGAAGCTCGTGATGTCGCGCAGGTAGATATCGACGATGTGCACGAGGCTGTCATAGCGCCGCTCCTGCGTCAGCTCGAGCGCGACGTTTGCGCTGCGGTAGCTCGTCGCGTCCTGCACGACCTCGCCCGCGGTGAACTTTTCGGCGTATTTGGCGCCCAGCAGGCCGGCCGGCTCCGGCGTGGCGGCCGGCTGCTCGGACGTGGTGGCGCCGGGGTCGCCCGTAGACGGGCCCGGCGTGGCCTGCACGTCCGGCGCGATGGTCGGCGCGGCGGTTTGCGACGGGGTGGGCAGCATGACCGGCTTGGTGTCCGGCTGGCGGACGTGGTGAAAATAGGCGAAGATGCAGAGCGCGAGCCCGAACGCCAGCAGGTCGACGACGACCATGCGCACGATGCGCCCGCGGCTGCCGGAGGGAATGTTTTTCATGTTGCTCCTTTCCTCCCGCGTGCGCGGGAGAGGGTCGTTGGTCTGCATGGGGGGGCGCCGCTATGCCCGGCGCGCGGCGAACACGAACCGGCGCTGCAGGTAAAAGCTGACCGGGTAGAGCACCATCTCCACGAGCAGCTTGGCCAGCCACAGCGGCAGCGGCAGCAGCACGCTCAATATCGTGAGCAGGCCATAGTTTACGGCATAGATCCCCGCCACCAGCAGATAATAACGGAGGATGCTGTCCTTCGAGCAGCCCCCGAACACCAGCTTGCCGTTGAGAAAGTAGTTGCACAGCGAGCTGACGACGCGCGCGATGGCCGTGGACACGAGCAACGGCGTGGGGATGAACGGCTCGAGCAGCTGCGGCAGCGTGAGCACGAGCACGTAGTCAAGCAGCGCCGCCGCAAGCGACGAGGCCACGAACAGCAGGATCATCTTGTAGATGCGCCAGGCGTCGCGCACCGGGTGGAAGTGTGACGATGCGTTATCCTCGATGTAGACCGTCTCGATCCACACCTCGAGGATGGGCACGTGGTGGCGCGTGGCGTACAGCAGCACGTTGATCTCGTATTCGTACCGGTCGCCGTGCATCTCCAGCATCATGGGAATGCGGCTGACCGAGAACGCGCGCAGGCCGGTCTGGGTGTCGAACACCTTCACGCCGGTGGAGACGTGGAACACCTTGCGCGTGATCGCGTTGCCGGCGCGGCTCTTGAACGGCACGTTGCCGGTGAACCGGCGCGAGCCGAGCACGAGCGCCTCCGGGTGGGCGGCCCAGGCCTCGCTCACACGGACGATGTCCGGCAGCAGGTGCTGGCCGTCCGCATCCACGGTGACGATGCCCTCGTTTTGCGGGAAGTGCTCCTGGATATAGGCAAAGGCGGTCTTGAGCGCGCGGCCCTTGCCGCGGTTCACGTCGTGGCGGAGTACCGTCACGTCAGGGTCGAGGCTGGCAAAGATGGGCTGCCGATCCGGCGTGCTGCCGTCGTCTACGACGACGATGGCATAGTCGGTATGGGCGCGCAGTTCCTCGACGGTGCGCAGCAGCTTTTCGTCCGGCTGATAGGCCGGAATGACGACGATCATGGATCGAAACTCCTTTGGTTTCTCACTGCCGGCGCGCCAGGGCACGCCAAACAGGGGGTCGCAGACCCGCGCTTGCTATTGTATCGCATTCGCACCGATCTGAAAAGGGGGGATCGTGCCGTTTGAGCCGGTTTCGGCGCCCCAGTTTGTAAACAGTTTGTAATATCGTAAAATCGATGCTGTTTTGGTGGAAACTCTGGTATAATAGTGGGTACCTGTCAGGCACCGAGGGCGCGCCGCGCCGCGTGCCGGCCACAAGAACCGTCAGGAAAGGACGTTGTATATGGAAGATCGTCAGAACCAGCCTCCCATGCCCCAGACGCCCGAAGGGCAGGAAGAGGAGCTGCAGACCGTCGAGTCGTTTGTGCCGACGGATTATTTTCAGGAGGAGAAGCCCAAAAAGCGGATCGGCCGCGGCGGCATCATCGCCATCTGCGCCGGCGTGCTCGTGCTCGCGCTTGTGACGGCGGGGCTGCTGTATTATAACAACCTGCGCAACAACCCGGCGTCCTTCTTCCCGCTGCACGAAGGCTCGCCGTCGCCGACGGTCGCGCCCGCGACGCCGAACCCGAGCGAGGACCCGACGCCGTCGCCCACCGTGGACCCGTACACGGCGCTCGAGCAGCAGGCCGACCTGTCGATGATGAAGAACATCGTCAACGTGGCGTTCATCGGCGTGGACTATGCCGAGGAGCGGCTCACCGGCTACGGCGGCAAGGCGGAGGACAACGCGTTCCACGCGGACGTGATCCTGATCCTTGCCATCAACTTTGAGCAGAACCGCGTGGACATGATCTCCATCCCGCGCGACACCTATGCCAACATCCCGGGTGTGAAGGGCATCTACAAGATCAACGCCTCGCTGGATTGCGGCGGCGGCCTGTTTGCGGAGAACGGCGCGGGCTTTGAGAAGGTCTGCGAGGCGGCGGAGTGGATGCTGGGCGACATCCCGGTGGACTACTACTATGCCGTCACCATGCCCGCGGTCAAGGAGCTGGCGGACGCCGTCGGCGGCGTGGAATACGACCTGGAGCTCGACTTCACGATCCAGGGCCGCAGCTACAAAAAGGGCCTGCAGCACATGGACGGCCAGGCCGTGCTGGACTATCTGCGCGTGCGCAAGAACCTCCCCTCGGGCATGAGCGGCGACAACAACCGCGTCAACCGCCAGAAGAAGATGATGATCGCGCTGTTCGAATCCATGAAGCAGCAGAACCTCATCCTCAAGATCCCGGAGCTGCTGTCCGCGTTTGAAGGCCAGCTCTTCACAAACACGAACCTGTCCCAGACGGCGGCGCTCGCGCTGTTTGCCTACGGCCTCGACGCCGACAACATCGGCATGTATTCGATGGGCAGCGGCTCGAGCGGCACCTCGGGCAACACGAACATCTTCAACTGGAACTTCTGCCTGACCGACCAGGCCAACCGCGTGAAGATCATCAAGGAGATCTACGGCGTGGACGTGCCGCAATACCGCGAGTACACGCGCACCTACGCGTTCTACCGCTGGTACAGCATGCTGACGGAGCAGTATCTCTCCACGTGCGAGCCGCTGACGGAATACGTCGCGGAGCTGATCGCCGCGGACGACCTGCTGCCGACCATCTCGCCCGAACCGACCGTCACGCCGGATGTGAGCATCACGCCCGACCCGATCGTGACGCCAGAGCCGACCGTGGAACCGACCGCAGAGCCGACCGCAGAGCCGACCGCAGAGTCGACCGCGGAACCGACAGCAAAGCCGACCGCCGCGCCAACGGAGCCGCCCTCAACGGAAGGCGGCACGGCGGAGGGAGATGGCACGGGCGAAGGCGCCTCCACGGCGAGCGCCGGCATCGCCCGCCTCAGCTACCGGTTGACGGCGGAGACGGCGGTCACGCCGTTCGTCACGCAGCAGTACACCGCCGAGCAGCGCGCGCTGTACGCCGAATATCTTGAGGCGCTCGAGACGCTGCGCAACGCGGCTTCCGATGCGGAGACGCAGGCGAGCCGCTACCGCAAGGGCAACAGCAACTCGCTCTCCGGCAGCAACACGGCGGTGGAGGAGGCGCTTTCCGCCGTGAAGGAGACGGCGCTGCGCGTGGCGAGCGAGTTTGGCTACAAGACCAGCAAGCTCGTGTGGACGTATCGCTATGAGTACGACAAGAGCTTCAACGAGATCCGCGTGAACTTCAACTGACCGGAGCGGACACGCGCCGCCGCGGGCTTTTGCCCGCGGCGGCGTTTTTTGCGCCCCTGCGCCCGCCGCTTGCGCCCTGCCGGGGTTTGACCGGGCGCGGCTTTTCTGCTACTATACATTTTAGTTAGAAAGGAGCTGGAAGCGCGGCGGCCTGCGCAGGCGACCGCGCCCCGGAAGCAGCGGGAGGGGGAAGGATATGGCACAGCTGGGCTTTGGTACGATGCGCCTGCCGCAGCAGGACGGGAAGATCGACTTTGCCGCGACGGAGCGGATGTTCGACCGCTTTTTGGAGGCCGGCTGTTCCTATGTGGACACGGCCTACGGTTACCACGACTTTCAGGCGGAGATCGCCGTGCGCGAGTGCCTGGTGCGCCGCCACGCGCGCGACGCATTCCGCCTGGCCGACAAGATGCCCATGTGGTTCGTCAAGGAGCGGGCGGACGTGGCGCGCCTGTTCGACGAACAGCTCCAAAAGACGGGCGTCTCCTACTTTGACAACTACCTGCTGCACGCCATGAACGCGAAAAACTTTGCGCTCGCAGAGCGGACCGGCACGTGGGAGGAGCTGCGCCTCCGGCAGGCGCGCGGGCAGCTCCGGCATCTCGGGTTTTCGTTCCACGACACGGCAGAGGTGCTTGAGCAGGCGCTGCAGGCGCACCCGGAGGTGGAGTTCGTGCAGCTGCAGATCAACTATGCCGACTGGGAGAGCGCGCGCGTGCAGGCGCGCCTGTGCTATGAGACGGCCGAGCGGCACGGCTGCCGCGTGATCGTCATGGAGCCGGTGCGCGGCGGCGCGCTGGCCGTGCTGCCGGAGGCGGCGCGTGCGCTGCTCTCTGCGGCCGCGCCGGCGGCGTCGGTCGCGTCGTGGGCGCTGCGCTTTGCCGCGTCGCTGCCGTGCGTGGACGTCGTGCTCTCCGGCATGTCGGACCTTGCGCAGATGGAGGACAATCTCAAGACGTTTTCGCCGCTCGTGCCGCTCTCCGAAGCGGAACGCGCGCTGCTGGGGCGGGTGCAGCAGATCCTGGCGGCCGCGCCGGTCGTGCCCTGCACGCGGTGCGGCTACTGCACGGAGACGTGCCCCGCCGGCATCCCGATCCCTTCCGTGCTCTCCGCGCTGAACGACTACCGCACGTTTGCCAACCCCGCCTACGCGCAGAACCGCTACAGGATGTTCTGCGACGGCAAGGCGCCCGCGTCGGCCTGCACGCGCTGCGGGATGTGCGCGTCCCGCTGCCCGCAGCACCTCGACGTGCCGGAACTGCTGCGCGAGGCGGCGGCCCTGTTTGAGCGTCCCGTGCCGTAAGGCGGCGGCCCTGTTTGAGCGTCCCGCGCCGTAAGGCGGCGGGGGCTTTTCGGGACACACGGACGGAAAACCGCCGGACGGCCTTGGGCCGTCCGGCGGTTTTTACTGTCGTATGGGGGGCCCGGCGGCGGGGCGCCATTCCCGCGGGGCTTTTTGCCGCCCGGCGGCCTTTGCGGCGGCGCCGGCAGCGTTCAAAACGGCGCGGGCGGCGCGTCAGAGCAGCGCCGGCACTTCGGCGAGCGCGTCGATCAGCACGGCGCCGCAGCCGGCGAGCGTTTCGCGCGTCTGGTGCCCGCTCGTGAGCAGCGCCGCGCGGCAGCCGAGCGACGCGGCGATTTCCGCGTCGTGGTGCGTGTCGCCGACGAACAGCACGCTCTCTGGCGGCAGGCCGCGCGACGCGAGCAGCTGCCGCGCCATGTCGGCCTTGCCGGCGCCCAGGTCGTCGCCCTGGCCGAGGATCTCCGAAAAACAGTCCGCCACGCCCTTGAGCGCCGCTTCCCGCTCCAGCCGCCGCTGCGACGTGACGGAAAGCAGGATCTGCTCCACGCCCCGCGCGCGCACGGCCAGGAGCGTCTCCTTTGCGCCCGGCGTGAGCGGGCAGCCGCCCACGCCCTGCTCGTACAGCCGGTGGAACGCCACGGACACGTCGTCATAGCTCTCCGTTTCAAACGTATAGCCCATGGCGCGGTAGTAGTCGATGATCGGGAAGCGGAACACGCGCCGGTAGGCGTCCACGCCCTCGAGCGGGGGCATGCCGCGCTCGACGCGCATGCGGTTGGCGATCCCGTAGCAAAATTGCGTGTCGTCCAGCAGCGTGCCGTTCCAGTCCCAGATCAGCAGGCGGGTGCGCGTCGCATTTACCATTTGTTGTATACCTTTTCGGCAAAGCCGAGGAAGTCCTTGAGATACAGCTCCGTGCCGTCGTCGAGCAGCGCGCGCCCGGTAAAGTGGCCGAACACCTGGTGCTGGTCGGAGCAGAGGAAGCCCGCCTGCATGCGCGCCGCCCGGTCGAGGATGGGGTGGAAGTCCATTTCAAACCGCCCGTCGCACGAGGTGAACGTCCAGGGCCTGAGATAGTCCTCCCGCCCGTCGGCGCCGGTCGGGATGTGGAAGGTCAGCCGGTCGAGCTTGTGCGCCGCGCCGTCCACAAACAGCATGTTTTCCGACGCGGCCGACACGTCGCCAAACCCATAGCCGATGTTGAAGCCGACGACCCGCCCCTCGACGAGCCCCTGCGCCGCGCCCCAGTACCACGTGTTCTCATACGGCCACACGCCGCGGCCCCAGTCGAGCAGGCCGAACGAATCGGCCGCGTGGAAGGCGTGTACCTGCCCGTTGCAGGCGACGGTGCCCTCCGCGCGCATGCCGACGATCTTCTGGTTGTAGTAAAACGCGGTGGGCCTGTCCGGGAACGGCGTGGCGATGACCATGGAGTCGCGCGGCTCTTCGGTGAGCAGCAGGTCGCACGCAAACGGCTTCCCGTTCTGGAAGCGGTCCAGCTGCACGCGCAGGCGCCGCGCGCCGCCCTCGTGCGTGAACGCGAGCACCGCGTTTTTGAGCGTCTTGCGCACGTCGCCGCGCGCGGCGCTCGCCGGCATGCGCGTCTGCCCGAGCGGGAACGGGAACATGCGCGACACGGTGTGTTCCGCCCGGTTTTCAAAGTCCAGGAACGAGGCCGAGAGCAGCCCCATGTACCCGTTGTCGGCGAGCGTGAGCGCCACGCCGAACGCGCCGTTGTAGACGAGATAGTAGTCCCATTCCTTGATGCGCAGCCGGCTGGCGCGGATGGCGCTGCGGTCGTAGGTGCGCACGGGGGACGTGGCATAGCCGGCCTGTGCGAGGTGCCCGTTTTCGTCGAGCAGCTTGCCGGGGGTGAGCAGGGTCTGTTTCATGGTCGCGGCCTCCGATCCGATGTGCTCTTTTGCAGTATTATATCGGAAAAATCCCCCCGCCGCAACTGCGGCGGCGGGCAATACCGCAACAACTGCGGCGGGTTGTGCCGCAACGACGGCGGCGGGGTTGCCGCGGCGGCGGGGTTGTGCTAAGATGGAGCGGCCGGCGTGCGCGGCGCGGTTCCGCGCCCCGGCACAACCCGAATGGAAACGGCGGATGGAGGGCCTGCGATGCGGCGCAAGGAACGGACGGACGGCAGATATTATCTCGTGTGCGAGCGGAACTGGATCTATTTCCTGCTCATCGGCGTGGCCGGCATCTTCGGCGCGTACACCTACCTGGAGCGCGGCGGCGTGTTCTGCAACGCGCAGACGGTCAACGTGGTGCTCATGGGGATGGCGCTCGGCACGGGAAACTGGGGCAGAGCCCTGTACTATATCGTGCCGGTCACGGCGTATGTGGCGGGCGCGTTTGTGTCCGAACTGGTGCCGGGCCCCGTCAAACGCCGCCTTTCGGTGCGCTGGGACACGCTGCTCATCCTCGTGGAACTGCTGGCGGTGGCCGCGCTCGGGCTCGTGCCGGACGCCGCGCCGGTGCAGATTTCGCAGGTGGCGGTCAACTTCATCGCCTCCATGCAGTACAACACGTTCCGGCAGGCCGAGGGCACGCCCGTGGCCACGACGTTTGCGACGAACCACATCCGGCAGATCGGCGTGGGGCTGGCGCGCGAGGTGCATCACCGGCGCTCGCCGGACAAGTCGCACCGGGAACGGCTGCGCAAGCACTTTGTGATGCTGCTGTGCTTTGCGGCCGGGGTCGTGGCGGGGACGGTCGCGTGCGGCTGGTTCGGCGGCCGCGCCATCTGGCTGGCGCTCCCGCCGCTCGCGCTGCTCTTTGGCGTGCTGCTGCACGCGGACCTGACGACGGAAAAGGACCTGGTCGGGCAAAAGCCGGCGGGGCACTGACCCGGCGGCACGAACCGGCAAAACACGGCCGGCAAACGCCATGCGTTTGCCGGCCGTGCTGCGTCTGCCCTGCGCCGGGCGCGCGTCCCGCGCCCGGGCGCGGCGCGGCTATGCCTGCCGGTGCGCCTCAAAGTGCGCGCGGATGTGCCGGAAGCTCTCCTCGCTGATGACGTGCTCGATGCGGCACGCGTCCTGGAGCGCCGTCTCCTCGTCCACCCCGAGGGCGGTCAGCATGCCGGCGATGACGCAGTGCCGCTCATAAATCTTTTCGGCGATCTCCCGGCCGGGCGGGAGCAGCGTGAGCGTGCCGTCCGCCTCCACACGGAGGTAGCCGTTTTCGCGCAGCTGCTTCACGGCCACGCTGACGCTGGGCTTGGAAAAGCCCAGGTAGCCCGCCACGTCCACGGAGCGCGCCTGCCCCAGCCGGCGCGTGAGCACGAGGATGGCTTCGAGATAGTTTTCCGCGCTCTCCTGAATCTTCAAGGGCGTCCACTCCTTTGCTCCCCCGCCGGCGGGCGATGGCCTGCCGGGCGCGGGGCTGCTGCCCTTATTGTAGGGGATTTCGCGCGGCTTTGCAAGCGTGGCGGTCATGGCCGGGGCGCCTCCCGCTCCCGCTGGGCCGGCGGGGCGCCGCCCGCTGCGCGGGCGGCCGG
>URQH01000030.1 GCA_900549955.1 uncultured Eubacteriales bacterium | reverse complement strand
CGCCTGCCGCGCCGCACGCGGCAAACGGCGCGCCCGCGCTCCGGCTGCGGTTTGCGCGCGCGTCGCAGGTGTGCTGTGAAGACCTGGTGGAGCGCGTGCTGCTGCCGGTTTCGGAGCTCACGCCGGCG
Source organism: uncultured Eubacteriales bacterium (assembly GCA_900549955.1). GTDB lineage: Bacteria > Bacillota > Clostridia > Christensenellales > CAG-138 > Aphodomorpha. The sequence goes on along the minus strand of URQH01000030.1, from coordinate 16,092 downwards.
CTGGTCGGGCGGCTGGGCGGCAAGGCCGTGGCGGAGCTGCCGCGCGCGCTGTTCCCCCGGGACGAGGCGGCGCTGGCTGCGCAGCTTGGCGCGCTGCGCGAAGCGGGGCTCACAGCCGTGCATGCGGAAAACCTGTATGGCTTTCCGCTTGCCGCGCGGCTCGGGCTGCGCGTCCACGGCGGCTTTGGATGGAACGTGCTCAACACGGCCGCGCTCAACGTGTGCCGCGACATGGGGGCGGCGGACGTGACGCTGTCGTTCGAACTGCCCGCGCGCGAGGTGCGGCGGCTGGGCGGCGGGTTGCCGCGCGGGCTCGTGGCGTATGGATACCTGCCGCTGATGTATTTTCGCGCCTGCCCGCTGCAGGGGCCGCGCGGCTGCGGCGCCTGTCCCGGCGGGGGCGCGTTGACCGACCGGCGGGGCGTGCGCTTCCCCGTGCGGTGCGAGGGGCGGCGCTATAGCGTGCTGTACAACAGCGTGCCGCTGTACCTGGGGGACGACCGGCTGGAGGGGCTGGATTTTGCCACGCTCTACTTCACGCAGGAGCCGCGGGAGGCGTGCGAGCGCGTTGTACGCGCGTTTTGCCGGCACGAACCGCTCGGTGAGCCGCGCACGCGCGGGCTGTACCGGCGGGATTTGCTGTAACGTGCGCATGGCGGGGGAAATCGGGATGGACTTCCTCCGCATTTTGTTATATAGTATATAATTAGTGCGCGAAGGGGGCGAACCCGGCGCGCAGGAAGGGGAACCGATCATGATTACGCTGGAACAACAGGGCGTCGTGCTCTGCGGCGGCAAGCCGCAGGTCGCCGGGGCGGCGGTGGATCGCCGGGCCGGGCGCGAAAAGACCATTGCCTACCGCATCCTGCGCAGCCACAGCGCGCAGGGCACGGAAGACAATTTGCGCATCCGCTTTGACGCGCTCGTTTCGCACGACATCACGTATGTCGGTATCATTCAGACCGCGCGCGCAAGCGGGCTCAAGTCGTTCCCAGTCCCCTATGCCATGACCAACTGCCACAACAGCCTTTGCGCGGTGGGCGGCACGATCAACGAGGACGACCACGTGTTCGGCCTGTCGGCCGCGAAAAAATACGGCGGCATCTATGTGCCGGCCAACCAGAGCGTGATCCACTCCTATGCGCGCGAGGCGCTTGCCGCCTGTGGCAGCATGATCCTGGGGTCCGACAGCCACACGCGCTATGGGGCGCTCGGCACCATGGGCGTGGGCGAGGGCGGCCCGGAGCTGGTCAAGCAGCTGCTGAAGAACACGTACGACATCCCCGCGCCGGAAGTCGTGCTCGTGTATCTCACCGGCGCGCCGCGGCGCGGCGTCGGCCCGCACGACGTGGCGCTGTCGCTCGTCAAGGCCACGTTTGCGTCCGGCTTTGTGAAGAACCGCGTGCTGGAGTTTGCCGGCCCCGGCGTGGCCGGCCTGCCGGTGGACTTCCGCAACGGCATCGACGTGATGACGACCGAGACGACGTGCCTCACCTCCATCTGGCAGACGGACGCGCGCGTAGAAACGTATTATCGCGTACACGGCCGGCCGGAGGCGTATCGCACGCTGGCGCCGGAGGAGGGCGCGTACTATGACCGTATGGTGCACATCGCGCTCGACGAGGTCGAGCCGATGATCGCGCTGCCGTTCCACCCGTCCAACGCGTATCCGATCCGCGAGTTTCTCGCCCGCGCGGACGAGCTGCTGGCGGGCGTGGAGGAGGAGGCGCGCCAGAAGTTTGGCAAGGCGAAGCTCGACCTGCGCTCGAAGGTGCGGGCAGAGGGCGTGCTGGCGGACCAGGGCGTGATCGCCGGGTGCGCGGGCGGCCTGTTTGATAACCTCGTGGAGGCTGCCGACATTCTGAAGGGGCGCGACATCGGCAACGGCTATTTTTCCCTGTCGGTCTACCCGACCAGCGTGCCGGTCAGCCTGGCGCTCACGCGCTCGGGGCGGACGGAGACGCTGCTCGAGGCGGGTGCGATTCTGAAGCCGTCGTTTTGCGGCCCGTGCTTTGGCGCGGGCGACGTGCCGGCCAACAACGGCCTGTCGCTCAGGCACACCACGCGCAACTTCCCCAATCGCGAGGGGTCGAAGCCCGGCGAGGGGCAGCTCAGCGTCGTCGCGCTCATGGACGCCCGCTCCATCGCCGCCACGGCGGCAAACGGCGGCTATATCACCCCGGCCACGGAGCTGGACTATGACACCGCGCCGGTGGGATACGTGTTTGACGGCAGCGTGTACGAGCGCCGCTGCTACAACGGGTTTGGCAGGCCAGACCCGGATGCGGAGCTGATCCTGGGGCCGAACATCACCGACTGGCCGAAGATGTACCCGTTGGCCGATCACCTGCTGGTCGAGCTGGACGCGGTCATCCGCGACCCGGTCACCACGACCGACGAGCTGATCCCGTCGGGCGAGACGTCGTCCTACCGGTCCAACCCGATCCGGCTGTCGGAGTTTACGCTCTCGCGGCGCGTGCCGGAATACGTGGGCCGCTCCAAGGCCGTGGCCGCGGACGAGGCCGCGCGCCGGGCGGGCGGACGGCCGCAGAAGCTCGTGGACGCGCTCTCCCGCGTGGGCGATGCGGAGGCGCTGCTGCCCCGCACGCAGTTTGGCTCCTGCGTGTTTGCAAACCGTCCGGGCGACGGTTCCGCGCGCGAGCAGGCGGCCTCCTGCCAACGCGTGCTGGGCGGCATGGCCAACATCTGTTATGAGTATGCGACCAAGCGCTACCGCAGCAACTGCATCAACTGGGGCATCCTGCCGTTTACGCTCTCGCCGGACGCGCCGTTCCCCTATGAGCCGGGCGACCTGGTGTTTGTGCCGGACGTGCGCGCCGCGATCGAGCACGGCGTGGAGGAGATCCCGGCCCGGGCGATCCGTGCCGACGGCACGGTGGAACCGCTGACGCTGTACGTCCGGGGCCTGACCGAAGACGAGAAGACGATCCTGCTGCAGGGTTGCCTGATGAACTATTACGCCGCACAGAACCGTTGAGTGGAAAAGGAGGAACCATGAAGGACAGGATTCAGATGACGACCCCGCTCGTCGAGATGGACGGCGACGAGATGACCCGCATCCTCTGGAAGCAGATCAAGGATGAGCTGCTTACGCCGTTTGTGGAGCTCAAGACGGAATACTATGACCTCGGCCTGCCGCACCGCGACGAGACGGCGGACTGCGTCACGTATGAGGCGGGAGAGGCCATCCGGCGGCTGGGCGTGGGCGTCAAGTGCGCCACGATCACGCCGAACCGGCAGCGCGTCGAGGAATACGGCCTGCACGAGATGTGGAAGAGCCCAAACGGCACGATCCGCGCGATCCTCGACGGCACGGTGTTCCGCGCGCCGATCCTGATCGACAGCATCAAGCCGGCCGTGCGGAACTGGAAAAAGCCCATCACCATCGCCCGCCACGCCTATGGCGACGTCTACCGCGCGACCGAGTACCGCGTGCCGGGCCCCGGCAAGGCGGAGCTGGTGTTCACCGGCGAGGACGGCACGGCGTTCCGCGAGACGGTGTATGACTTTGAGTGCCCGGGCGTGCTGCAGGGGATGTACAACAAGGATTCGTCCATCCGCTCGTTTGCGCACGCGTGCTTCCAGTATGCGCTGGACACGAAACAGGACCTGTGGTTCTCCACCAAGGATACCATCTCCAAGCAGTACGACCAGACGTTCAAGCTGCTGTTCGAGGAGATCTATGAGAACGAGTACCGCGCGCGTTTCGAGACGGCGGGCATTACCTATTTTTACACGCTCATCGACGACGCCGTGGCGCGCGTCATCCGCAGCGAGGGCGGCTTCATCTGGGCGTGCAAGAACTACGACGGCGACGTGATGAGCGACATGGTGTCCACGGCGTTCGGCTCTCTGGCGATGATGACGAGCGTGCTGGTCAGCCCGGACGGCAAGTACGAGTTCGAGGCGGCGCACGGCACTGTGACGCGGCACTACTACCGTTACCTGCAGGGCGAGGAGACGAGCACGAACCCCATGGCGACGATCTTTGCCTGGAGCGGCGCGCTCAAAAAGCGCGGCGAGCTGGACGGGCTGGGCGAGCTGATGGCCTTTGGCGAGGCGCTCGAGGCCGCGTGTTTTGACACGCTGAACGACGGCGTCATGACGCGCGACCTGGCCGGGCTTGCCGAGGGCATTGCGCCAAAGGCGGTGAACACGGCGGAATTCATCCGCGCCATCCGTGCGCGGCTGGAACAGCGGCTTGCCTAGACGGCGCTGAAGCACAGGCGCCTCCCGGCTTCTGGCCGGGGGCGCTTTTTGCGCGGCGGTTGACATTCGTTGGCGGATACAGTAGAATCTTCTTCTGTACGACGAAAGGAAAGGAACGTATGGTGCTGCTTAAAAAACGTCGCGCAAGCGAGATCAACATGCTGGAGGGGCCGCTGCTGGGCAAGATCGTGGCGTTCGTCCTGCCGCTGATGATCACGAATCTGTTGCAGGTGTGCTATTCCGCGGCAGACATGATCGTGGTGGGCCTGTCCGGCGTCAACGGCGCGATCGGGTCCATCGGCACGACGACCGCGCTCATCAACCTGGTGCTGAACGTGTTCTCCGGCTTTGCGGTGGGCACGGGCGTCGTCGTGGCGCGCAACATCGGCCGCGGCGACCGGGAGGCGACGGAAAAATCCGTGCACACGTCGCTGCTGGTGGGCCTCGTGGCGAGCCTCATCTGCATGGCCATCGGCCTGGTGATCAGCCGCCCGGTGCTGGAGCGCATGGGCGACGAGGGGCACATTCTCGAGCTTGCGACGCTCTATACGCGGATCTACTTCATCGGCACGCCGTTTCTTGCGCTCACGAACTTCATGATCGCCATTTTGCGCGCCAAGGGCGACACGCGCACGCCGCTGTACATCCTCACCTGCACGGGCCTGCTCAACGTGGCGCTGAACCTGCTGTTCGTGCTCGGGTTTGACATGTCCGTGGACGGCGTGGCGATTGCTACGGTCATCTCCAACGCGGTGTCGATGGTGCTGCTGGCCATCCGCCTGCGCAACGAGCAGAGCTGGTGCCACCTGTCGTTCCGGAAGCTGCATTTTGACCGCGCGGCGCTGCGCGAGATCATCCACGACGGCCTGCCGGCTGGCGTACAGGGCGCGCTGTTTTCGCTGTCCAACATGCTCATCCAGTCCTCGATCATCGGGCTGAACAACGCGGCCTGTCCCGGCGGGTCGGACATCATCGACGGCAACGCCGCCGGATCGAGCATCGAGATGTTCCTGTATACGGCGACCAACGCCGTCTGCCAGGCGGCCGTGACGTTCACCAGCCAGCACTATGGCGCGCGCAAGTTCCGCCGCATCGGCCGCGTGATGGCCAACTGCTATCTGGTCACGGGCATCATTGCCGTGGTCGGCGGCGGCCTGATCATCGCGCTGCGCGGGCCGATCATCGGGCTGTACGTGTCGTCCGAAATGGCGGTGCAGGCAGCCGAGCTGCGCGTGTTCATCCTGCTCGCCCCCTACATCACCCTCACCTTCATGGAGGTCGGCTCCGGTACGCTGCGCGGCTTTGGACGCTCCATCTCCTCCACGGTGATCACGCTCGTAGGCACCTGCCTGCTGCGCATCGTGTGGCTCTGGACGGTGTTCCAGGCGTTCCCACGGCTGGACATCATCTATCTTTCATATCCCGTGTCCTGGGCGGTGACGGCCGTCATTCACTTCACGTACTGCATGCTGGTGCGGAAAAAGTGCATCCGCCGGCAGGAGGCGGAGCTGGCGCAGGCCGGGCAGGCGCAGCCGGTGGGCTGAAGCGTCGCCGCGCGTTGGCAAACACAGTTCCAAAACGCCCGCCGCTGCAATCTGCAGCGGCGGGCGTTTGGCTGACGCGATGTACCGTTTGTGATGGACATCGCCTCTCGGCTTTCGGGGCTTAGAACGGGGGAAGCGCTTCAAACCGTTCGTCGCCGCAGGTCAGCACGAGCGTGCCGTTTTCAACCGAGACGGTGTACAATCGTTCTGCCGGCGACCCGCTTTGCGGCTCCACGCGGACGCAGAGCTGCCCGCCGGCGTCCAACACCAGCGCCCGGGCAAAGGGTTCCGGCCCGCCGCTTTCCGTGCCGTCGTCGACAAACAGGCCGGCGGATTCGAGCGCGCCCTCCTCATAGGCGTACAACTGGAAGGAGTACAGCCCGGAGGTGGGGCCGTGGGCCAGCAGCACCGTTTCCTTGCGGCCGTCGCCGTCGATATCCGCCTCCGCCGTATCGATGAGCGCCCTGTCCGGCAGCGGGGAAGGCTGCGGGACGCTGCCTGCGGCGGCATCGGCAGCCGCGGTCGCGTCCGTGCCGGCCGTTTCGCGGTAGATGTAGGTCAGCTCCATCGTGCCTTCCACCGCGGCGAACACGGTCAGCGACGGCGCGCCGGAGACGGCCTGCGTCTCGCTCTTGCCGCCCGCCGTGCGCGTGACGGACGCCAGCAGCGGGTCGTTCGACAGGATGGCGTCCAGCGCGATCTCGTGCCCGTCGTCGCCCAGGTGCGGGCCGCACAGCACCGGTTCGCCGGAGACGGCCGCGCCGCGGTACAGCGTGCCGCTCATGTGGAATGCGTCCGCCGTCTCGCCGCGCACGAGCACGCTGTAGCCCATGTCCTCGCCGGCGATCCACGCGACGAGACAGTGGTCCGGCGCCTCCGGCGTGGCGTAGTAGGCAAAGCAGCGCACCGGCGCGGACAGCGCATACGTCTCTTGAATACTGCGCTCCACCGCAATCGTGTCGAACGGCGCGCCGTCGCGCTCGAGCGCGAACAGCCAGCGCGCGGGAGCCGGCTCGTCACCTGCAAGCGCGCCGCTTGTGAGCAGCAGCATCAGGTCGCCGCCTTCGGTTTCCAGCAGCAGCGCGTCCTGCACGCCGCCCTCGGCCGGGGAGAGCGCCCAGGCGCGCTGCACGCCGCCTGCGATGGCCCCGGGGGCGAAGTCCTCCGGGTAATCGGGCGTCAGAAACAGAGAGACAAACCGGTCCGCGTCGAACGCCGTCTCGCGGAGCGTGCCGAGCGCGACCCACGCGCCCGATGCGTGCGCGCCGTCCATCGAGGACAGGCCGCCGCGCTCGAGCAGCGTGCCGTCCGCGTCGATGGCGTATTGCGGCGCGTCCTCCGGTGAGCTGTAGGAGAACGAATAGACCGGCGACGCGTACAGGATGTCCTGCACGGCATAGGTGCCGGAAAGGGCGGACGCGCCCGAGCCCTGCGCGCGGCTCACCAGCGCGCACGCGGCGGCGAGCAGGCACAACAGCGCCGCGGCAAGCGACAGCAGGAAGGCCGGCTTCCGGTAGCGCAGCACGTTTTTGATGCGCGCGCCCGCGTCGCTTTCGCCAAAGGCCAGCGGCGCGCCGGGCAGCTTGTGCCCGGGCGTGGACAGGCGCAGCAGCGCGCCGGCATAGGAAGCGCGGATGTCGCGCCCGGCCTCGCGCAGCACGCGCTCGTCGCAGGAGAGCTCCATGTCGCGCGCGCTCAGCCGCAGCGCCAGCCACACCAGCGGGTTGAACCAGTGCAGGCACAGCGCGGCAAAGCCCAGCAGCCGCGTCACATGGTCCAGCCGGCGGAGGTGTGCGCGCTCGTGCGCGAGCACGTGCGCCCGTTCCTCGCCGGAGAGCCCGGCGGGCAGATAGATGCGCGGACGGAACAGCCCGAGCACGAAGGCCGACGGGATGCCGGGCGCCTCATACAGCCCCTGTTCGAGCGGCATGGCGCCGGCAAGCTGCCGCCTGAGGCGCACGTAGGCCACGATGCCATAGGAAACCATCGCCAGCACGCCCAGCAGATAGAGCAGCGTGCCGATGGCGATGAATATCTGCAGCGGGTTGGCGCTCGTTGCCGGCGAGCCTGCCGGCAGCGAACCGCTGACCGCCGCGTTGAGCGCAGGCAGGCCGGTGTGGATCTCCGGCGTCTCCAGCAGGCCGAGGTCGGGCGGGATGGGGTCGGCCGTCATGGGCAGCGGGCTCGCGGCGCTCTCCAGCGTGAAGGGGCACAGCAGCCGGATCAGCGGCAGCGCCCACAGCGCGTGGGAAAAGCGCTTTGGCGCGCGGGCGAGCGCGAGCCGGCACAGCAGCACGAGCAGGATGGCCACGCTGCCGCCAAAGCTCATGTTCAGGATCTGCAGGAACAGCTGCTCCAGCGTGCCCGCGCCCGTCATGTGCGCACCTCGCAGTCCGCGATCATCTGCTTCAATTCCTCCACCTCGTCGGCACGCAGCGGGCGGCGGGACGTAAAGGCCGCCACAAACTGCGGCAGCGACCCGTCAAAGGCGTCCGAAACGAACTGTTCGCACTGCATCGCGCGGAACTCCGCCTCGCTCATGCACGCGGACACGGTGCCGCCATCGTTTTGAAAGAGCCCGCGCTGGCAGAGGCGGCGCAGCATGGTGTACGTGGTCGACTTTTTCCAGCCGAACGCGGCCGCGCACAGGCGCACCAGCTCGCCGGAGGTGATGGGCGCGTGCGCCCAGATGAGCTCCGCAAAGCGCAGCTCCATGGCGCCCAGGGTGTGTTCGTTCATGTACGGACCTCCGTTGACAAAAATTGGTTTAACAACATTAAACCCACATCGGGAGTTTAACATCATTAGACCGCTTTGTCAAGTCCCTTGCCGCCATTCCTGCACCGCCGTTGCCCGCGCCGCCAATGCGGCGCGGGCAACGGCGGCGCAAAAAACCGCTTTTCTCCCAGGGAAATATATGATATAGTATAACGGTTAACACAATGGCAACTTTCATCAAAGCGAGGGGACAGGGACATGGAACAACAGGTGACGCTGCAGGACATCATCCGCGCCGAGCAGCGGCTCAAAAAGGTGCTCAACCGCATGCCGCTCATGCGCAGCGACGTGCTGTCCGAGCGGTACGACTGTAACGTATACCTCAAGCGGGAAGACCTGCAGGTGGTGCGTTCGTTCAAGATTCGCGGCGCGTACAACAAGATGCACACGCTGCCGCAAGAGGTGCTTGCGCGCGGCGTGGTCTGCGCCAGCGCCGGCAACCACGCGCAGGGCGTGGCGTTTTCCTGCCGTGAACTGGAGGTGGAGGGCAAGATCTTCATGCCGGTCACCACGCCGAAGCAGAAGATCCGCCAGGTCACGCGGTTTGGCGGCCAGTTTGTGGAGATCGTGCTGGCGGGCGACACGTTTGACGATTCGGCCGCGGCGGCGCAGGCCTATTGCGACGAGCACGGCATGGCGTTCATCCACCCGTTTGACGATCCGCAGGTCATCGCCGGGCAGGGCTCGGTCGGGCTGGAGATCCTGACCGACGACGTGCCGGAGATCGACTATATCTTTGGGACCATCGGCGGCGGCGGCCTGATGGCGGGCGTAGGGACCTATGTCAAGGGGACGAGCCCGAACACGAAGGTCATCGGCTGTGAACCGGCCGGCGCCGCCAGCATGAAGGCGGCGTTCGATGCGGGCGAGGTGGTCACGCTGGAGCAGGTGGACAACTTCGTAGACGGCGCGTCGGTCAAACGCGTGGGCGAGTTGACCTACCGCATCTGCCGCGAGGTGCTGGACGACATCGTGGTCGTGCCGGAGGGCAAGGTCTGCGGCACCATTTTGCAGGTGTACAACGACAGCGCCATCGTTTTGGAGCCGGCGGGTGCGCTGCCGCTGGCGGCGCTGGACTTCTGCCAGGACCAGATCCGTGGTAAGACGGTCGTGTGCATCCTGTCCGGCAGCAACAACGACATCGCGCGCATGCAGGAGATCCGGGAGCGGTCGATGCTCTACGAGGGGCTCAAACACTATTTTATCGTCCAGTTCCCGCAGCGCCCGGGCGCGCTGCGCGAGTTTGTGGGCGAGGTGCTGGGGCCGGACGACGACATTGCGCGCTTTGAATACACCAAGGCCAACGACAAGGAAAAAGGGCCGGTGCTCATCGGCGTGGAGCTGGCGCGCGCCGAGGATTTTCCGTCCCTGCTCGAGCGGATGGCGTCGAAGGGCTTTGCCTATACCATCCTGAACGAAGATACGCTGTTGTTCAATCTGTTTGTGTGACGCTTACGCCTCTGGCGCAGGCCCGGGGCAGAAGAAATAAGTAGCGGTGGCGGTGAGGCAGGTGCGACCGGCGTCCTCGCCGGTCCAGGCCTCCGCCGTGATGTGGATCAGGTGCCGGGTGACGGACATGAGACGCATGCGCACAAAGACGTCCTCTCCGACCGGGATCGCCCGTACGTAGTTCACCTGGAGCTGGATGGTCGGGGAAACGCCTTCGCCGGGCTTGCAGCAGTAGGCCAGGCAGCCCATGGCCTGGTCGAGGATCGTGGCGCACATGCCGCCGTGCAGCGTGTGGTTGATGTTGCGCATCCACTCTGCCGTAGCGGCCTGCAGCGTGCAGGAACGGCTGCTCCAACAGCAGTCGACGAGGCGGAGCGAGAGCCGGTCGCCGATGGCGCCCGGAGCATAAAGATGCAGCCGGTCGATGCAGAGCTGAAGAGAATGTTCAAAAGTCGCCTGGTCGTTTGGTGCAGCCATAGGGTCCTCCGGTTGCGCGGTAACAGAAGTTGCCGCGCGCTTTTTTATTCCTCATTGTACCATAGGGACGGAAAAAAGCAAGATTCGTCAAACGCCATGAAATGCACAAATGTGTATAGAACGTGTATAAAATGAAATTTCTCTATTGAAATCCTGCATGTGTGTTTGTTATAATACCATATATATTCAAATCTGGGAGGAAAAGCTGATGAAAAAAGTGCTCTCCATTTTGCTGGCGCTCACGGTGCTGTTTGCCATGACGGCGTGCGCGACGAACCCGGAAAACGGCGATGCTGCGGCGGATCCGAACGCGGGCACGGCAGAGGTCCAGCGGTTGATCATGGTCACCGGTGGCGACGCCGGCACCTACTATGCCTTTGGCGGCGTTATCGCGAGCGTGTTGACGGAAAAATCCGCCGGACAGCTGGAAGTGACGGCGGTGACGTCTGGCGCCTCTTCGGCCAACTGCACTTCTCTGGTCAACGGCGAGGCGGAGCTGGCCATCATGCAGAACGACGTGCTGGGCTATGCGGTGACCGGCACCGAGACCATGGCCGACAAGGGGGCCATGCCGTCGCTGCGCGCGATTGCATCGCTGTATCCCGAGGCGGTGCAGCTCGTGGCGCTTCAGGAGAGCGGCATTCAGAGCGTGGCCGATCTGAAGGGCAAAAAGGTGTGCGTGGGCGACGCGGGCTCCGGCACGGAGACCAACGCCAAGCAGGTGCTCGAGGCGTACGGCCTGACGTTTGACGACATCGATGTGCAGTATCTCTCTTTCTCCGAGGCTTCGACCGCCATGCAGAACGGCACGGTGGACGCGGCGTTTGCCACCTCCGCGTTGCCGAACTCGGCCATCGTGGAACTGACCACCAAGAAGGACATCGTGGTCGTGCCGATCGACGGCGAGGGCGCGGACGCGCTGATTGCCAAGTATCCGTTCTACTCCAAGACGATCATCCCGGCAGACAACTATGGTTCTGACGGCGATGTGGGCACGGTTGCCATGCTGGCTACGCTCGCGTGCACGGAGGACCTGTCCGAGGACACCGTCTATCTGATCACCAAGACCCTGTTTGAGAACACCGACGCGCTCATCGCCGGAAACGCGCGCGGCAACGACGTCAAGCTCGAGACCGCAAAGGCGGGCGTCACGGTGGACTTCCATCCCGGCGCGCTGAAGTACTTTGCCGAGCAGGGACTCGAGTGACGTGACCTTTTGTGAATAGGGAAGGGGAACAGGCGCGTGCGCCCGGCGCTGCCGGGCGCACGCCCAAAAAGGACGGTCGCCGGAGGCGCGTGCGGTCCATGCTGGGGCTTTGCACGCTGGTGCTGCTGGGGGCGTTGCTGTGCGCACCGGCCGGCAGCGGGCTGACCGTGCGCGACGGCGAGACGGGGGCGGTGCTGCTGGCGCTGCCGCTGGCCGATGGGGAGTCGTTTACCCTTCGCTATACCCATTCTGTCAACCGTTCGGACGTAACGGACACCATCGTCCGCCAGGGGGATGCGCTCGTGTGCACGCAGACGTCGTTCACTGCATACGGCGTGGGCATCCCCGTGCTGGCCGATGGGATCGGCACGGCCTTTGAACAGACGGAGGACGGATTTCTTCTGACAGGCATCGACAAGGTGCAGTCCAGCATCCCGCTGTTGACGCAGGAATACCCCAACCAGCGCATCCTGCTGCGCGGGCGGGAGATTTCGCTTGTCGAACTGGCGGGCAGCGGCCGTCTGCTGGAACTTGCCATTGGCACCATGACGTTGCCCGCGCTGCTGCGGGGGCACTGACCAATCACATCGGAGGAGGAGGTTTGGCGAGATTGAAGGAAAAGGGAAAAGAGGATAAGCACAAGCATCACCATCACAACCTGCTGCACAACGTGGACACGACCGGCATGAGCGAGGAGGAAATTGCAAAGCTGGAGGCAGAGGCGGTGCTGCGCAAGTACGACAAGGAGTCGGCGCACCGCGTGAACCTGAGCCGGCCCAACGCCATTCTCATTGCCGTGCTGCTCACAGCGTTTGCCGTGTTCCAGATCTATACCACCATCTGGACCATTCCGATCCAGGTGCTTCGCCCGGTGCATCTGGCGTTCATCCTGGCGCTGGCCTACCTGTTGTACCCGGCCAAGGCCACGCTGCCCAAGGATCGCATCCCGTGGTATGACTATGCGCTGGCGGCGCTGGCGCTCGCGGCGATGCTGTACATCCCGCTCAATTACGAGTACGTCATCCGCAACGTGGGCAATTTCAACTGGTTTGACATCACGGTCGGCGTCGTGGGCATTTTGCTGCTGCTGGGCGCGTGCCACCGCGTGGTCGGCCTGCCGATCATGATCGTCGTGGGCGTGTTCCTGCTGTATGCCTTTTTCGGGTATCTCATCCCGGGCACGTTCGGCATCCGCCAGATGAAGCTCAAGCAGATCATCAACCACATGTTCTACACCACCTCCGGCGTGTTCGGCACGCCGCTGGGCGTGTCGAGCACTTACATTTTCCTGTTTGTGCTCTTTGGCGCGTTTCTCGAAAAGACCGGCGTGGGCAAGCTGTTTATCGACCTGGCCAACGCGCTGGCCGGCCGCCGCGTGGGCGGGCCTGCCAAGGTGGCGGTCATCGCGTCGGCGCTGGAGGGCACGGTGTCCGGCAGCTCCGTGGCGAACACGGTCGGCAGCGGCTCGTTCACTATCCCGGCCATGAAGCGGCTGGGTTATAAGCCGGAGTTTGCCGCAGCGGTCGAGGCGGCGGCTTCCACGGGCGGGCAGATCATGCCGCCCGTCATGGGTGCTGCGGCATTCCTGATGGCGGAGAGCACCGGCTTTGCCTATTCCGCCGTCGTCAAGGCGGCCATTATCCCGGCCATCCTGTATTTTTCCGGTATTCTCATCAGCGTGCACCACGAGGCGCGCAAGATTGGCCTTCGGGGCATGTCGGCAGAAGAGCTGCCAAAGGTGGGCCAGGTCCTGCGTGAGCGGGGGCACCTGCTGCTGCCGCTGCTGTATATGATCTATGTGCTCTCCACCAACGATATCACCGCGTCGTATGCGGCGCTCGGCGCGATCCTGGCCTCGCTCATGGCGCATTCGATCGGCTGGTGGAGCCTGATCCCGCTCGGCGGCATGATCGTCTCCATGCATCTGAACATCCAGTTCGCGTATTACGCGCTGGGCGCAATCGCCGTATGGATGCTGATCTGCCTGTTTCGCCGGCGGCTGGGCTTTGACCCGCGCGACATTCTGGACGCGCTGCAAACCGGCGCGCGCAACGTGCTTGCCGTGGGCATCGCGTGCGCCATGGCTGGCATGATCGTCGGCACGGTGACGCTCACCGGGCTGGGGCTGAAGTTTGCCACGGGTCTCAAGATGCTTGCGGGCGACAGCATCTATCTGATGATGTTCTTTACGATGCTGGCGTCGATCGTGCTGGGCATGGGCGTGCCGACCACAGCCAACTATTTGATCACGTCCACGATCTGCGCGCCGGCGATGATTTCCATCATCTGCGGCATGCGCGGCATCGATCCGACGGCGCCGACGATGGCGATCGTCATGAGCGCGCATATGTTCGTGTTCTATTTCGGCATCGTGGCGGATATCACGCCGCCGGTCGCCCTTGCGGCCATGGCGGGATCGGCCATAGCCAAGGGGGATCCAATGAAGACGGGCGTTACGGCCACGCGCCTGGCCGTTGGCGCGTTTATCGTGCCGTACATCTTCGTGCTCAACCCTGCCATGCTGCTCATTGAAACGCACCCGCTGGAGATCGTCCAGAACGTCATCACGGCGCTGCTGGGCATGTATGCGCTCTCGGGAGGGTTGACCGGGTTTGTGCAGGACCATTGCCGGTGGTATGAGGTGGTGCTGTTGTTGGGAGGCGGCATCTGCATGATCATACCGGGCACGCTGACCGACCTGATCGGCCTGGCAATCCTCGTGCTGGTGTTCGTCACACAGCGCATCCGGTACCGGCGGCGGCAGCAGGCGGGAGCGGCACTGTGAACGGGTAAGGAAGGCGGGAAACTGCCATGAGGCGCCGCGCAAAGCGGCGCGGCGCGCGGGGCGGACCGAAAGGGCCGCCCTTTTTTTGTGTGCTTGGGGGCCGTGGAGCAGCGGGGGAGGAAAGTTACGGAAAAATTGGACAGAATGGAAGGAGAAGGAACGTATCCGGGCAAAGAGTCCGGATAGGGACCAGAACAGAAGGAAAGAGAGGAAGAGAACATGGAAATGCGAATGATTACAGAGACGCAGCTGTGCGAATACGAAGCATGGCTGCGGGAAGCGGAGAAGAGCGACGCAACAATGGAGAAATATCTACGGGACGTGCGCGCGTTTTTGGGATATATGCAGAGTGGAGCGGTGGAAAAGACGGCTGTGATGGCGTACAAACAGCAGCTGATTGAGCGTGGCTATGCGGTGCGGTCGATCAACTCGATGCTGGCGAGCCTGAACAGCTTTTTCCGGTATCTGGGCTGGAACGACTGAACGGTGCGGAGCATCCGGACGCAGCGGCAGACGTATTGCCCGGAGGCGAAGGAGCTGAGCAAGGAGGAATATCTGCGCCTGGTGGAGAGCGCAAAGGAGCGGCCAAGGCTACAGCTGCTGCTGGAGACGATCTGCGGCACGGGAATCCGGGTGTCGGAACTGGCGTATTTCACGGTGGAAGCAGTGCGGCAGGGGGAAATTGCGGTGACGTGCAAGGGAAAGACGCGCACCATCCTGATCCCGGGAAAACTGCGCCGGCGGCTGTTGGAGTATGTGCACAGGGCGGGAATCGGAAGTGGGCCTGTGTTCCGGACCCGGAGCAGGCGGGCGCTCAACCGCAGCAACATCTGGGCGGAAATGAAGCAGTTGTGCCGGGCGGCAGGGGTGCCCAAGAGCAAGGTGTTCCCGCACAACCTGCGCAAGCTGTTTGCGCGCATATTTTACGGAATTGAGAAAGACATTGCAAAGCTTGCGGACCTGCTGGGACACAGCAACATCAATACCACGCGAATCTATATCATGAGTACCGGGGTGGAACACCGGCGCAAGATCGAACGGCTGGGTCTGGTCATATAAAAACACGACATAATTGTGATTATGTCGTGAAATGGAAAATCGAACGAATAAAACCGAGTAATTGAAAAAAACCGGCGTTAGTCAAAAAAATTGATTCCAGCATCGATTGCAACCAGATCATACCATAGTTTGTTCAGCAATGCAAGAGTAAAATGCAGGAATAATAGCGAAAAAGCATGAAGCAACGAAGACGGTTCTCTGCTTAGTGGGACCGTTATGTAATGGCGTAGGAAATAATTACGAAAAGCATCCGTTCTCCTCGCAATCGATCACGATTGTTGAGACGGATGCTTTTACATGCTGCTGCCGTGTAGCAGTATAAATCATTATAAATAATGGTGGTGATTCCCCGTACCCATCCGATCATGAAACGGGCTTTTCCGTGGCACGCGCGCCAAACGTGCCAGGGCCGATCACGACATAATCACAATTATGTCATGAAGCGCAAAAGCAAACAAGAGGAAGGCACTACAGAGAGACAATGAAGATCACAGTATTGGGAGCAGGTGCGATGGGGGCGCTGTTCGGGGGATACCTGGCAGAGCGGAACGAGGTGTACCTGG
>URQH01000029.1 GCA_900549955.1 uncultured Eubacteriales bacterium | reverse complement strand
CCACGACCGCGAGCGCCGCCGCGTCGTCCGGCGCAAGGCCGCGCCCCGCCGCCACGCGAAGCGTGGGGACATCGTCCGCCGTCAGGCCGAGGATCGACGCGCAGGCGAGATCCGCCGCATACGGCGACTCGGCGGCGAGCAGGCACCCGATCGCCCGCGGCTTGCCGCGCGCGGGCCCATTCCCCTCCATGCCCACCACCGCGTCCACGATGTTTAGGCGGGGCCGAAAATACTCGTTCAGGTCCACGAGCATGTTGGCAAACGCGCGCTGCTCCGGGAACCGGTAGTGATATTCCGGCTTCACGGTGCCGGGCACGGCGCCAAAGAGGTTCTTCACCGCCGCCGTCATGCCCATCATGCCGTGCGTCTTGAGCTTGCAGACGTTGAGGATCACATCCGCCTCGTCCAGATACGCCGTGTAGGAAAAGCTTTTGGCCGACACGGCGGCGTCAAAGCGCGCCTCGGCCTGCGCAAAATTCCGGTTGAGCCGCGCGCCGGCCGCCTCGCACTGCGCAAGCCCCGACAGCGCATAGGCCCGTCCGACGATAGCGGACGTGAACGGCCCGCCGGGGCTGTCCCCGATCACGACCTCTGCGCCGCGTTCAATCAGCAGCTCGGTGAGCGCCGTCAATACGGCCGGGTGCGTCGTCACCGCCGCGTCCGGGTGGGCGCCAGTGAGCAGGTTGGCCTTGAGCGCCACGCGCATGCCCGGGCGCGCCCAGCTCAACCCGCCAAAGGGCGCAAGCACCTCCACGAGCGCCGCGCGCACTTCCTCCAAATGGTACGATTGGCAGCGCTTGAGCGCCACGTCCGGCTTCCGTTCCATGCCGTCCTCCTCCCCGCCTCCGCTCAGCCGCGACGCCCGCCCGTCGCCACGCGCAGGGCCGCGGTCAGCACCTGCGCCGCCACCGCGCCGATCACGCCCTGCAGCGCGTTGAACCCGACGTTGACCCAAGCGGCCGCCGCGCCATAGAGCAGCGATTCATACAGAAAATACCCCGCCGGCACCAGCAGCGCCGCCACAAGGAACGCGACGAGCGACAGTTTTTCCGGCAGTTTCTTGAGCAGCCATGCCGCGGTCAGCGCTACGGCGCCCTTGATGACGAGCGTCGCCGGCGCATACACGCCAAAGCCCAGATACAGGTCGGCCAGCGCCGCGCTCACCCCGGCGCAGGCCGCGCCCCACCAGCTGCCCAGCAGCGCGGCCGCGGTGAGCACGCCCGCGTCGCCGAGGTTCACATAGCCCAGGCCGCCCGGGATCGGGATCGACACCACGGCGGTGAGCAGAAAAATCGCCGCCGCCAGCAGGCCGGCCTTGGCAAGCGTCTGAATCGTCTTATCGTGCATATGGGTCCCTCGACCTCCCTTCCAGTTGCGCCGCTCCCTGCATGCGCCCGCGCCGCTTCCCGCACGGCGGCAGTCCACGGCCGCGCATAGGGGCGGCCCGCCCGCGGCGCGGCATGCGCGGCGGCGGGCTGCATCGTCCTTGATTATAGCGGAAACGGCGCGGAAAATCCACCGCCTTTGCGCGCCACGCGCGCCGGCGGCTATTCCCCCTGCCGAGCGGCAAGCGCGATGCCCGCAAGATACCGGTTCACGATGTCCGACACGATCTCAAACTGCGCCCTGGGCAGCCGCGCGCAGCGCTCCATCAGGTCGGTCACGTCGTTTTCCTCCCGTTGCGGGAACAAAATGCGGTCGCACGAGATCGAAAGCACCTCACACAGCCGTTTCAGCGTCGCGACGGAGAGGCCGACCACGCCCCGCTCCAGATCGGACACGTACTGCGGCGAAACGTCGACCTGCTCCGCCAGCTGCTCCTGCGTCCAACCGGCCTGTTCGCGCACGCGCTTCACCTGCTCGCCAATCCGGATATTGATTTCCTTCTTCTCTCTCATGGCCTGCACCGCCCTTTTCTAATTCTTTTGCTATTAGTTTAGATAAAGGCAGTATTGACAAACACATGTTGTTGCTATTATATTATTTAATAGTGATGACTGTATTTTTTGATAATCAGGCAGTTCTTTGGCGGTTCCAGGCCGAACGCCGCGCCGGGAGGCGGGCAGCAATGGGCACGCCGGGCATTGCTGGCATGATTTGCAGACGCGCAGACCAGAAACCAAATATTTCAGGGAGGATGACGTATGATGGATGGCATTTCAGATCGCTTGTTGGAACGCGGGGCAAAACTTTACGAGGGCGGCATCGTTATGATAAAAACGTGCCTGATCGCCGGGCTGGTGTTGTTGGTAATTACTTTAGTGACCACCGGCGAAGATGTGGGCGAGGCCCTGACACTCCGGGCATATTCCACCTTTACCAATATTTTGGTGGCCGCAGCATACCTCGCAATCCTGGCCAGTCTCTTCGGTATTCGGCTGTACCTTCTCGGCCTGCATTATCTGGGCCTTGGGCAGATCGCCAAAAACACAGAGCAATGACCGTTTGAAGTGACCGAAAGCCGCAGCAGCCTCTCGCCGCGCCGCCCCGGTAAGCGGCGCAGGCGCTGCGGCAAAATGTTTCATCTATTCTTCAAATCCTGAATCAGCAGCAGGACGTGTTCGGCCGCTACAGGCGACAAACCCTCGAGTTCCTGTATGATTTCTCTTGTTTTGGCGGGCGCGTGAAGCTTGGGATTGAAAAATTCGGCAGGCGTGACATCGAAATACTCGCAAATATAGAAAAACCCCTGCATCGACGGGAGCGTATGCCTGTTTTCAATTTTATTGATATAGCTTTCGCTTTGGCCGAGCGACAGGCTCATGTCGCGCGCTGACACGCCCTTTTGCAGCCGCAACTCCGTCAATCTTTGATAGAACAGTTCCAGATAATCCAAACCACGCACCGCCTTTCCCTATCATTTTAGTATTTCCCCCATTATTTCCGTGGAAAATCAGGATACATATGCCTTGCAATATAGATTTTAAGGATGTATAATGTCGAAAGGTGGGATTTGTATTCTATGTCTGGAAGGAGGTGAGCTCGCATGGGCAAGCGACCCAAATTGGACGCCATCGAGCCATTGCTCCTTTCCCGTGAAAACTTTTCCTTAACGGACGCGCAATACCAGGCAAAGGCGGGAATTCCGCTGCCAAAGGACGCTTCGTATTTGCTCAGCCGTTCCGCATTGGCAAGGAAAAGCCGGGAGTATGGGTATCGGCTGGAGGTGCAGGAGAAGACGGTCCAGTTTATAAAAATTTCAGGATAAAGGAGAAGAAAACGGATGAAACGGAAATGGATGGAACGGGGAATGGTTGTAGCGCTCGCCTGTCTCTCTGCCCTATGGCTGATTGGATGCAGCGCGTCGAGCTCTTATACCGGTATCATCGACGGCACGCTGCAAGCCATCCGGACGGGAAATGCAAAACAGCTGGCCGGCATGTTTGACATGCAGTCTGCTGAGGCTTATTTTGACGCCGCCTTGCCCAACTACAGCCTGTCTGCGACAGAGCAGAAAGAAGTGCGGGAAAATTTTGAGGAAGACATTTCGGGGCAGGAAGACTTTCTGAAATTTTACGACGATCTGATCTATGAATTCGACGATGGCTTCACGGTAACCAGGGGAAATCTCTACATAGACGATACCACCGACCTGGGCGACCTTGCGCTGTATCAGCTGCTGAGAAAGGCTGAAAACGAAGAAGAGTCCATCGGTATGACGGAGTTTCTGAACGACTTTGTGGACGAGCTTTCCGCCATCAAAATTGTAGAAACGCAGATGACCATCAAAAGCAAGGATGGTGCAACCAGAAATCGATATGATCTCCGTTTTATTCTGTATCAGAGAGGGACAACCTGGTATCTGGACTCGGTCGACCTCTACCCCATCAACTCCATCGGGCTTCTGGAAGTGGTCTATGACACATTACAGGAGCGGAATACAGGCGACGACGTAGACGACGTATAAGGGTCTGCAATGTGGATCTGAAGGATGCGCAACCGGCAAGGCGCCGCGTCCCGCTGTCCGAATGTCACCCAGTAGAAATCGCCGCCCTGCCTCCGCAAAATGCGGGGGCAGGGCGGCGGTCTGTTCTATGCGTATCCGGGCCGAATGCGGTTACTTCACCGCTTCCTCGATGGCCACGGCGACGGCGACGGTCGCGCCGACCATGGGGTTGTTGCCCATGCCGATGAGGCCCATCATCTCCACGTGCGCCGGGACGGACGAGCTGCCCGCAAACTGCGCGTCGCTGTGCATGCGGCCCATGGTGTCGGTCATGCCGTAGGAGGCGGGGCCGGCGGCCATGTTGTCCGGGTGCAGCGTGCGGCCCGTACCGCCGCCGGAGGCGACGGAGAAGTATTTCTTGCCGTTCTCCCAGCACCACTTCTTATAGGTGCCGGCCACCGGATGCTGGAAGCGCGTCGGGTTCGTGGAGTTGCCGGTGATGGACACGTCCACGCTCTCGTGGCGCATGATCGCCACGCCCTCGTTCACGTCGTCCGCGCCGTAGCAGCGCACCTTGGCGCGGTCGCCCTCGGAGAACGCGCGGGTGGAGACGACCTTCAGCTCGCCGGTATGATAGTCGTACTCGGTCTCGACGTGCGTAAAGCCGTTGATGCGCGAGATGATGTACGCCGCGTCCTTGCCAAGGCCGTTCAGGATGACCTGCAGCGGCTGCTTGCGCACCTTGTTGGCCGTGCGCGCGATGCCGATGGCGCCTTCCGCCGCCGCAAAGCTCTCGTGCCCGGCGAGGAACGCAAAGCAGTGCGTCTCTTCGCGCAGCAGCATGGCCGCCAGGTTGCCGTGGCCGCGGCCGACGGCACGCTGGTCCGCCACGGAACCGGGGATGCAGAACGCCTGCAGCCCGACGCCGATCTGCTCGGCCGCCTCGGCGGCGGTCTTGACGCCCTTCTTGAGCGCGATCGCGGCGCCGGTGGTATACGCCCAGCACGCGTTTTCAAACGCGATGGGCTGGATGCCCTTCACGATGCCAGCAGCGTCGACGCCCGCCGCATCGCAGATGCGCTTGGCGTCTTCCAGCCCGTCGATGCCGTTTTCGGCGAGGACGGCGTTGATCTTATCGATTCTTCTCTCGTATCCTTCAAACGTAATCATGCTGTACCTCCCCTTACTGCTTGCGCGGGTCGATCACCTTGGCCGCCTGGTCGAAACGGCCATAAGTGCCGATGTTCTGCTCGTACGCCTCCTTGGGGTCCACGCCCTTCTTGATGGCGTCCATCATCTTGCCCAGGTTCACGAACTTGTAGCCGATGATCTCGCCGTTCTCGTCGAGGCCGATGCCCAGGCAATAGCCCTCCGCCATCTCGAGGTAGCGCGGGCCCTTGGCGCGCGTGCCGTACATGGTGCCGATCTGGGAGCGTAGCCCCTTGCCGAGGTCTTCGAGGCCCGCGCCGATGGGCAGGCCGTCGTCGGAAAACGCGCTCTGCGTGCGGCCGTACACGATCTGCAGGAACAGCTCGCGCATGGCGGTATTGATCGCGTCGCACACGAGGTCAGAGTTGAGCGCCTCCAGGATGGTCTTGCCGGGCAGGATCTCCGCGGCCATGGCGGCCGAGTGCGTCATGCCGGAGCAGCCCAGCGTCTCCACGAGCGCCTCTTCGATGACGCCGTTCTTGACGTTGAGCGTCAGTTTGCACGCGCCCTGCTGCGGCGCGCACCAGCCGACGCCGTGCGTCAGGCCGCTGATATCGCCGATCTGCTTGGCCTTGACCCACTTGCCCTCTTCGGGGATCGGCGCGGGATCGTGCTTTGCGCCCTTCAAGACGCAGACCATTTCTTCCACATCGCGGGAATACTGCATGATGGAACTCCTCCTTTATTCTTTTGCGGCAGGCCTGTCCCGTCGCAATGTCCACATTCGTTCATGTTACAGTATAGCATTCCCGCCGCCGCCGTGCAAGCCCGGCGGCGGCGGGAATTTTCCGTATTATGGCACGCTTTTCACAGGCAGGCACGAAACCCACCCGTGCGGGCCGCGCAAGGCGCAGGGTGCGGCCGTGGCACCATCGGGGCAGCCGGCTGCCCGCATCCCGCTGCAGCGCGCGGGGCGGCAGGCACGCGCTTCAGCGGCGGATGAGCAGCACCGTCAGGTCGTTCACGTTCGTGCCCGTGGCGCCGGTCATGAGCAGGCCGTCCACCTCGCGCAGCGCATGGTATGCGTCGTTGTCTGCCAGCACGTCGGCAATGTGGATGCCCTTTTCCTGCAGCACCGCGTTCGTCCCTCCGTCCACATAGCCGCCCGCCGCGTCCGTCGGGCCGTCCGTGCCATCGGACCCCAGCGAAAACAGCGCCGTCCCCTCCATGCCCGCGATCCCCTGCGCCGCAGCGAGCGCCAACTCCTGGTTGCGCCCGCCCATGCCCGTGCCGCGCAGGTGCACCACCGTCTCGCCGCCGGCGATGAACGCCACGGACTCGCCCGCGTCCTGATGATATGCGGCAATGGAGGCAAAGAAGCTGCCCGCCTCGCGCGCCTCGCAGCAGAGGCTCGCGGTCAGCACCACCGGCCGGTAACCGAGCGTACGGCACGTCGTCTCCGCAGCCGCACACAGCTGCCGCACGCTGCCGGTCACATGCGTCTCCACGTGTTCCAGCTTCTTGGGGGTCTCCGTCCTGAGCAGCGCGTCCGCTTTGCTCGAGAGCGGCAACCCATATTTTTCTGCAATGCGCACCGCCTGTTCCGCGGTCGAGCTGTCGGGATACGCCGGGCCGGAGGCGATCATATCCAGCGGGTCACCGATGATGTCGGACAGCACGATGGAAAACACGTGCGCAGGCGCGCACAACTCTGCAAAGCGCCCTCCCTTGACGGCGGACAGGCGCTTGCGGATCGTGTTGATCTCCACAATGTCCGCGCCGCTGGCCAGCAGGCGGCGGGTCAGTTCAGCCAGTTCTTCTCCGGGGATGAGCGGCTTTTCAAACAGCGCGGAGCCGCCGCCCGAGAGCAGGAACAGCACGAGGTCGTCCGCCGTCAACGGTTCGACCAGGTCGATGGCCGCCTGCGTCGCACGATAGGAATTTTCGTCCGGCACGGGATGCCCGGCCTCAAAGACGCGTACCCCCGGCAGCTCGCCGCGCGAATGGCCATACTTGGTGATGACGACGCCACCGTCCACGCGCCCGTCCAGCGCGGCAAGCGCCGCCGCGGCCATCTGCCAGGCCGCCTTGCCGGCCGCTACGAGCACGAGCCGCCCACGACATTCGGGCAGGCTTTCAAGCGCCTTCTGCACTGCGGTATCCGGCATGGCCGCATGTAGCGCAGCCGCGATAATGGCGTCAGCGTCCCGTTTGAGATCCATAGCACTTCTCCTTTCCCGTTGGGCGCGGCCGGGCGGCGGCATAATGCCGCCGCCCGGCTGCGTCATTTTGTTTCACACACAGGGTAAACCGTTCTCAGTGCAGGAACATCCACACGATGAACACGCCGACCATGGAGGCCAGGCCGATGACCAGCGTGCCGAGCGTCTGCGTCTTGTAACCGTCCTCCACCTTCATCTCGCCGAAGTTCGTCACCACCCAGAAGTAGCTGTCGTTCGCATGCGACACCGTCATGGCGCCGGCGCCGATGGCAATGACCGTCAATGCGCCCAGCACCGGCGTGCCAAGGCCCAGCACCTCCATCATGGGCGCCATGATGCCGGCAGTGGTCGTGATGGCCACGGTGGACGAACCCTGCGCGCACTTGAGGATTGCAGCGAGCAGGAACGGGAAGAAGATGCCGATGGTCGAGAGCACCTCCGCGTTGGCCGTGATGTATTCCACCATGCTGGTGGAGGAGATCACCTTGCCGAGCACGCCGCCGGCGGCCGTCACGAACAGGATCGGGCCGGTGACGCGGAGCGTGTCATCCGTGAGCTTGTAGAAGCCCTGCATGCCCTTTTGCGCGGCCAGCAGAATCACGCCCAGCACGGCGCCCACCGCCAGAGCAATGATCGGCGTACCGAGGAACTGCACGAAGGGCACCGCAAGCCCCGCCATGGAAAACGCGGACGCAAGGCCCATCAACAGGATCGGCACGACGATGGGGGCAAACGACAGGAAGGCGTTGGGCAGCTTGCCATAGCTGGCCACGAGCTCCTCATACGTCTTGACCGTGGCGTCGTTGGCATCGGCTTCGTCCGCAGCGCGCACCTTTTTGCCCACGCGCACCGCAAAGATGTATCCCGCGATGAGCGGCGGGATGGACAGCAGCGCCCCGAGGCCCATGACCAGCAGCAGATGGTTGCCCACGCCGAGCGTGTTGGCCGCGGCGATGGGGCCGGGCGTCGGCGGGATGAAGCAGTGCGAAATGTACAGGCCCATGGAAAGCGCCACCGTGCACGCCACGGACGACTTGCGCGTGCGCTGCACGAGCGCCTTGCGGATCGGGTTCAGAATGACGAAACCGGAGTCACAGAACACGGGGATGGACACGATCCAGCCCATGATGAGCATCGCGAGCTCCGGATGCTTTTTGCCGACCAGCCGGACCACGCAGTCGGACATCTTGAGCGCCGCGCCCGACACCTCCAGCAGCGTGCCGACGAGCGCGCCGAGGATGATTACGATGCCGATGCTCGTAAACGTGCCGGAAAAGCCCTGCCCGATGACGGTCGGAATGTCCGGCAGGGGAATGCCGCCAAGAATCGCCAGCAACAGCGATACCGCGAGAATGGAAAGAAACGGGTGAACCTTGAGCTTGGAAATTGCCAGAATCATCAGCACAATGCAGACGACAAAGGCAATCATCAGTGGGATGCCTGTCATATTCCTTTTTCTCCTATCCATGATGATTCCGCTGACGTGCGGATTGATTAGACACCCTGATTATAGCCCATTGTCATGCGTACGTATATGTTTTTTAGACCAATAAATTTAAAACCGATATGTTTTGCAAGACAATTACCGCCCCATTTTCGTCAAGATTCCCGCGGCATGGCGCGTTAAGCGCCCATCAAATCGCACACTTCGCGGTAAAAGTAAATGGCGATGTAAAACAGCGTGGAATGCCGGATGGACCGCGGGTCGTATCCGGTACGCTCCGCAATGCGCCGGAGCTTGTATTGGAGCGTGTTCCGATGGATATAAAGCGCCTCCGCGGCACGGCTGAGCGAACCGTCGTGATCATAGAACACCTCCAGCACCGGCAACAGCCGCGCGATCTCGGCATCGGAAAAGCCGCGCATGATCTTGCGCACATATTCGAGCTTTGTCATGCCGTCCACCGCACCGGCAAAGACCTCCATGTTCAGGTCGCCGTAGAGCCGTACCCCCCACTTGTGCGTACGCATGCAGGCGGCCAGCGCCCGCTGCGCCTTGACGCTGTTGACGTGCATCGTTTCAAACCCGCCGACCCGGTCGTCGATGCCGACGGCGAGCCGCAGGTTCGGAAACGACTTTTCCACCGCCGCGCGCAGGGCTTCGGCCATGGCGACCAGTTCCTCGTCGTGCTGCAGCGTCACGAGACAGACGAGGCCGGACGGCGTCTTCAAAAACAGGTTGTTTCGATCGGCATTGGCAATGAACCGGCGGATCTCCTGCTCGGCGCCGTTGATGTCGTGCAGCGCCTCCCAGTCCTGCGTGCGCGCCGGCTCATACACACAACAGGCCAGCACACGGCGCGGCACAGTGACGTCCATGCGCAGCGCAAGGCCGCGCTCCACAAACGCGGCGTTGAGATTTTTGCGGTCGCCGTTGAGCCATTCGTCCAGATAGCCGTTGCGCACGTTCTCGCCTACTACGCGCCGCTCGGCATGGTACGCCTCGGACAACAGCAATTCCGTCATGCGCTGGATGATGCGCGCGCTGTCTACGATCTCCGCATACCCGCCGGTGATGCCCAGCACGCCCAACGTCCGCCCGCCCATCACAAGTGGAAAGTTCAGCCCGCGCAGCGCGCCGGCATACTCGCCGTCGCGGTGCACAACCACCTCGGACAGGCCCTCCGAGACGATGCGGTAAGCGCCCCCGTGAAACGCGCCGACACGCGCGGGATCGGTCGAAGCGATGATGATCCCGCGTGGATCCATCAGGTTGATCTTCTGTGGAATGATATGGTTGACCTCTGCAACGATTTTCTCCGCGATCTGTCTGGACAGTTCCATGCCACGCCCCCCTTCGCGCGATGCGCTACCGTCAGTATAACAGCCCCCGCCCCGCACGGCAAGCGGGCAATTGCGCGCGAGGCCAGGGGTATGGTATACTGGTTACCGGATAGGGGGAATGACAGGAGGAGCCACATGTCTCTTGCGTTTCTTGCGCTGTTCTGCCTGTGCGCAACCGTCCATCTGGCCGCGTGCCTGTGCCGGCGCGACGCGCTGCGGCGCGCGACCAAGCCGCCGCTCATGCCGCTGCTCGCGTGCTGGTATGCCGTCGCCGCGGGCGCGTCCCTTTGGCCGGCCGTCGTACTGGCGCTGCTGTGCGCCACCGCCGGTGACACGCTGCTGCTCTCCCACCGCGGCCGCGGCGCGCTCTTTGCGGCCGGCACGGCCTGCTTTGCGCTCGGTCACGGCTGTTACATCTTTGCCCTGCTTTCACGCCTGTCCGCGCCGCTGCCGGAGCCGGCCGTACCGCTGTGCGCGGTGGGATACGCCGCGCTCACGGCGGCAAGCGCTGCCTATTTCTGGCCGCATTTGCCGCGCAAAGCCGCGCCGTTTTGCGTGCTCTACATGGCCATTCTCGCCGGCATGAGCTGCTGCGCGCTATTGTACGCGCTCTCCGGCGCGCCCGGCGGCTGGGTCGTCTATGCCGGGTCGCTGCTGTTCCTCGCGTCGGACGCGCTTCTGACACACACCACTTTTTGCACAACCGCCGGTGAGCACCGCTTCTCCGTCATGCTGACGTATCTGGCGGCGCAGGGGCTGATGGTCGCCGGCTTTCTGGGAGGTTTCTGATGGACAACCCCATGCTCACAATCGTGTTGATTCTCGCCGCGGTATGCGTCGTCCTGCTCGCCGCAGTGCTGTTTCTGCTGCGCCGCCTGGGCAGCGGCGGCGCGCAGCAGGCGCTGCTGCGAGAACAGGCCGCGCTGCGGCAGGCGCTGGCCGACTCGCAGAGCGCGCTGCGGCAGGAGCTGTCGCAGACCGTCCAGACCTCCGTCTCCTCGCTCGGCAACCTGCTCGGCACGGGGCAGCAGCGCGCGGCGGAACAGTCCGAACGGCGGTTCCAGACGTTTGAGGCGGGCAACGAACAGAAGCTCGAAGCCATCCGCGAGACGATGGAGCGGCGGCTCTCGCAGCTCCAGGCGGACAACAACGAAAAGCTGGATCAGATGCGCGTCGTGGTGGACGAAAAGCTGCAAAAGACGCTCGAAAGCAAGATGACCCAGTCGTTCCAGCTCGTGAGCGAACGGCTGGAACAGGTCTACAAGGGGCTGGGCGAGATGCAGACGCTCGCCACCGGCGTGGGCGACCTCAAGCGCGTGCTCTCCGGCGTCAAGACGCGCGGCATCCTGGGCGAAACCCAGCTGGGCGCGATCCTCGAGGAGATCCTCTCGCCCGAACAATATGAAAAGAACGTCGCCACGCGGCCGCGCAGCGCGGAACGCGTGGAATACGCCGTGCGCCTGCCCGGCGACGACGGCGTGCCCGTCTACCTGCCCATCGACTCAAAGTTCCCGGGCGACGCCTATTCCAACCTGCTCGACGCCTATGACAGCGGCTCGCGCGAGCGCGTGGACGCCGCGGCCGGCGCGCTCGTTGCGCAAATTAAAAAGGAAGCGCGCGACATCCGCGACAAATACGTCTCGCCGCCGCACACGACCGAGTTCGCCGTCATGTTCCTGCCGTTTGAGGGGCTGTACGCCGAGGTCGTGAACCGCGGGCTGGTGGAAGAGCTGCAGCGCAGCTACCGGGTCAACATCGCCGGGCCGTCGACCATGGCCGCGCTGCTCAACAGCCTGCAGATGGGCTTTCGTACCCTGGCGCTGCAAAAGCGCAGCAACGAAGTCTGGAAGGTGCTCGGCGCGGTGCGCACCGAGTTCGACAAGTTCGGCGCTACGCTCGAGCGCACGCAGAAACGGCTGGACGACGCGCACCGCGAGCTGGACGAACTCGTGGGCGTGCGCACGCGCCAGATCCAGCGCCGGCTCAGCAGCGTGGAGCGCATCGAAGACCCCGCTACGGCCAATGCGCTGCTGCTGGGCGACGAGACGGGCAGCGCCAACGGGCGATAATTTTTGCAATCGTCCCGGTTTGGCGCTTGACATCCGGCGCACAGGTTGCTATAATATCCGGGTGTGAAATGCGCTTGTAGCTCAGTGGATAGAGTGCCCGGCTACGAACCGGTAGGTCGCAGGTTCGAATCCTGCCAGGCGCGCCACTTATCAGAGCAAACCGTTTGTGTTTACTCTGATTTTTTATAACGGCAGTTTGGGCCAAGCCCCTCTTCCCCCCTTTTTCTTCCACTCCAGCTGCCCCGTTTCCAGGTTCCGCGTCGTTTTGAAAAGCCGATCCCCGCTTCCCTTGCTTTGGATAACAGCATCATCGAAAAGGAGGTTCTCTTATGCGTCACGCCCGTATCATCCTGCTGCTTGCCGTCCTCGCATGCCTTGCCTGCATCTGCGCATGCGGCGAAGCCGCAAATCCGGCAGCCGCAACGGAACAGGAGACGGTGCTTCTATCGTCCAGCCCGTCCCCGACGCCGGAACCGACCCCGGAACCGACGCCCGAGCCGACCCCGGAGCCCACGCCGGAACCGACGCCGACGCCGGAACCGACGCCGACGCCCGTGCCCGACGTCGTGTTGTCCGACAAGACGTTTATCGTCACCTCTGCCGACCGGGACACGGGGGTAGATCTGCTGTGCGAAAACTATAAGCAGCTCGCCTTGCCCCTGCAGGTGGAGGTCCGGCTGGAGGACGGCACGGTCGTGGGCAGCGCAGAGGTCCGCCGGCGCGAAACCCGGCTGCAGTTCTGTCTCCCCGACGGGCTCGCCCCGCGGACGACGCTCTACCTTTGGCAGGACGGCATAGACTACGCGATCGATACGCTGGACATCGCGATCACCGACCCGGATTATGAAGCGGTCCTCGGCAACTACACGCGCGACGACAAGATGATTGCGCTCACGTTTGACTGTGCATACGGCGAGGCGCAAACCGACTTCCTGCTCGACACCCTGCGCGAATACGATATCCATGTGACCTTCTTTATGATCGGCACCTGGGTGGGCAACCACGGCCCCTGGATCGAAACCATGATCGAAGACGGGCATGAGATTGGCAATCACACGATGAACCATCTCCGTTTTTCGGAATCCTATGCCGCCCAGATCAAAAAGCAGGTGGAGCAGGCAAGCGATCTGCTGCTGGAAAACCACAATTACACGACCCGGCTGCTGCGGCCGCCGTATGGGAGCCATACGGAAGTCTCCGACGCGGTGGTGCGCTTCCTCGGTTCCGAAGTGATCATGTGGGGGCTGACCTCCGGAGACTCCAAGGCCGATGCGACTGCCCGGCAAATCATACGCCGCGTGCTCGACAACGTCAAACCCGGCGATATCATCCTGTTCCACAACGCCGCGCCGCAAATGCGCGAATACCTCGTGCCCATTCTGGATGAATTGATCGCGCGCGGCTACACCTTCGGCACCGTGTCGGAGCTCATGGGCTGGACGGACGAAACGGAGACGCCGGCGCCCTGAACGCAGCGCGCCGATAGCGGCAGGAGGGGGCGGCTCACCGGCCGTCCCCTCCTGCCGTCGTCATGTTCGGGGCTTTCCCCCGCCGCCACACGCCGCGCGCGCCCTCCGGCCCGCCCATCCTGTCACCCAGATTTGATTTTCAGGTTGACGGTCGGCGGCGCACGTGGTACAATTCTGCCGAACAGGAGGCCAAATCCCCATGTCCGTACAAGACGAAGTGCTGCGGGAGCTGGAAGCGCACCGCGGCGAATGCGTATCCGGCGAAGCGCTGGCCGGGCGGCTGTCCGTAAGCCGCAACGCCGTTTGGAAGGCCATCCGCGCGCTGCGCGAAGCGGGCTATCCGATCGACGCACAGCCGGGAAGCGGCTATGCGCTCTCGCCCGGCTGCCACATCCTCTCCACGCACAGCGTGGCGCGATACCTGCGCGCCCCCGGCGTGCGCCTGCAGGTGGAGGGCGAGGTCGACTCCACGAACGCCTGCCTGCGGCGCGCAGCCGACGCCGGCGAGCCGGAGGGGCTCGTGCTGCTCGCCTC
This sequence comes from uncultured Eubacteriales bacterium, assembly GCA_900549955.1. Lineage (GTDB taxonomy): Bacteria > Bacillota > Clostridia > Christensenellales > CAG-138 > Aphodomorpha. The sequence continues at coordinate 2,546 of URQH01000029.1, read as the reverse complement.
GGCACAGACGGCGGGGCGCGGGCGGCGCGGGCGGCACTTTTATTCTCCCGCCGGCAGCGGGCTGTACATGAGCGCGCTGCTCCGGCCGCAGTTGCCCGCGCAGGACGCGGCGCTGATGACCACGCTGGCTGCCGTGGCCGTGGCGGAGGCCGTGGAAGCGGTCAGCGGGCGTCCGGCCGGCATCAAGTGGGTCAACGACGTGTACGTGGGCGGCAAAAAGGTCTGCGGCATCCTGACGGAAGCATCGCTGGACTGTGAAAGCGGCGCGCTCGCCTACGCGATCGTGGGCATCGGCATCAATTTGACGCTGCCGCAAACGCTGCCGCCGGAGCTGCAGGACATCATGGGCGCGGTGTTTGCCGGCGCACAGCCGGAGGGCGACGCCGCCAGCCGCCTGGCAGGGGACGTCTGGACCCGTTTTTTCCGCGCCTACCGTCGGCTGCCGGAAACGGCGTTTTTAGAGGCGTACCGCGCCCGCTCGATCCTGATCGGGCAGGATGTGGACGTGTTGCGCCCGTCCGGCCCCGTGCCGGCGCGCGCCATCGGCATCGACGCGCACGCCGGGCTGATCGTGCGCTATCCGGATGGCACGCAGGAGACGCTCTCTTCCGGCGAGGTCAGCGTGCGCAGGGCGCGCTGAATACGCCGCGTGCGTCCGGCCACGCATCCATAACCAGATAACCGTCCAAAAGGAGGGATCGTCCCGTGCGCCATCGCCTGTCCGACCTGCTGCGCGCCGCGCTGTGCACGGCGCTGATTGCGGTGCTTGCGCAGCTCGCCATCCCCATGCCGTCCAGCGTACCCATCACGCTGCAGACATTCGCCATCGCACTGTCCGGCTACTGCCTGCGGCCGAAATACGGCCTGCTCTGCATGAGCGCCTACCTGCTGCTGGGGCTCGCAGGCGTGCCGGTGTTTGCCGGCTTTGGCGCCGGCGCCGCCACGCTGATAGGGCCGACAGGCGGGTTCCTCATCGGCTTTGTGCCGCTGATCCTGTGCTGTTCGCTGGCCATGGCATGCCGCCGGCTTTGGCAGGCGGCGGCGCTGTCGCTGCTTGGGCTAGCCTGCTGCCACCTGTGCGGCACGGCATGGTACTGCATCGTGGGCCGTCTGGCTCCCATCGCGGCGTTTTTGCAGGTGAGCGCGCCCTATCTGGCCAAGGACGCCGCCTCGCTCGTGGCCGCATACCTGCTCTGCCGTGCGCTCGCCCGCGCGCTGCCCGCGTTGCTGCCCTCGCGCCGGCCGGCGGCATAGCGTTCGGCGCGCCCCCACGCCCCGCCGCACGGCGGGGCGTTTTTCATGCGCCCCATCCGGCGCCGATTCTCGTCCTTCGGGCATACTATGGCCAGCGAGGAGGCCGGAGAGGATTGCCCATACACGGACGCAAACGGATATGGCGCAGGTTGCTGTACCCATCCAAAGCGGTTGCGGCCGTGCTGGCGGCGGTCGGAGCGGCGCTGCTCGCCGCCATCCTCGCCCACGGCGCTTCGGCGCCCGCACTTGTGTGCGCGGCGTGTCTGTTCGCGGCCTATGCGTTGGCGGCCCTGTGTGCGCGCCTGCCCGCACTGCGACGGCGGCTGCTGTCGCTGCCGCGGCTGCAGCGCTACCGGGCCGATGCGCGGCTGCGGGTCACCGTGTCGCTGCACGTGTCGCTCACGCTCAACGTGCCGTATGCCGCCATGCAATTCTGGCTCGGGCTACGGCAGGGCGCTCTCTGGTTTTACGCGCTCGCCGGGTATTATGCGCTGCTGGCCGTGATGCGGCACCTGCTGCTGCGCTACATCCGCACGCACAGGACCGGCCGCGACCGTGCGGCCGAGTTTCGGCTCTACCGGCTGTGCGGCGCGCTGCTCGTGGCCATGACCTTTGTGCTCGTCGTGGTCGTATACGGTACCGTGTGGCAGGGCAGAGGGCTGCGCAACCACCCGCTGTTTGCAACCCTCGCCATGGCCGCTTACACCGCGTTTACGCTCACGCTCGCCATCGTCAACGACGTCCGCTACCGCCGGGAAAGCCCCGTGCTGTCCGCCGCCAGGACCATCCGCCTGGCCGCGGCGCTGGTGTCGGTGCTGTCGCTCGCGGCCGCCCTGCTGGCGGCCTTCGGCGGCAGCAGCTTGCTCCGTCGGTGGCTGCTCGCCGCGACCGGCAGCGCCATCTGCGCAATCGTGCTGACCATGGCCATCGGCATGATTGCCCGGGCAAACGCCGCATTGCGCCAGCTTCCGCCCGCATCCCGGCGCACATAACGCGTGCAAACGGCGACAGCCGATCCCATCGTCCCCTGCGTCAGGCAAAAACCGGCCCCTGCGGTATCCCGCAGGGGCCGGGCAAGCTTGTACCGTTCAATATTCCTCCGGCACAAAGCGCCGCGCCGCATTCGCCGGGTCAAAGGCGGCCGCCGCATCGAGCGCCTTGGCCATGGCGTGCGGGATGCGTGCGCCCGTCGGCGCGTTGGGCGGCAGCTGCGCCATGCATCCCCGCGGCAGCGCGGCCAGGAGCGCCGCATAGTCCGCAGCCGTGCGCGCGGCGGCCTCCACGGCGTCGCC
>URQH01000028.1 GCA_900549955.1 uncultured Eubacteriales bacterium | reverse complement strand
CTGGAAGGGCGCGGGAGCTGGAAATGAGGACAAGGGAGGAAACGATGAGCGCATACGAACTGAACGGCCTGCGGGTAGTGGACCTGACGAAGTACCTGGACCCGGCGACGGAGACGCGGCGGTGTCACCTGTACCGGTTCAACACGGGCGGGCCGATACCCGACTTTCACACGATCATGGATTTGACGAGCCACCTGGGGACGCATTGCGAGTGCCCGTACCACCACGACGACAATTGGCCGGACGCGTCGTCGCTGCCGCTGACGAGCTTTATGGGGCGGGGCATCTACGTGACGGTAGAGGGCGTGGCGCCGAACGGATACATCACGGGGGAAGTGCTGGACCGGGTCTTGGGCGGCAAAGTGAAGGCGGGGGACGTGGTGATCCTGGACTCGCCGTACAAGCTGACGCCGTTCACGGAGAAGACGAACACGGAAGAGGACAGGCGGCTGTTTGTGAACGGGGAGACGGCGCAATGGATGGTTGCGCACCGGGTGAAGTGCGTAGGGTTTGGCGACGGGGTGTCGATTGAGAACCGCAACGAGGACGTGAAGCCGTTCCATGACGTGTGCATGGCGGAGAACATCACGTTTTTGGAGGTACTCAAGAATCTGGACGAGCTGCACAGCGAGACGTTCTTCATCTCCTTTGCCCCGCTGTACATCAAGGGCCTCGACTCCTGCCCCGTCCGCGTCTTTGCAATTGAAGGGATGAGAGAGTTTGCATAATCCAAGGATTTGAATAAAAGAGATGGAGGAAAGAACCATGAAAGAGATCAAAATGATGCACTGCCCGGACAACCGGACGGAAGAACAGCACGTCTATGTCGAAACCAGGGACGGCAAGTTCAAGTACGAGGTTTTCATGGATTATGCCAAAGGGCTTCCGGAAGATCTGGATATGATTCCGGTCAACGGGAACGTGGCAGGCGGCTTCTGCGATGCGCAGGACAACCTGTATTGCGTGCTTCGCGGCGGTGGCGTGGGTATGAACCCGGGCCCGAAGACCTGCTTTGTCAAGCTCGATCCGGACGGGAATTATGTGGAGAAGATCGGGGAAGGCAAGATGGGTTCGGTGCACTTTGGCAACGTGACGGCGGAGAACACCATCCTCATCGCCACCGTTATGCAGCAGCAGATCCTCGAGATGGACATGGACGGCAACATCGTCAATACGATCGGCGAGGCCTTCAAGAACAACGGGAACAAGCCTCACAACCTGATGCTGGACCCGCATTACGTTCGCATCCATTATGGCCTCTATGCGACGGAGCCCATTCACTATGGCGGACATGGCCCCTATGACCAGATGCTGGATTTCCAGAACACGCAGTATTGCGAAACGCCGTTCCACAATCCCAACTCTGTGGATGTCGATTCCAAGGGCAACATCTACGTGTGCGACGGGTATGGCAACTATGCGATCCACAAGTTCGACCGCCAGGGACGCAAAATCAAGACCTGGGGCGGCAAGGGCGTCTATGACTATACCACCGACACGCCGGGGAAATTTGTCCTGCCGCACTCGCTGTGCCTGGATGCCAACGACAACGTCTGGGTCTGCGACCGTGAAAAGGACGCCGTGCACGTATTTGACAACGAGGGGAACGTGCTCGCCTATTGCAGCCACAACATGGCGCAGCCGTCCGGCGTAGATTGCGATGGCCAGTATGTCTATGTTGTCGGCCGCGGCGGATACGTCACGATCTTTGACCTGGAGTTCAACATCGTTGGCCAGCTGGGCGTGTTTAACGGCAACCTCCGCGGCCACGATGTCGCGGCGGATTCCAAGGGCAACCTGTATCTGTTCCCGTGCCATGCAAACGAGGAGCACCAGATCATTGCGCTGAAGCGCTGCAACTGAACAAACGGACGGACGGACCGCAGCTATCAGGAACGGGAGGAGAGTACATGTTAAGGTATTTCATCAAGCGGCTGCTATGGTTGATACCGGTCATGATTGGCGTCATCACCATCGTGTTCGCAATCACCGTGCTCATGCCTGGTGATCCGGCAGCCTCGTTGCTTGATCAGAATGCTACGCAGGAGCAGATCGACGAAGTCCATGCGAGACTTGGCCTGGACAAGCCGGTTGTCGTGCGGTGGCTGGATTATGTGGTCGGCATCTTTACGGAGTTTGACTTTGGCACGTCCTACTTTACGCAGCAACCGGTCCGCGACGAGGTGCTTGCGAAATTACCTTATACGCTCATCCTTGCAGTATCGTCGACGGCGCTGGGCTTCCTCATTGGCATCCCCTTGGGGATCTGGTCCTCCCTGAAACAGTATACTGCCGTGGACGCCGCGGTCCTGTTTCTCTCCGTTTTGTTCGTGTCCATGCCAGGGTTCTGGCTGGCAATGCTGATGATCAGCCTGTTTTCCGTGGAACTCGGGTGGCTGCCGTCCTTCGGCGTGCAGAAGCCGCTGGGCTGGGTCATGCCCATCGTGGTGGCCACCATCGGTTCCATGGCCGGAAACATCCGTATCACCCGGTCCTCCATGCTGGAGGTCATGCGCCAGGACTACATCCGCACGGCAAGGGCCAAGGGCCAGAAGGAGAGCACGATCGTGCGGCGGCACATGATGCGCAACGCCATGATCCCCGTGGCCACGAGCGTAGGGTCCGGCCTCGGCAACGCGCTGGGCGGGAACATGACGATCGAGGTGGTGTTCTCCCTTCCGGGCATCGGCAATTACGTGGTCAACGCCATCAGCACGAAGAATTATCCCGGCATGCTGGGCGGCATCCTGGTCACGGCGATCATGTTTACGGTGGTCAACCTGCTGGTGGACATTGCCTATGTCATCATCGATCCGCGCCTGAAGACGCAGATCACCGGCAAAAAAGCCAATCGGCGGAAGTTTAAAAAGCTGCTGCAGGAGCAAGGGGGGATCGCATAATGGCAAAGAACGTTACTCCCGAAATGAACAAAATCAACGCGAAGCGCCTGAAGGGCGGCCGCGTAGTCCGCTCCACGCCGCTGTCCGAGGCCGGCTACCGGCTGATCCGCAACAGGACCGCCGTGCTGGGGCTCATCATTCTGGTGCTGCTGCTGCTCATTGCCATCTTTGCGCCGCTGCTCAGCCCGTATGGGTACGAGGAAGTCAACATGGCGGACAAGTTCCAGGGGCCGTCGGCCAAGCACCCGTTTGGCACCGACCAGCTGGGGCGCGACATGCTGATCCGCTGCTTTTACGGCACGAGGATCACGATCCCCATTGCCATTTGCGCGGTGCTGGTAGCCATTCTGGTCGGCGGCTTGATCGGCATCATTTCGGCATACTTTGGCGGCACGGTCGACAACGTGCTGATGCGGTTTGTGGATATCTGGGGCTCCATTCCCGGAATCATGCTGGCCATTGCCATCGTTGCGGCATTCAGCAGCGCAGAAAACGTGGGCAGCAAACAGGTTGCGCTGGTGGCGGGCCTGTCGATGGGCGCCGTGCCGAACATGGCCAGGACGTTCCGCGGCGCCATATTCACCGTAATTGACAATGACTATGTGGAGTCATCCCGTGCCATGGGCGCAAGCCACTTTCGCATCATGCTCAAGCATCTCGTGCCAAATGCCGTCGGCCCGGTCATCCTTGCGATCGTCGGCCTGCTTGGCGTCGAAGTCCTGTGCGTCAGCGCCCTGAGTTTTGTGGGCGTTGGCATCGACCCGCCGACGCCGGAGTGGGGGGCGCTGCTTTCCGCCGGCCGCGGCTACCTGTCCACGTACCCGTATCTGTGCCTGTTCCCGGGCATCATGATCATGCTGTCCGTGCTGGGCTTCAGCCTGTTGGGCGACGGCCTGCGCGATGCGCTTGACCCAAGACTGAAATAAGGAGGTCATTTGCGATGGAGGAGAACAGAGGCACGCCGATCGTCAAAATCGATGACCTCGTGGTCCACTATGAAACCAGGGACGGCGTGGTGGAGGCCGTAAACGGGGTGTCGTTTGAGATCAACGCCAAGGAGACCTTTGGCCTGGTGGGCGAAACGGGCGCCGGCAAGACGACGATTGCGCTGTCCATGCTGGGGCTGCTGCCGGTTCCGCCCAGCCACATCATTCGGGGCCGGATCGAGATCGACGGGGAAGATCTGCAAAAGAAGACGAAGCACGAGCTGCAGAAGATTCGCGGGAAAAAGATCAGCATGATCTTTCAGGACCCGATGACCGCGCTGAATCCCGTGATTCCCATCGGGGATCAGATTGCCGAGGTCATCATCCTGCATGAAAACTGTTCCAAGGCGGAAGCGCAGCAAAAGGCGATGGAGATGCTGGAGATGGTCGGCATCCGCGCAGAGCGGTACAAGGACTATCCGCATCAACTGTCCGGCGGGATGAAGCAGCGCGTCGTCATTGCCATCGCGCTTGCATGCAATCCGGAGCTGCTGATAGCCGACGAGCCCACGACGGCGCTGGATGTGACCATCCAGGCGCAGGTGCTGGACATGATCAAAGAGCTGCGGGACAAGTTTGGCACCGCCATGATGCTGATCACACATGACTTTGGCATCGTTGCGCAGACCTGCGACAAGTGCGCGGTGGTGTATGCGGGCGAAATCGTGGAGATGGGCACGGTGGAAGACATCTTCGACCGTCCGCAGCATCCGTATACGATCGGCCTGTTTCAGTCCATCCCAAGCCTGGAAAACGACGTGGAACGCCTCAAACCGGTCAAGGGGCAGATCATCGACCCCACCGACCTGCCGCCATATTGCAGCTTTTGCGACAGATGCGACAGGTGCGCCGAGGTCTGCCGGACCGTCGACCCGCCCGCCGTCGAGGTGTCCCCGGGCCATTTTGTAAAGTGTGTTTTTGCAGCGAAGGGGGGAACCGAGCATGGCAATTCTTGAAGTGGAGCACCTGAAAAAGTATTTTCCGGTCAGCAATGGCCTGCTGCACGCCGTGGACGACGTGTCCTTCACCCTCGAAAAGGGCAACACGCTGGGGGTGGTCGGGGAATCCGGCTGCGGCAAGTCCACGCTGGGCAAGGTCATCATCCGGCTGGCAGAGCCAACGGCGGGGCACGTGCGGTTTGAGGGGACGGACGTGGCGGCGTATTCTGCAAAGGAATTCCACAAAGTCCGCCCCAACATGCAGATGATCTTTCAGGACCCGTTTGGCTCGCTGGACCCGCGCATGACGATCACCCAGCTGATTGCAGAGCCCATGATCATTTACAAGACGATGCCCAACAAGGAGGCGCTGTATCGCCGCGTGCACGAGCTGATGGACACGGTCTCCCTGGCGCAGCGGTTTGCCAACAGCTATCCGCATGAGCTGGACGGCGGCCGCCGGCAGCGCATCGGCATTGCCAGAGCGCTTGCGCTCAATCCCAAGCTGATCGTGTGCGACGAACCGGTTTCCGCATTGGACGTCTCCATTCAGGCGCAGGTGCTGAACCTGTTGCAGGATCTGCAGAATGACCTCGGGCTGACGTACATGTTTATTACGCACGATATGTCCGTGGTCAAGCACATTTCCGACGATATCATCGTCATGTATCTGGGGCAGATCGTCGAAAAGGCGCCGGCAAAGGAATTGTTCCAGGCCCATTGGCATCCCTATACCAAGGCGCTGCTCTCGGCCATACCGGTGCCGTCGCTGCACAGAAAACAGGCGCGGGTGCGGCTCAAGGGCGAGCTGTCCTCCCCTGTGAATCCGCCGAATCGGTGCCGGTTTGCCGGCCGGTGCGAATATTGCACGCAGGAATGCATGGAGCGGCCGGCGCCCGCGCTGGAAGAAATCGCGTCCAACCATTTTGTCTCCTGCCACAGGGTGCGGGAGATCCAGACCATCCCGGGGACATGATGCCTGCCAACGGCAGATTGCATACAAAATAAAGGAGGAGCGAACATGAAAAAAATTCTCGCAACCATTTTGGCCATTTTGATGCTCGGCTCAGTGATCGGCTGTACGGCCAGCGACGAGCCGGGGACGCCGTCCACGGACGCGGCGGAGACTGCCGCGCCCGTGGCCACGGAAGAAGTTGAAAAATCAGATGCGGGCCCGTCTTCCGAGACGCTGCTTGTCGCGGCGGACGGCGAACCCAGCTCCCTGTTTCCTGCCTACCAGCAGGACAAGGTGTGCAACCGCGTCAACAGCTCCATGTTCAACTATCTGGTGGAATGGGATGACGTCAACAAGACTTCCAAGCCCAGCATTGCGACGGAGTGGGAGTGGATTGACGACACGCACATCCGCTTCACCATTCGCGACGACGTCTATTTTACCAATGGCGAAAAGCTGATTGCGGAGGACGTTGCCAAATCCCTGGAATTCTCCTGCGAATATCATGCGACCTATACCGCCATGTTTGATCCCGCAAACTTCGTGGTGGAAGACGACACGCATGTGGTGCTGGCGCTGACTGAGCCCTATGGCAACCTGATCGACATTCTCGGCTGCGACTATTACACGATCTTTGACTGGTCTGCGTTCGATGAGGGCGGCCAGGACATCTCGACCTGGATCCGCAACCCCGTTGGCTCCGGTCCCTATAAGCTGCAGGAGTGGGTAGACGGCGACCATATCACGCTGGTTCGCAATGAAGAGTATTGGGACCAGGAGAACCTGCCCTACTACCAGTACATCACGTATTACTTCATCTCGGACCAGGCGGCCCGCGTTTCCGCGCTGCTGGCGGGCACCGTCGATGTCGCGTTCAACGTGGCGACGAACCAGATTGAAGAGCTGAAAAGCGCCGGCTTTACCGTCAATCCGTATGAGCAGAACGTGACGCAGCCGCTGACCTTCAACATGATCTCCGTCCCGGCGCTGGCCGATGAAAATGTCCGCAAGGCGATCATGTATTGCATCGACAAGAGCGCGCTCGCAGAGGCGTATCACTATGGGTATGGCAGCAACAGCAATTCGCCGCTGGTAGGGGTTTCGTCCTCCTTCTATTCCGACTGTGAGACGTTTTCGCAGGACCTCGAGGTGGCGCAGGCGGCCATGGATGCAGCGATTGCCGAGAACGGCTGGACGGCGGAGGACCTGACCTTCACCACCTGGGCGGTGTCCGGTTCCGACACCTCCCAGATTGAGCTGCTGCAGTATTACCTCTCCACGATCGGCATCACGCTACATATTGAGCAGGCCGACCTGAGCGTCGTGCTCTTCGACCACCTCTTCGTGGGCGATACCACCATCGGCCTGGCCGAGAACGACACGTGGGACGTGACGCGCATGCTGAACCTGTATGACAGCCGCATTGCGACGTCCTATAACGCCTATTCGGGCGAATATGAGGACGAGCTGCACGCGCTGATCGACGCGGCAAAGGCCGCGGACGACGAGAGCCGTTACGATGCGTATGCCGCGGTGCAGCAGTTCCTGGCAGACCACTATGTGACGACCGTCATTGGCAACATCCTGATGACGGATGCCTGGCGCAGCGACATCACCGGCATGAAGTATGATGCGCACTGCTGGCCCAACGTGTGGGACTTTGCCCCTGTTGCGTAATCCAGGTTCCGTTTGAGGGGAAGACACGTATCGGCAGGTTCTGCTTCTCCTGAGGATGGAGCAGAACCTGCTTTCCTTATACATGGAGACTGGGGAGGGGAGCTTGCGTGGAGCCGCGTGCAAAGCGATACTTTCGAGATTATGAACCGACCATCGTCCATACCCCGGACGGCTCGCCCAAAAAGGTCTGGCGGTACCGCGGGGATTATTATGTGAAGCAGCAGCTGCCGGCCGGCGGCAGAAAGCGGCTGTTTGCGATCTATGTGGGGGTCAGCCTCGCGGCGCTGGCGCTGCTGGTCTTTGCCAACAGCAGGAATGTCGCGTGCAATCGGGGCGGCGCCTTTGCGGCGGCGGGCCTAGTGGCCATGCTGCCGGCGGCCTGCGTGGTCATCGGCAGCGTTCTGGGCCTCTGCGCGCCGGACAAGCTGACCAGGAGCGCCTATGTGGAGCAGCGGGTGCTCGTGCGGGCCTGCCCGGCCATCGCCGCTGTGTTCTGCCTCGTTCTGGCGTTTGGGTTTGGGCAGAATGCCGTCCGATATGCCTCCACGGAATTGCTTGACAGCGGCGTAGCCTGTGCCTGCGTCGCGCTCGCCTGTATCGGGCACGGGGGGATTGCGCTGCTGGAATGGAGGACGCCCTATGAGATTCTCAAAAATGAGGGGGCGTCAAAGGAAGAGGGAGAGGAGACGGACGCGATATGAGCGATACAAAATATTTGGCCTTTGTGGGGACCAATTCGGTGCGCGGCAGCCGCGGTATTTACTCCGTTGCCATAGACGGGGCATGCGCTGCGGCGGAAATCGTGGCGACCCATCCGGCCTATAACGCCGGCGCCATGACGCTGGGCGCGAACGACAGGGTCTATGCCGGCGTGGAAGGCATGACGTTCCGCGGCCTTGCGGACGGCGGCGTGACCGGCTATGCGTTTGACAAGCGGACCGGCAGGCTGACGGAGGTCGGCGCTGCACGGTCGCATGGCCAGCGCACCTGCTGCGTCAGCATCGACAGGGCCGCTCAGAATCTGTATGCGTGTAATTTTTATCAGGGCACCATGTCCATGTTTGCCCTGGATGACAACGGCGCGCCGCAGCCGGCCCGCTGCGTCGTGCAGGGCCGGGATGTGCCCGGTGCGCACAAGGCGCTGCACGCTGTCTGCGCCATTCAGGACCGGTATGTGGGGGTCATCTCGCTGACCGAATGCGCGCTGATCATCTACGCTGCAGACGATGGCAGGCGCATCACTTCCTATGCGTTTCCGGGGAAGCCGTTTTGCCGGTATTTGGAGAGCTGCGGAGACTGCCTGTATGCGCTGATGCAGGATCCGGGAGATGTGTACGTGTTCCGCAACCGCCTGGACGCGGACGGCTCGATTGAAATGATCCAGAAAATCTCCGTATTGCAGAAGCCCATAAAGGGGCATTATGGCACCACGACCATCCGCGCCACGCCAAATGGGCAGTTGATGTTGGCTGCCACGCGCAGCACGAACACGATGACCGTCTACCACATTTTGCAGGACGGCAGGCTGGAGATCGGGAACGTGGTGACGCTCCCCGGACAGACGCCGCGCGACTTTGGCATCTCCAGCGACGGCACGCTCGTGGTGTCTGCCCTGCAACGCTCCGATGAAATCTGCATCCACACCATTGATTATGCGCGGGCGACGCTGGTCGATACGGGCGTCAAGGTAGCCATCCCGTCTCCGGCGGCCGTTGCAGTCTACGGAAAGTATTGTCGTTGTCAACAGGAGGCAATGTGATGAGCAATTTGGAAATGAGCCTGGAACAGCGCCTCGCCGCGCTGGAGGGAAAGCTGGATCGGCTGGCGGCGCGGGCCGACATCGAAAACCTCATGGCAAAGCATAACCAGTATGTGTCGGCGGGGCAGGGACGCCGGATCGTGCCGGAACTGTGGACAAAATCCGACGAGGCCTCCCTGGAATACGGCGCCTCCGGCGTGTACAAAAACCTCTGGAAGGTCAATACGTTTTATGTCAACGAAGCGGTCCCGGGCAGGATGACGACGGTTACCGCGGCCAATCCGTACATCGAGGTGGCGGCCGATGGCAATTCGGCGCGCGGCATCTGGATGGCCTTTGGCACGGAAACGGATGCAGGCGACCTTGGCTTGCATGCGCCGGGGGAGGACGACCAGCGGCGGCAGCTCCTGTCTAGCGCCGATGCCGGCGGCCGGAAATACCGGGCGGAATGGCTGCTGCAAAAGCACGAGGTGCGGTTTGTGCGCGAAGAAGGGGCCTGGAAAATTTACGCGCTGCACGTCAGCGAGTTTTTCCGGTGCCCGGCCGGTTCGGACTGGGTGCGGTATGCCGCCAAACGGATGGAGACGGACGGCATGTGGCTCGAGAGCCTGTTTGAGACGCCGGACCCGCTCCCCTTTTTCGAGAACCTGCCGTCGGAACCGACCACGTACCACTGGCAGTATACGACGGATGCCCTTCCCGAATTGCAATTTGAGTTGAAATAGGGTCTGGCGGGCGCCGGGGCGGGCAGACGCCACAGGGGGGCTGGCCCGCCCTGCGTTTTGCGCCCGCGGCGCGCAGCCGCGGGACGGGCGGAAACGCTTTTGCAGGGCTTTGCAGGGCGACCGACAGCCGTGCGCGGGATCGGCCGAAAACGGCCCGGCACGCCAGACGGCGGCCCGGGTGATTTCAGGAAAGGAAAACGAACGACCCATGGAACTGGCAAAGGAAAACCGGCTTGGCACGGTCAAAATTCCCAAACTCTTATTTCAAATGTCATTTCCGCTGGTCTGTTCCAACGTGATACAGGCCCTGTACAATGTGGTGGACGGCATATTCGTCGCAAAGATCAGCAAGGATGCGCTCACCGCGACCACGCTCGCGTTCCCGGCGCAGATGCTGATGATCTCCGTGGCGGGCGGCACTGCCGTAGGCGTCAATTCCCTGCTGTCCAGGAGCCTGGGCGCAAGGCGCTTTGACGATGCCAATGACGTCGCGCGGCATGGACTCTTTCTTGCTCTCGTGAGCTACCTCGTCTTTGCACTGGCGGGGTTGCTGGGCGCGGAGTGGTTCATCGGCCTGTTTAGCGACAAGGCGTCCCTGTTGGAAATGGGTTCGCAATATCTGTTGATTTGCTATGTCGGCGGGATTGGCGTCTTCTGCTCTTTTATGACGGAGCGGCTGCTGCAATCCACAGGAAAGACGTCGCTGTGCATGGTCGCGCAGCTGATTGGGGCGTGCACGAACATCGTTCTGGACCCGATCATGATCTTTGGCTGGCTCGGCCTGCCCGCCATGGGGATACGCGGCGCCGCCATTGCGACGGTGATCGGCCAGTGCCTGGCGGCAATCTCCGCCTATCTGATGAATCTGAAATACAACCACGACATCCGGATCAGCTTCCGGAAGTTCCGCCTGCGCGGCGCACTTCTGCGGGAGATTTATAAAGTAGGCGTCCCGTCCATGTTGATGCAGTCCATCGGCTCCATTATGAACATCGGCATGAACAAGATCCTGATTCTGGCCAGCGAATCGGCCGTTTCGGTGTTCGGCGTGTACTATAAGCTCCAAAGCTTCGTATTTTTGCCGGTGATCGGCGTGACGCAGGGGCTGATCCCGATTGTCGGATACAACTATGGCGCCAGGCGGCCATCGCGCATCCGGCAGGCCATCCGGTTGGCGGTCATCGTCGGGTTTTCCATCATGGCGCTGGGCACCGTGCTGTTCCAGATCCTGCCGGACAAGTTTTTAGCCATGTTTTCGGCCGATGCGGAGATGTACAGCATGGGCATCCCGGCGCTGCGCATTATCAGCGTCACGTTCATGCTGTCCGCCATTTCCATCGTGCTTGGCGATTCGCTCGTCGGCATCGGGATCGGGACCATCAGCATGATCAACTCCTTCCTCCGTCAGCTGATCGTACTGCTGCCCTGCGCATACCTCCTGCAGCGCTTTTTCGACGTTTCCAATGTCTGGTATGCGTTTATCCTGGCGGAAGTTGCCTCGTTGACTTTTAGTGTAACGATGTTTGCTCGCATCTACCGGAAACGGATCGTTCCCATGTTCGATGGGGAACAGCCGGTTCCCGCAGAAGAATGACGCAGCCGGCGCGCCTCCGTGGCTGTGGGCGCGCCGGGGCCGGGCGGGCCTCCGGCATTGCATCCGGCCACGCGGCGTGGTATCATAGCAGTGTCCCCCAAAGCGGGAAGGGAGGATTGCCAATGTTGACACATGGAGGCTGCGAGGCCGCGCCAAACGTGCGATGCGCCGTTGAAACGCTGGTTGCCGCCCTGTGCGACGGAGCGGAGGGATTGACGTTTCCCGAGATAGCGGAGCTGGAGCGGGATGCATATGGCCGCGTGCTGGTGTTTGTGCGCGTGCGGTGGCCGGAAGGCAATGAAGAACCTCTGCTGTTGATCTTTACGGAAATTGGGCAGGACGGCACGTTCCGCGCGTCGCCCAAGTGTGTGATGCGCGTGCACGAGAGTGCGTTTTATGCGGGTGTAGAACACCACCGCGTCCGGAACAGCTGGAACTGCCCGATCGACAGCATCCCGGAGTTTTGACGTGCGGCGCAATTGCCGCGGCAAGGCGCACAGGCGCCTTTTTTCGTGCTGTAGCATCCGTTATATAAAATTTGAAATAACGAAAGCCATGAAAAACAAGGGATTTTCAATATTCCATTCTTAGAATAACGCTATTGACTTTTTAGAACATTTGCGGCAAACTGAATACATGAAACCGTCTACAGGTATCCTCTCATGAAAGCAGTTGGCCTGATCGTGGCGGCCGGCCTCTCCCAACGCATGGGACAGTTCAAACCATTGTTGCCGATTGGCGGCAAACCCATGATCGAACGAACCCTTTCCACATGTGTGCAAGCGAATATTCGTGAAAATTTTGTGGTCGTCGGCCATTGCGCGCACCTGGTGGTGCAAGCGCTCCGGCATATGGACGTTCGTTTTTTATACAATGCGGCGTATCAGACGGCGGATATGCTGTCGTCTGTGCAGCTGGGGCTCGACCATATTGCGACGCAGACGGACGCGGAGGCCGCCTTCCTGTTGCCGGCCGACATGCCGGCGATTTCGCCGCGGCTGATGCCCCGCCTGCTCTCCTGCATGGAGCAGACGGGGGCGGATGTGGTGTTTCCGAGCCGCGAGATGCGGCGGATGCACCCGCCGCTGCTGCACCGGCGCTGTTTCAACCTGGTGACCGGCTATGCCGGCGAGGGCGGCCTGCGCGGCGCATTCCGGGAGATGGAGGGGCGGATTGCGTATGTGCCCACCGATGACGCCGGATGCGGTCTGGATGTGGATACGCCGGACGATTACCGGCGCGTGCTCGACTATCTGCAGGAGGGATGACGATGCGTTGCGGTGCGTTGATTGCGGCCGCGGGGGTGCCCGTAGAGGTCGAGCAGTTTTTGCCCATGGTCAAGGTGGGTGGCACGTCTGTGATCAAGCGGCAGATCCAGGGCTTCCAGCGGTTGGGGATCGAGCCGATTGTCGTCGTGACGGGGTATCACGCGGCGCTGCTGGAGCGGCATCTGGCGCGAAGCGGCGTGATCTGCGTGCGAAACCGGCAATATGCTTCCACCAGGATGCTCGAGTCCATCTGGCTGGGCATGGATCTGCTCGAGGAGACGGACGCGATGCTGATTACGCCGGGCGACGTGCCCTATCTGCACGCGGATACGCTGCACGCGTTGCTCGCGGCGCCGACGCCCATCGCCGTGCCGCAGCACGGGCGGCGGCTGGGACATCCCGTGCTTGTGAAACGCGAGTGCTATGAAGCGCTGCGTGAGTTTCGGGGCGAACGTGGGCTGAACGGGTTTATCCGGCAAAACGACGCGCTGGTCACGCATGTGCCGGTGGACGATCGCGGCGTGTTGATGGCGGTCAACACCGAAGAGGGGCTGGCGGCGGCGCATGCGCTGCACACGCCGGCGGTGCCGGACAAGGCGCGCGTGTCGTTGTCGTTCTGTTATGGAGAGTTTGTGCTGGAAGAGAGCCTGATCCGCCTGCTTCGCGCGGTGGAGAGCGCCCGTTCCCTGCGCGCGGCATGTGCGGAGCTGCCCATGTCTTACAGCCGCGCCTGGGTGTTGCTGGGCGAGGCGGAGCGGGCGCTGGGTGTGCCGTTGCTCATCCGAAAGCTCGGCGGCACGGCCGGCGGCGGGAGTGAATTGACGCAGGAGGCGCGGTCGCTGGTCGACAGCTATGACCGGTTCGCGCGGGAGCTGGAGAAGACCGCGGCGCGCATCCTGGAGCGAGAGTTTGTGAAATAACCCCACTGAGAAAGGAGAATGACCATTGAAAGCATTTGAGTACCTGCTCCCCCGGACGTTGGAGGAGGCTGTTGCCCTGAAAAAACAGCACGGGACGTCCGCCGTCGTGATGGCCGGCTCCACAGACATTGTCGTGCGCATGCGCGACAACCTGATGCAGCCCGACTATGTCATCGACCTGAAGGGCGTTCCCGGCCTGGGCGGCGTGACGTTCTCGGAGAAGGACGGGCTGCACATCGGCGCGCTCGCCACGATGAACGAAATCGCGGCCAATGCCGACGTGTGCGCGCACTACCCGACGCTGGCCAAGGCGGCCGCCTCCGTGGGCAGCCGGCAGGTGCGCAACCGCGCCACCTGCATCGGCAACATCGTCAACGCCTCGCCGCTGGCGGACACGGCCACACCGCTGTACTGCTACGATGCGGTCGTGGAGATCGCCGGGCCTGCGGGCAAGCGCGAAGTGCCCATCCAGAAGTTCATCCTGTTCGTGCGCAAGGTGGATCTGCAGGAGGGCGAGATCGTGACCGGCATCCGCGTGCCCTGTGTCGAGGCCAAGGGCGAGTTTTACAAGATTTCGCGCCGCAGCCAGGTGGATCTGTCCACCGTGTGCGGCACGGTGTTGCGGGTGGGCGACGAGTACCGCGTGGCCATGGGCTCCGTCGCGCCCACGCCGTTGCGCCTGCCCAAGACCGAGGCGCTGCTGAAGGGCCGTAAGCTGGACGCGGCGCTGATCGCCGAAGCCGCCGCGCTGGCCGCCACAGAGGTCAGCCCGATCGACGACGTGCGCGCCGATCGGCAGTACCGGCTCGACATGGTTTCCTACATCGTGCGCGATGCGCTCGGCAAGCTGGCATAAGGAGGGACGGTCATGGAATATCGCGTGAAATTTTATGTCAACGACGCGCCGGTGGAGCTGACGGTTCCGGCGAACCGTACGCTGCTCTCCGTGCTGCGCGACGATCTGGCCCTGACGGGCACGAAAGAGGGCTGCGGCGCGGGCGAATGCGGCGCCTGTACCGTGATCATGGACGGCATGGCGGTCAACGCCTGCCTGATCCTCGCGCCGGAGCTCAACGGCAAGCACATCGAAACGGTGGAGGGCCTGGCCAAGGGCGACCAGCTCTCGCCGCTCCAGGAATCCTTCATCGAGCACATGGCGCTTCAGTGCGGGTTCTGCACGCCGGGCATGCTCATGAGCGCGGAATCGCTGCTGCGGGAGAATCCGCATCCCACGCGCGAGGAGATCGCCACGGCCATGAGCGGCAATCTGTGCCGCTGCACGGGCTACAAGAAGATCGTCGAAGCCATTGAAGACGTTGCAGCCAAGGGGGTATACGAAAAATGAAGGTAGTCGGTCAATCCGTAGAACGGCTGGATGCCGTCAAGAAAGTCACGGGTACCGCGCAGTTTGCCGACGATATCCGCTTCTCGCGCCCGCTGTATGCGCAGGTGAAGCGCAGCCCGTATGCGCACGCGAAGATCCTGTCCATCGACACCTCCAAGGCGGAGGCGCTCGAGGGCGTGCGCTGCGTGATCACCGGCGAGTGCTATAAAAAGCGCAGCGGCCTGTATCTGGAGGACAAAAACTTCCTGGCCGTCGGCACGGCCAAGTTCCGTGGCGAACCGGTCGCGGCTGTGGCGGCCGAGAGCCTTGAGATCGCAGAAGAGGCCTGCCGGCTCATCGAGGTGGAGTATGAGGAGCTGCCGGCGGTGTTCGACGCGCTGGACGGCATGAAGCCGGATGCGCCGCTCATCCATCCGGACCTGCACACCTACAAGGTGCTGCCCATCTTCTATCCCGAAAAGGGGACGAACATCTCACACCACTACGTCCTGCGCAAGGGCGACGCAGACCGCGCGTTTGCGGAGGCGGACCGCGTGTTTGACAACAGCTTCTACATCCCGCACGTGCAGCACGTGCCCATCGAGCCGCACGCCTGCACCGCGCAGTACATGCCGGATGGCGAGCTGACGATCTGGGCGGCGTGCCAGTCGCCGTTTGCGGTGCGGCGCGCGCTTGCGGAGACGTTCGACTTCCCGCTCAACAAGATCCGCGTCATCAGCAAGGCGGTGGGCGGCGGCTTCGGCTGCAAGGCCGGCACCACGCTCGAAGGCATCGTCATTCCGCTGGCCATGCGTTGTCCGGGCCGCCCGGTCAAGCTGACCTACACGCGCGAGGACGAGTTTCAGTATGCCTATGTGCGCCAGGGGCTGCACATCCGCATCCAGACCGCCATGCGCAAGGACGGCAAGATCATCGGTTCCAAGAACACGCTGGCGTGGGATGGTGGCGCGTACACCGAGTACGGCGTCAACATCGTCAAGGCGGCCGGCTGGGGCTGCGTCGGCCCGTACGATATCGAGAACATCAGCACGGACAGCTACTGCGTGTATACCAACCATCCCGTGGGCGGCCCGTACCGCGGCTTTGGCATGAGCGAAATCCACTTTGCCATCGAGCAGAACATCGACATGATCGCCAAGGAAATGGGCATGTCCCCGCTCGACGTGCGCCGCATCAACGGCATCCGCGAGGGCGGCATCTCGGCCACGGGCCAGGTCATCGAAGTGGCCGGTTATCAGGAGTGCCTGGAGCGCGCGGCGGAGCTGATCGAGTACGACAAGCCGTGCGAGCCCTCCGGCAGCCCCACCAAGCTGCGCGGCAAGGGGCTGGCGGGCGGCTGGAAGGCGCCCTCGATGCCGACGGACGTGGCCAGCTCCGTCATCATCCGCATGAACGAAGACGGCACATTCATCCTGCTGTGCTCGTGCCACGACATGGGCCAGGGCAGCGACACGGTCATGGCGCAGATCGCCGCCGAGACGCTGACCGTCAGCCCGGATAAGATCACCGTACGTACGGGCGACACCGACCATACGCCGTATGAATGGCAGACCGTGGCGTCCCGCTCGACCTATTGCGCGGGCAACGCGACGAAGCTGGCCGCCGAGGACCTGCGCAACAAGATCCTGGAGCTGGCACAGATCAAACTGGGCACGTGGAAGAGCGACCTGTATCTCGAGGATGGGTGCGTGTGCCGCAAGTTCTATCCCGATGTGAAGGTCCCGATCAGCACGTTTGCACTGGGACTCACGCTGCCGGATCAGAGCGGCATTGGCGGGCCGATGATCGGTGTCGGCGCGTTCACCGTGCCGAACAACATCGCGGCGGACGTCAAGACCGGCCTGTCGCCCAAGCCCGTCGCCTTCTGGAGCATGGGCGTCAACGGCGCGGAGGTGGAGGTGGACACCGAAACCGGCAACATCCGCGTGCTCAAGATGGTGTCCGTGTTCGACGCGGGCAAGGTCATCAACCCGCAGATGTACGAGGGCCAGGCGGAGGGCGCCATGGTACAGGCGCTGGGCACCGCGCTCTTTGAGGAGCTCAAGCTCAAGGAGGGGCGCGTCCTGAACCCGAGCTTTGTGGATTACAAGATCCCCACGATGGACGACATGCCCGAGATGATCGTGGAGGCCGTGGAGAAGCCGGAGCCGACCGGCCCGTATGGCGCGCGCGGCATCGGCGAGATCGTCATGGTGCCGGGGGCGCCCGCCATCGCCAACGCCGTGGCCAATGCCATCGGCTGCCGGTTCCTGCGCATGCCGCTCACGCCGGAAGTGGTGCTGGCGGCGCTTCGCGAGAAGAAGGCGCAGCAGGCCTGACCGAACTGCAAGCCGAACCCGGCGCCGGGTATCCGGCGCCGGGCCGGCACAGGCTTCACAAGCGTTTGAAGACTGCAATCCTCCAAGTGGCTTGTGATGGGACCGCCATGCCTCACACCCATGGCGGTTCTCTTTTTGCCCAGCGCCGTTGCCGCAAACCATGGTTGTACAGGACGCAGGTATTGTGGCATAATGCAGGGGGAGAACGTGCGGCGGCGCGCCGAAAGCGGAGGCTTGGGCGCGTGCGCCTGCATCTGGAACTTTAAGATAACGGAAGGGAAGGCAGCTTTATGAAACATGCATTGGTGGCGTATTTTTCGGCAAGCGGCCAGACGGCACGGCTTGCAAAGACCCTTGCGGCGGTTGTGGGCGGCGAGCTGCACGAGATCCGGCCGCAGGTGCCATACGACAAGGCGGATCTGGACTGGC
>URQH01000027.1 GCA_900549955.1 uncultured Eubacteriales bacterium | reverse complement strand
ACGGAGGGCGGCGCGCGGCCGGACGCCGGATACCAGGCGGCAGGGACGCCGGGCGGCGCTCCGGACGCGGCCGCAGCGGCCGCGTTTGCCGAAGCGTACGCCGGCGACGACGCCGACTGCTGCCCCGGCTGTGAAGCCCCGGTACCGCCGGACGCCGACTTCTGCCCGCGCTGCGGCTTCGACCTGCGCACGTACAGGGCACAGCAGCGCCTGCTGGAGACGGACCCCGCGCTGACAGAGCTGAACGCGCGGTACGCGCGGCAGTACGTGTGGCGGCTTTGGTCCGCCATTGCGACCGCGGCGACGCTGGCGCTGCTGGTCCAGGGGCTGGAGGGGAACGTGCCGGACGAGCTGGCCATACCCGCGCTGCTGCTGTTCCCGCCGTCGCTCGTGGTGTGCATCGTGTTCTGCTGCCTGCGGGGCGCGACGCACAAGCGCATCGCCCGCCTGCTCGACGAAAAGACGCGCCTGCCGGCAACCAGCCCGGCAAATATGCCTGACCGGCACTGACTGACCTGCACCGCGACAGAGGAGGGAGGCCATGCAACCGGCACAGCTGATTCACACGCTGCAAGAGCGGGACGCGCACGCCATGCTCCTGTGCGGCGGCGCCATACTGCTGCTGGGCCTGCTGTTTTTCTGGGGCATCCGCAGGCTGCGGCGGCGGCCCGCCGGAAAACGGCTGTGTCGCCTGGCCGGGCTGCTGTGCACCGCCGGCGTGCTGCTGGCCATCTGCCTGGCGGGATTTGCGGGGGCGGCCCGGCAGTACGGCCTGCTCCGCCTGGATTTACAGGCGACCGGCACCTGCCGGACGGTGGCAACGCTGGAGGCTCGAAAACCCGGCTTCTTCTACAAAGGCTCCGGCCGTTGCCTGCTGGATGGGCGTTGGCTGCTCGACGGGGCGGATTCGTCCAGGACAAACTGGCTCGTCGGGGAGCGATATGCGGTGGAGTACCTTGCACATTCGGGATACATCGTGTCCAGCACGTTTGTTCTGGAACCGGACAGGCTGGCGGGCCACGAGACACACAGCCTGCAGGGGCTCGGGCCGGACGCCCGCACGCTGTTTCGGCAAAGCGGATGGACGTCGGCCATTCTACAGCGCGTAAGCGACCATTGCGACGCAACCGGCGGCGCAATGGCGGAGCAGTTCCACAGCGCACCCTGCTCGGTGTCGCTGCTGGAGAGCGAGCCGACAGGGCAATATCTGCTGAAGGTGTATCAGCCGCAGGGCCCGTTCGTCTGCCGGCTGGTCGTGGACGCCGCCACCGGGGAGATTACCCATTTCTGGACGGAATCGTGAGGCCACGGGCCAAAAATACGCCGGCCCCTCCCCCGTATGCCAGGGAAGGGGCCGGTTTTTCGCGCGCGGAACGTCAGGAACGGGCCCGGCGCTTCAGCACGACCGCGAGCACCACGCCCGCCACGATGAGGCACAGCCCGACGACCAGGAGCACCGTGCCGAACACCGTGACGGGGTTGTTACGCACAAAGCCCGCCATGCCGCTCATCCCGTCCCACGGCAGGTCGCCGGACACCGTCCAGCCGGACATGCCCCCGCCCAGGCTGCCGAACGGGTCGTTCACCACGCCGGAAAAGGAGGAAAACATGCTCCGGCTGATGCCGCGCGCCAGCCCGCCCACGAGCGCAAAGCCCGCGCCCGTGAGCGCGATATACACGCCGGCAAGCCAGCCGTACCGCCGGAACAGCCGCCCGAGCATCCCCGGCAGCGCGTCCACCCAGTCCGCCCTGCCGCCCTGCGCCGGCGCCGCCTGCGCGCTCTCCGGCGCGCCCTGCGGCTCCTCCTCCGACAGCAGCCAGTCGACCGACACGCCGAACGTCTCCGACAGCAGGCGCAGCTTGCCGATCTCCGGCTCCGCGTCGCCCGTCTCCCACTTGCTGACCGCCTGCCGCGACACGCCCAGCAGCGCCGCCAGCTCCTCCTGCGATTTGCCGGCCTTTTTGCGGCAATAGTAGATCTTCTCCGATAGCTTCATAGGACCCTCCCCAGATGTGTGGTTTTCTCCATTCTATCTGGCGTAGCCGTGGCAAAGCCATACGCCGTGCCTTGCAATGCCGCAACCGGCGGTTGCGTCTGGTTGCATCGGGCATAAACGGGGCGCTGCAGCCGTCCACCAGCCGCGGCGCCCCCTTCGCGCTTCCCGGCAACACGTTCCGGGCGCCTGCCCCGCGCCTTTGCCCGGCTGCACGGCGCTTTTCCCGTCGGCCGCGCCAGCAGGCCCGGCCGAAAAGCGCGCTCCCAGCCCGCCCGCGCACATCGCCGCCCGGGGGCGCAGCCCGGCGCATGCAAGGCGTCCGCCGGATCGCGCCCACCGCGCGCGGCGTTACCCCCTGCGCACCTCGACCACGTCGTCGTCGAGCACGACGGCCACGAGCATCGCCCCGCGGCCCGCGCGCGGCTCGATGTGCACCGATTCGGTCGAGATCGTCGTCTCCGCGCCGTGGCGCTGCACGAGCGTGATCGGGAACGGCTCGCACACGTGGAACACTGCCTGGATGCAGTTGCCGTTCGCGCCGTTCTTTTTAAAGTCAAACGTCTTGACGCCCTTGCCGTTGCGCCCCTGCACCTCGTAATCGAACAGGAAGCTGCGCTTGCCATAGCCCCGGTCGGTGACGACCAGCAGCTCGCCCTCGTCCGGCAGCTGCCCGGCAAAGCACACCGCGTCCCCCTCGTCCAGCTTGATGCACTTGACGCCGCCGCTCACGCGCCCCATCGCGGGGATGGACTCGGTCGTAAAGCGGATGCTCATGCCCAGCCGCGTGACGAGCAGCAGCGTGTCACCAACGAGGCGCTCCACGCCAAACACGGCGTCCCGCTCCTTGAGCGCGATGGCCACCGTGCGCTTGACGCGCAGCCGGTATTCGGCCGCGGCCGTGCGCTTGACGTTGCCGCTGCGCGTATAAAACAGGTACTCCCCCTCCTCCTCGTCCGGGAAGGCGGCCACAATGCGCTCGTTCTTCTCAAACGGCAGCAGGGACGCGAGGTTGGCCGCGCGCGCCGTGGCGCGCGTCTCCGGGATCTCGTCCGCGGTGAGCGAAAGCACCGCGCCCTGATCGGTAAACAGGCGGATGCGCCGGTCGGAGCGCGTCTCCACGACGAACAGCGGCCGGTCCTCGGCGATCTGCGACAAATTGAACAGCCGCGTGGGGCAGCGGCGCACCTTGAGCCCCTCGCACACGGCGACCGTCACGTCCTCCGCGGCGGAGAGCTCCTCCGCGTCCACGGCGATGGCCGCCTCGCCCTCGATGACCTGCGTGCGGCGCGGGTCGGCCAGCTGCGCGCGGATGGCCAGCAGTTCCTTTTTGATCAGCGCGACAAGCTTTTTGTCCGACGCCAGGATGGCGCGCAACTCGCCAATGAGCTTGACGACCTCCGCGTACTCGCGCTCGATGGCCCGCAGCTCCAGGTTCGTGAGCCGCTGCAGCCGAAGGTCGAGGATCGCCTGCGCCTGCAGCTCGGTGAGCCGGAACTCCGCCATGAGCCCTTCCTTGGCCTCGCGCGGGGATTTGGACGCGCGGATGAGCGCGATCACGCGGTCGAGGTGGTTCACGGCGATCATCAGCCCGGCCAGCGTGTGCTCCCGCCGCTCCGCCGTCTCCAGCTCGTTTTTCGTGCGGCGCGTGACTACGTCGCGCTGGTGGCGGATGTAATGCTGCAGGATCTCCTTCAGGCCCATCTGCTGCGGCTTGCCGCCCGCAATGGCGACCATGTTCACGCCGAACGTGCACTGCAGGTCGGAATACTTGTACAGATATTGCAGGATCTTCTCCGGGTCGCCGTCCTTCTTGACCTCGATGACGGCGCGCATGCCCTGCCGGTCGCTCTCGTCCCGGATGTCGCCGATGCCCTGGAACAGCGTCTTCTTCTCCTGGCTGACGGCCAGGATCTTCTCGAGCGCCGCCGCCTTGTTGACCTGATACGGCAGCTCGGTGACGACGATGAGCGTCTTGCCGTTCTTCTGCTCCTCAAAATGCGTGCGCGCGCGCATGGTCAGCTTGCCGCGGCCCGTCTCGTACGCGCGGCGGATCTCGTCCGACGCGAGCAGGAAGCCGCCCGTCGGGAAATCCGGCGCGGGCAAAATGCGCATCAGCTCGTCCAGCGAGATACGCGGGTTTTCCATCATGGCGATGACCGCGTCGATCGCCTCGGCCGGGTTGTGCGGCGGGATGTTCGTCGCAAGCCCGACCGCGATACCGGACGCGCCGTTGATGAGCAGGTTCGGAAACCGCCCCGGCAGCAGCTCCGGCTCCTTGGTCGTGTCGTCAAAGTTGAACACAAACGGCACGGTGTCCCGGTCGATGTCCCGCAGCAGCTGTGCGGCCGCCTCCGTCATGCGCGCCTCGGTATAGCGCATGGCGGCGGCCGTGTCGCCGTCGACCGAGCCGAAGTTGCCGTGCCCGTCCACGAGCGGCACGCGCATGTTGAACGGCTGCGCCATGCGCACCATGGCGTCGTACACGGAAGAGTCGCCGTGCGGGTGGTACTTGCCCAGACAGTCGCCCACGATGCGCGCGCTCTTGCGGTGCGGCTTGTCCTGGGTGAGCCCCAGCTCGAGCATCGTGAACAGGATGCGGCGCTGCACGGGCTTGAGCCCGTCCTCCACGCGCGGCAGCGCGCGCTCCAGAATGACGTGCTCGGCATAGGGCATCATGGAGTTGTGCATGACCTCGTCCATGCTGCTCAGCAGGATCTTTTCCTGGATCGGTTCCGTCGTCTTTGGCATATCGTCGTCCTCTACTGTCGGTTGGCCATCTTTTCAAACACGTCGTCGCGCCGGCGGTTGAAATCCGCATACTCGAAGATGTACTCCTTGCGGGACTGCACCTTGTCGCCCATGAGCACGGTGACCAGGTGTTCCACGTCCGCCGCGTCCTCGATCGTAACGCGGATGAGCTGCCGGTTCTGCGGGTTCATCGTCGTCTCCCAGAGCTGCTCCGGGTTCATCTCGCCCAGCCCCTTGTAACGCTGGAGCGTATAGCCGCGGCCCACGCTGCGCGTGGCCTGCCGCAGCTCGTCGTCGTCGTAGCAGTAGACGGACTTGCCGCCCTTTTGCACCTTGTAGAGCGGCGGCCGGCCGATGTACACGTGCCCCTCGGTGATGAGCGGCTTCATGTACCGGTAGAAGAACGTGAGCAGGATGGAGCGGATGTGCGCGCCGTCCTGGTCCGCGTCGGCCAGGATGATGATCTTGTCGTACCGGAGCGAACGGATGTCGAAATCCTCGCCGATGCCGGTGCCGATGGCCGTGATCATGGAGCGGAACTCCTCGTTCTGCAACACCTGGTCGAGCCGCTTTTTTTCGACGTTGAGCGGCTTGCCCCTGAGCGGCAAAATCGCCTGAAAGCGGCGGTCGCGCCCCTGCTTGGCGCTGCCGCCCGCGGAGTCGCCCTCGACGATGAACAGCTCGTTCACCGCCGCGTTGCGGCCGGTGCAGCTGGACAGCTTGCCCACGAGCGGCGCGTTTTCCAGCTTGTTCTTCTCGCGCGCGGTGGCCTTGGCCTTGCGCGCCGCCTCGCGCACCTTGGCCGATTTGACCGCCTTTTCCGCGATGGCGTTGCCCACGGCCGCGTGCTTCAGGTCCTCGAGAAACCGCGTGAGTTCCTCGCCCACCACGGCCTCGACCGCCGGCCGCGCCTCCGTGTTGCCCAGCTTCGTCTTGGTCTGGCCCTCAAACTGGATGGAGCGCATCTTGAGGCTCAGCACCGCCGTGATGCCCTCGCGGAAATCCTCGCCCGCGAGCGACGCGTCCTTCTCCTTCAAAATGCCGGTGCGGCGGCAGTAGTCGTTCATCACCTTCGTGAAGGCGGCCTTGAACCCCGTCTCGTGCGTGCCGCCCTCGGTGGTCGGGATGTTGTTCACATAGGAAAAGAGGCTGTCGGCATAGCCGTCGTTGTGCTGCAGCGCCAGCTCCACCACGATGCCGCCGCTGCTGCCCTGCACGTGGATGGGCGGCTCGTACAGCGTGGTCTTGTCCGCATTCAAAAACGTGACAAAGTCCGACAGGCCGCCGTCGAACCGGTATTCCACCGTGCGCGGCCGCTCCTCGCCGTCCTCGGCGGCGCTGCGCCGCCGGTTGTCGGTCAGCACCATGCGCACGCCGCGGTTGAGGTACGCCAGCTCCCGCAACCGGCGCGACACGACGTCATAGTTCATCTCCACCGTCTCAAACACGCGCGCGTCCGGCTTGAACGTGACCACCGTCCCCTGCCGGCGCGTCCGCCCGACCTCCGTGAGCGGATATTTCGGCTTGCCGGAGACGATGTGCCCCGTGCCGTCGTCCACGCTCTCAAACTCCATCTTATACGCGCGGTTCTCATAGAACACTTCGACCGTCAGCCACTCCGACAGCGCGTTGACCACCGACGCGCCCACGCCGTGCAGCCCGCCCGAATAGCCGTAACTGTCGTTGCCGAACTTGCCGCCGGCGTGCAGCTGCGTAAACACGACCTCCACGCCGGACACGCCCAGCTTTTCGTGAATGCCGACCGGGATGCCGCGACCGTTGTCCGCCACGGTGACCGACCCGTCCCGGTTGAGCGTGACGCTCACCTCGGACGCATAGCCGTTGGCCGCCTCGTCGATGGAATTGTCCACAATTTCCCAGAGCAGGTGGTGCAGCCCGCGCTGCCCGGTCGAGCCGATGTACATGCCCGGCCGCATGCGGACCGCATCCAGCCCCTCGATCACCTGAATATCCGATACGGTATATGTCTTTGCCATGGATACCCCCACATCTATGTCTTACCGGAACAATAGTATACCACAAATTGTGCGCTTGCGAATCCCCCCGTCCCGCCTTGCGCGGCGCGCGAAATGGGGGTTTTTTGTCGAATTTATAATTTGTTCAAAAAAAACGGACAAATTGACCGTGTAGGTGGTGACAAATGGGGCAAAGTGGTGTATACTTACTGCACAAGAGGGTGAAAGTGTCGGCTGCCACAGCCGTCGCCGGCGCCCCGCGCGGGCGGGCATGCCGCCCGGTACCGCCGCTTGGAAAGGGGGAACGCGCCATGTTGATCGGTTCTTTTTCGCACACGCTCGACGCAAAAGGGCGCGTGTTCGTCCCCGCCAAATGGCGCGACGACGTGGGCGACGTGCTCATCGTGACGCTCGGCCTGCTCGGCGGCGGCGACGCCACCTGCCTGTTTGGCATGTCGGTGTCCGAATGGGAGCTGTTTTCGGAAAAACTCGCCTCCCTGCCGGTCACGGACATGGCGGGCCAGGCGGTACGCCGGCGGCTGTACGCCATGGCCGCCGCGTGCGAGACGGACAAGCAGGGCCGCGTGCTCATCCCGGCACAGCTGCGGGAGATCGCCGGCCTCACGCGCGAGGCCACGCTGATCGGCGTGGGCAACCGCATCGAGTTCTGGGATCCGGATCAGCTGCGCCGCCACAGCGAAGCGGCAGACGCCGGCTTTGCGGACGCGCTGCAGCACCTGCAGCAGCTGGGCATATGAGTTTTTCGCACGTTCCCGTCCTGTCGCGGGAGGTATTGGAATATCTGCGGCCGGAGCGGGGCGGCCTGTTTGTGGATGGGACGCTGGGCGGCGGCGGCCACGCGGAGCTGGTGCTCAGCCGCATGCCGGAGACGGGCCGGCTGATCGGAATCGACCGGGATTGGGAAGCCGTGACAGCATCGGAGGAAAGACTGCGGGCCTTTGGCGCCCGTTTCCTCGCTGTTCATGGCAATTTTTTTCAGATGCGGGAGCTGCTCTCGCCGCTCGGCGTCCACGCCGCGGACGGCATCCTGCTGGACCTCGGGGTATCGAGCCACCAGCTCGACACGCCGGAACGCGGCTTTTCCTACCATGCCGACGCCCCGCTGGACATGCGCATGGATCAGAAGGCCCCGCTCTCGGCGCGCGACGTGGTAAACGGCAGCTCGTTTGAGACGCTGTGCCACATCCTGCGCGACTACGGCGAAGAGCGCTATGCCGCGCGCATTGCGGACCGCATTGTACGCGAGCGCGAAAAGGCGCCCATCGAGACGACCGGGCAGCTCGCCCGCCTGGTTGCCGCGGCCATGCCGGCCAAAAGCCGCCACGAGGCGCAGCACCCGGCCCGCCGCACGTTCCAAGCCATCCGCATCGCCGTCAACGGCGAGCTGGACGGCCTGCGCGCCGCCATCGACGATGCGCACGACCTGCTCGCCCCCGGCGGCCGGCTCGTGATCCTCACGTTCCACTCGCTCGAGGACCGCATCGTGAAGCAGGCGTTCCGCGCCTACGAGCACCCCTGCACCTGCCCGCCCAAGGCGCCCATCTGCACCTGCGGCAGGCAGCCCACGGCCAGGGTGCTCACCCGCAAGCCCCTTTCGTGCACGCCGGAAGAGGCAAAGGAAAACAGCCGCGCCACGTGCGCCAAGCTGCGCGCGATCGAAAAGCTGGACGCGGCAGCGCCGCGGGCCTGAACCGCCGGCACCGGCAGAAAGCGCGTGCTAATTTGTGCCATTGACCGCATAGAGATAGTGAGGGATCTGCATGGAGAAAATCCGCTTTGAACGCGACGAGCGGCGAAACGGCGCCCCGCCGACAAGGCTGTATGCGCCCACCCGCGACAGTGGGGCCTACGCATACGATCCCGAAACCGGAGAAAAGCTCAAAGCCGCGCCGCTGAAGGCGACCCCGGTCGCCCTCCGCCCGCGCACCGAGATGAAGCTCAGTTCGCGCATCGGCATCATGTTCTGTGCCTTTGTGTTCGCCGGCATGCTGGTGTTCGTCCTGTCCGGGTATGAGCGCATTTCCCGCGCCTACGCCCAGATCAACACGTTGAACGATTCGATCGAGGAGATCCAGCTCCACATCAACACGCTGGAGGCCGACATCGAATGCGCCGTAACGCTCGAGGACGCCCAGCAATACGCCGAAAGCCATGGCATGCGCTATCCGGTACAGTCGCAATACTTGCAATCGGGCAGTCCGATCCCCATCACCGGCAGCACCACCCCCTCCGGGGACGCGCCGGACGGGACGACGCCGGACGGGGAGGATCCCGCCGGGCAGACGCCGGACGAGGATACGCCCGCCGTACCGTAAGGCTACGGACGGCGGATAGCGGATCCGCCCGCAGGAAGGAGCCAAGGCATGGCAGCACCTGCGCCACAACTGAAAAAACGCCTGATGATCCTGCTGGGATTCGCGGCGGTCCTGTTTTTACTGCTCGTGTTCCGGTTGTTTCAGGTACAGATTATCGACGGCCCCAGGCTGCAGAGCATGGCGCTGAAACAGCAGACGCGGCAAAGCGCTATCCAGGCCCAGCGCGGCCGGATCCTCGACACGAACGACACCGTGCTCGCGCAGAGCGGCACCTCCTACCGCGTATTGGTCAACCCGCAGGTGCTCGACGGCGACGACGCCGAATCGGAGCGCGTGCGCGTGTCCATCCTCGTGTCGGACATCCTGGACATGAGCTATGACGAAGTCTATGCCAAGGTGTCCCGCACCGACCGGTCGCAGCTGGTGCTCAAGCGGCAGGTGTCGAGCGATGTGGTCGACGAGATCATTGCGCTGAACTTCGGCAACGGCATCATCAGCTTTTCGACCGACATGACGCGCAAATACTCCAACGGCAACCTGTTTGCGCAGCTGATCGGGTTCACCGGCATCGACGGCGAAGGGCAGACCGGCATTGAAGCGTCGCTGGACAAATACCTGGCCGGCGTCAACGGCCGCATCGTCACGCCAAGGGACGCCCGCGGCAACCCGCTCGCCTACGGCGAGGAGGAATACATCGCCCCGACCAACGGCTACGACGTCACGCTGACCACCGATGTGGCCGTGCAGGGCTACCTGGAGACGGCGCTCGCCGAGTGCATGTCGGTCAACAACGCGAGCACGGTCACCGGCATCGTCATGGATCCGTCCACTGGACGCATCCTGGCCACGGGCACCAACCCGACGTTTGACCTGAACAACCCGGACCGCAGTGACGTCACCTCGTTGATGGCCATGTCGCGCAACCGTTCGGTCACGGACACGTTTGAACCGGGCTCGATCTTCAAGATCATCACGCTTGCAGCCGCGCTGGACTCCGGCGCGGTGACGATGGACAGCACGTTCGAGTGCTCCGGCTCGCTGACCTTCCGCACGGACACGATCCACTGCTGGAAGAAGGGCGGGCACGGGCACCAGACGCTCGCCGAGGCGTGCCAGAACTCGTGCAACTGCGCGTTCATGCAGATGGCGCTCGCGATGGGCGTGGACACGTTCTACGACTACATCTACGCCTTCGGCTTCGGCACCACGACCGAGAGCGGCATCCCCGGCGAGGACACCGGGGAAGTCATCCACCGCAAGTACATCCGCGACACGGATCTGGCGCGCATTGGCTTTGGCCAGAGCATCACCACCACGCCGCTGCAAATGCTCTCCGCCGCGGCGGCCGCCATCAACGGCGGGGTGCTCATGCAGCCCTACGTGATCGATTCGATCACCGCCACCGACGACGACGGGCTGACCTCCGTCATCGAGCACAACGAACCGACGGAGCTGCGGCGCGTGATCAGCTCCGAGACCTCCGCCAAGGTGCGCGAGATCCTCCAGTCGGTCGTGGACGAGGGCAGCGGCAGCAACGCGCAGATCACCGGCTATACGGTCGGCGGCAAGACCGGCACCGCCCAGAAATACGACGAGAACGGCAAGGTGTCCAGCACGCTGCTGATCGCCTCGTTCATCGGCTTTGTGCCGGCGGACGACCCGGAGCTCATCTGCCTCGTCATGGTCGACGAGCCGCGCGTGCCCGTGATCTACGGCAGCACGGTCGCCGCGCCGTTCGTGCAGCGCACGCTGTCGAACCTCGTGCAGTATTACGGCATCATGCCCAACACCGAGACGGAGACCGTGACGGTGCCGAACGTGGTCGGCGAAACGGCCGAGCGCGCCTCCTATATCCTCGAGCGCGCCGGCTTCCCGGAGGCCATCTACACCACATCGGAAGCGCAGGCCGTCGTGCTCACGCAGGTGCCCGCCGCCAACACCGAGGTGCCGGAAGGGACGCGCGTGGTCATCTACACGACCATGACCACCTACAGCGACGAAGACACGGTCAAGAGCCTCGTCGAAGTGCCGAACCTGGTCGGCAAGCGCCGCCAGGACGCCTTCGACGCGCTGGACAAGCTGGGTCTCGTGCTCAACTACGACAAGAGCGCGTGCCTTGGGCAGATCCTCACGCAGTCCATTCCGGAAGGCACGGAAGTGGAGCCGGGCACGGAAGTGTTCGTCACGTTTGACAAGGCGCCGCCGTCCGCCACGGCGCCCACGCCGGAGGACGGCACCGTGCCGGAAGACGGCACCGTGCCGACGACGGAATAATATTCAGATATCTTCAGGGGAATTCGGGAGGAAACGACTCATGCTGTTATCGGAACTCGCCATGTCGACCGGCCTGCGCTACACGGGGGAAAACGTAGACATCCGTTCGATCGAGTACGACTCGCGCAAGGTCAAGCAGGGGAGCATGTTCTGCTGCATCGTCGGGCAGCTGTTCGACGGGCACACGTTCGCCGAGGCCGCCGTAAAGCAGGGCGCCGTGGCGCTGCTCGTAGAGCGCGAGCTGCCGCTTGCCGTGCCGCAGGTCGTGGTCAAAAACGCCAGAAAATCCATGGCCGAAATGGCCGCCGCGTTTTACGGCTATCCGCAGCGTGAGATCCAGGTGCTGGGCGTCACCGGCACCAACGGCAAGACGACCACCACCTACATGGTCAAAGCCATCGCCGAGCAGGCCGGCAAAAAGGTCGGCATCATCGGCACCATCCGCAACATGATCGGCAGCGAAAGCCTGCACACCGACCGGACGACGCCCGAGTCGGTCGACCTGTTCCGGCTGCTGCGCACGATGGCCGACGCACGCGTGGACCTCGTCGTCATGGAGGTCTCGTCGCATGCGCTCGAGCAGTTCCGCGTGCACGGCATCAAGTTCGACGTGGCGCTGTTCACAAACCTGACGCAGGACCACCTCGACTACCACAAGACCTTTGAAAACTACCTGCAGGCGAAAAAGATCCTGTTCCTGAACGCGAAAAAGGCCGTCGTCAACGTGGATGACCCGTATGCCGACCGCATCATGTCCGGCCTGTCCATCCCGATCACCACGTTCGGGGTGCGCGACCGCGCGGACATTGCGGCGTCCGACATCAACATCACCACGCGCGGCGTCCAGTTTGACCTGCACACCCCGTGCGGCGACGTGCGCATGAACCTGCCCATCCCCGGCCTGTTCTCCGTGTTCAACGCGATGGGCGCCGTGGGCATGGCGCAGGCCATCGGCATCCAGCTCCCCGCCATCAAGCAGGGGCTGGAGTCCATGACCAGCGTCTCCGGGCGGCTGGAGGCCGTCGGCTCCCACCTGCCCTACTCCATCTTTGTCGATTATGCGCACACGCCGGACGCGCTGGAAAACGTGCTTAAGACGGTGTGCGACTTCGCCAAAAAGCGCGTGATCTGCGTGTTTGGCTGCGGCGGCGACCGCGACCGCGCCAAACGGCCGATCATGGGCGAAATCGCCGGGCGGTACTCCGACCTGGCCATCATCACGTCCGACAACCCGCGCAACGAGGACCCGATGGCGATCATCGAGACGATCGAAGAGGGCGTCAAGCGCTCCGGGGCCAAATACGTCGTCATTGAAAACCGGCGCCAGGCCATCGCGCACGCCATTTCGGTCGCCGAGCCGGACGACGTGATCCTCATCGCCGGCAAGGGTCACGAGAATTATCAGGAGATCAACGGCACACGCTATCACTTTGACGACAAGGAAACTGTAAAGGAACTGCTCGAGGAGCGGAAATAGACGACACATGCAGACCTATTTACTGAGCGCGCTCGTCGCGTTTGCCGTTGTGCTGGTGCTCGGCCCCATTGTAATCCCCATGCTGCGGCGGCTCAAATTTGGGCAGGTGGAGCGCGAGGAAGGGCCGGATTCGCACAAGAACAAACAGGGGACGCCCACCATGGGCGGCATCATGACGCTGCTGGGCGTTCTCGTGGCCACGCTGATCTTCGGGCTCGAAAGCGCCGAGCTCGTGCTGCCGGCGCTGCTGGTCACGTTTGCCTTCGGCTTGGTCGGCTTTCTCGACGATTTTATCAAGGTCCGGCTCAAACGCAACCTCGGGCTGCGCGCCTACCAGAAGATCATCGCGCAGTTCGGCATTGCGCTGCTGGTCGCGCTCTGGGCCTACCGTTCGCCGTACATCGGCTCCAGCCTGTACCTGCCCATCTCCGGCGGCAGCTGGGATATCGGCGTCTATTACATCCCGCTCGTGATGTTCGTCGTCATCGGCACCACGAATGCGGTCAACCTGACCGACGGGCTGGACGGGCTCGCCTCCGGCGTGACGATGATTTATACGCTCGCCATGACCATCGTGTTCGCGCTGCTCTCCGGCCGCGCCACGCTGCTCGGGCAGACGCTCTACGGCGTGAACCTCGACGGCATGGCGGTGTTCTGCGCGGCCGTGACCGGCGCGTGCCTCGGCTTTATCCGCTACAACACGTTCCCGGCCCGCGTGTTCATGGGCGACACGGGCTCGCTCGCGCTCGGCGGCGCCATCGCCATGATGGCCATCACGAGCCGCTCCATCCTGCTGCTGCCGGTGATGGGCTTCTGCTTCGTCGGGTCCACGGTGTCGGTCATCCTGCAGGTCGGCTCCTACAAGCTGCGCCACGGCAAGCGCGTGTTCAAGATGGCGCCGATCCACCACCACTTTGAGCTGTGCGGCTATTCGGAATCGCGTATCGTAACGATGTATACACTGGTGACGACGGTGCTCTGCGCCATCTGCCTGCTGTCCTACCTGCGGTAGGCGCATCCGGCGACAATCCAGACTGTTTTTGGCGGACGGCCTTGCCGTCCCCATAGATTTTTCAGGGGGTATTCCGACATGGAAAGACAGAAAACCGCGCTCATTGTCGGCATGGCCAAGAGCGGCATCGGCGCCGCCAAGCTGCTGTGCCGCAACGGCTGGCGCGTGATCATCAACGACCAGAAGCCGAAAATCGACGGGCTGGAGGCGGCGCTCGCCGGGTACGATGTGGAAAACCGGCTCGGCGAGGCTCCCGAAACGCTGCTGGGCGGCGTGTCGCTCGTCATCCCCAGCCCGATCATCCCGATGACCACGCCGTTTCTCGTGCAGGCACAGCAGCAGGGCATCGAGGTGATCTCCGAAATCGAGCTGGGTTACCGGCACGCACAGGCCGACTTCGTCTGCATCACCGGCACGAACGGCAAGACCACCTGCACCGCGCTCACCGGCGAGCTGTTCAAGGCCGGCGGGTTCCGCACGTTCGTGCTCGGCAACATCGGCGTGGCCATCACCGAACACGCCCAGGAGACGCGCCCGGGCGACGTGATCGTGGCGGAGACGGCGGCGCTGCAGCTCGAGGGCTGCTCCCGCTTTCATGCGCGTGCGGCCGCCTGCTGCAACATCACGCCCGACCACCTCGACCACTTCGGCACGATGGACCGGTACATTGCGGCCAAGTGCAAGGTGTTTGACAACCAGACCGCGGACGACTTTGCCGTGCTCAACTACGACGACCCGGAGGTGCGCGCCATGTACACGCTCTCCCCGGCCACCTGCCTGTATTTTTCCCGCCGCAGCGAGGTGCCGGAGGGCATGTTCGTGCGCGACGGCGTGGTCATCTACCGGCGCGGCGGCCACGAGCTGCCGCTGCTGCGCGCCTCCGAGATCCGTATCCCCGGCGGCCACAACCTCGAAAACGCCATGCTCTCGTCGCTGCTCGCGCTCGCCATGGGCGTGCCGGCGGACGCGGTGCGCGAAACGCTGCGCACGTTCCCCGGCGTGGAGCACCGCATCGAGTTCGTGCGGGAGCTGGACGGCGTGACGTTCATCAACGACAGCAAGGGCACCAACCCGGCCAGCACGATCCGCGCCATCGAGGCCATGACGCGCCCCACCGTGCTGCTGCTCGGCGGCTACGACAAGCACCTGGATTTCCACGAACTGTTTGACGCGCTGCGCGGCCGCGTGCGCGCGCTCGTCATCCTGGGCCAGACCCGCGACCAGCTGCTGCGCACCGCGGCGGACGCCGACATGCTCGAGCTGTGCCACACGGCCGACACCTTCCGCGAGGCGGTCGACACCGCGCGCGCCCTGGCCCGCCCCGGAGACGTGGTGCTGCTCTCCCCCGCCAGCGCAAGCTGGGGCATGTTCGACAACTTTGAACAACGCGGGCGCGTGTTCAAGGAGATCGTGAACGGGTATGAAAGCGCGCGCTGAGCGGCGCGCAATGCGGCGTCGAACTGCGCCAGAAAGGTAAACATTTTGCAACAATCGGGCGGCCGGGTGGTCGCCCGGCTTGCGATTGCATAGATATCATAGTATAATTTGATAATCCTGTATCCTGTAGCATGGAGGCGCAATGGAAAGACAGGCGCGCGTAAAAATGCATCGAATGGACTATGGCATCCTGCTGACGGTGACGCTGCTGTGCGCCTTCGGCCTTGTCATGGTGTTTTCCGCCAGCTATTATTACGCGCAAAACTATGCCGGCGCCAACTACGACGGCTATTTCTATCTCAAAAAGCAGGCCGTCTACATGCTCATCGGCTACCCGATCATGCTGCTGCTCTCGTTTTTCGACTACCGGCGGCTGGAAAAATACAAGGTTATCGGCTTTCTCGTGTCGGTCGTGCTGCTGGTCGCCGTGCTGATCTTCGGCGAGGAGCTCAACGGCGGCAAGCGCTGGCTCAACATCGCCGGACAGAGTATCCAGCCCTCCGAGATCGCCAAGTTCGGCATGATGCTCTACATGTGTGCGTTCATGTCCAAAAAACACGCGATCATGCGCGACTTCAAGCGCGGCATGCTGCCGATGCTGCTCGCCATCGGCGTGATCTGCGGCCTGATCATGCTGCAGCCGAACATGTCCATGGCGGTTATCGTGGGCATGATGGGCTATGCGCTGCTGTTTGCCGGCGGCGCGGACATCAAGCAGATGCTGCTGCTCGGCGTCGTGCTGGTCGCGCTGTTCGTGCTGTTCGCCGTGATCGAGCCGTACCGGTTCGCGCGGCTTACGTCGTTCCGCGACCCGTGGAACGACGGCGACGGCGGCCTCGGCAGCGGCTATCAGCTGATCCAGTCGCTGTACGCGCTCGGCAGCGGAGGCCTGTTCGGCCTGGGGCTGAACAATAGCCGGCAAAAGCTGCTGTACATGACCTACGGCGAGAGCGATTTCATCTTCGCCATCCTCGGCGAAGAACTCGGCTTTGTCGGTGCCGTCGCGGTCATGTGCGCCTACGGCTTCATCATCTTCCGCGGCCTGCGCACCGCGCTACGCTGCCGCGACCGCTTTGGCAGCCTGCTCGCCACCGGCATCACGGTCGTGTTCGCGCTGCAGGTATTCGTGAACATCGGCGTCGTCACGGGCTCCATGCCCACGACCGGACAGGCGCTGCCGTTCATCAGCGCCGGCGGCTCCTCGCTGCTGATCTTCCTCGCTGCGATGGGCGTGCTGCTCAACATCTCGCGCTATACCACGGCCGCCACTAGGCAGCTTCCCGTCGTGGCCGAAACCCGCCGCGGCGCCGACCTGCCCGTCCCCCGCCGCGACACGCGCACGCCTTCCCCGTCCACGCGCTGACGGGCTGACGCAATCCGGCACCTTGTAAAAAATAGTGGGAACATTCGACACCTTCCGCGCATACAATATCGTGTGTGGAACGCAGGCTGCCCGCACCGGCCATTCGCCCATGTCCCGCCATGGAGCTCGCCCGTGCCGTCGCCGCCGCGTCCAATCGATGCGTCGGAGGTGTTTCATGCCGAAACTGATCGTGGAGGGCGGATACCCGATCGACGGCGTTTGCCGGATCGGCGGCGCGAAAAACGCCGTACTGCCCATCCTGGCGGCCTGTGTGCTGACCCGCCGGCGCGTCCGCCTGCTGGACTGTCCGCGTCTCACGGACGTGGAAAACATGCTCCGCATCCTGCGGCTGCTCGGCTGCAGCGCAGAGCGGCTGCCGGCGCAGGCCGGCGCGCCCGGCGAGGGCGACACGCTGTGCATCGACGCGTCGGGCGCGTGCCGGTGCGAGCTGCCGGAGGATCTCTCCAAGGAGCTGCGCTCCTCCATCTTTCTGCTGGGCCCCGTACTCGGCCGCTTTCACCGGGCAGTGGTCACCTATCCCGGCGGCTGCGAGATCGGCAACCGGCCCATCGACCTGCACCTGACCGGCCTGTCCGCGCTGCGCGCCGAAATCCGGGAGCAGGGCGGCCGCATCCGCTGCGACGGCGCGCGGCTGCTGGGGGCCAGCATCCACCTGGACTACCCGTCCGTGGGCGCGACGGAAAACATTCTCATGGCAGCCACTGCCGCCGAGGGCGAGACCGTGATCCACAACGCCGCGCGTGAGCCGGAGATCGTGGATTTGCAGAATTTTTTGAACGCCGCCGGCTTTTTCGTGCGGGGCGCCGGCTCCTCGACCATCGTCGTGCGCGGCGGCTGCGAACCGCGGGAGGTCACCTACCGCATCCGGCCCGACCGCATTGCCGCGGGCACGCTGCTCGTGGCGGCGGCGATCACCGGCGGGCGCATCGCGCTGGAAAACGTGATCCCCGACGACATGGCGGGCACCCTCGCCAAACTGACGGAGTCCGGCTGCACCATCGACGTGCGCGACCGCACGATCCGGCTCACCGCTCCCGCCCGCCCGCGCGAGCTCAAGCTCGTGGAAACGCTGCCTCACCCCGGCTTCCCCACCGACATGCAGGCGCAGGTTTTCGCGCTGTGCACGGTGGCCGACGGCGCCAGCGTGATCGTCGAAAACGTGTTTGAAAACCGGTTCAAGCATGCGCAGGAGCTCTCGCGCATGGGCGCCATCAGCACCATCAAGAACCGGACCGCCGTCATACGCGGCGTGCCGCAGCTGACCGGCGCGACCGTGACCGCGCACGACCT
This sequence comes from uncultured Eubacteriales bacterium, assembly GCA_900549955.1. Taxonomy (GTDB): domain Bacteria; phylum Bacillota; class Clostridia; order Christensenellales; family CAG-138; genus Aphodomorpha. Next base: position 524 of record URQH01000027.1, on the reverse strand, counting down.
GCGCGGAGGCGCGGCGCTCGTGCTTGCGGGGTTGCGCGCCAAAGGCGTGACCACCGTGCTGCGCGCCGAGCACATCGACCGCGGCTACGAGCGGCTGGAAGCCACGCTCAGCGCCCTGGGCGCGCACGTGCGGCGGGAGGCCGACTGACCCCCGCCCAACCCCAACCGGAAGGACCGCTCCCACGCCGGGAGCCAACGGACCACATGGCAAAGAAGAAACGGGACCCCGAACGAAAAAAACGCAGCCTGCTGTCCAGCCTGTTTGAACCGGCCGACGCGCCGGAGACGGACGGCCTGTTCGACGAACCCGCTCCCGAAGACGACGCCGAGCTCGTCCACCTGTTTGACGACGACGACGTGGAATATTCCGACGAGCAGGACGAAGCCGTCCTGTCCGACCTGACCTGGAACGACGGCGAGCACGTGGTGGAGGACGTGTCCTCCCTGACCCGGCAGGCCGACGCCGCGCGCCGGAAACGGCGCGCCGACCGGGACGAGCCGCAGGAGGACAGGCCCGCCGCCCG
>URQH01000026.1 GCA_900549955.1 uncultured Eubacteriales bacterium | reverse complement strand
GCGGCGATGGCCGCGCTCGTCACCATGACGACCTGATGCCCCTCGTCGCGCAGGTCCGCGACCTGGGCGGTCAGCGCGCGCAGCCGCTCCGGCGCTTCAGCAGCTGAGCAGCGCGCGGCAGGGCGCGCCCTCGGCGCCGGCGATTTTCAGCGGCGCGGCGGAGAGCGTGTACTGCCCGTCCGGCGCGGCCGACAGGTCCAGGTTTTCGAGCACGGCGATGCCGTAGGTCAGTAGCGCCGCGTGCGCGGTGCGCTCGTCCGACGGCAGGCCGATGGACTGCCGGTCGGTGCCCACGAGCCGCACGCCGCGCGTGTACAGGTAGCCGATGGCGCTCTTGAGCAGGTAGCCGGGGCCGCGCAGCAGCAGCCGGTCCTGATACGGCGTGCGCGCCGCGCTGCCGAGCGGGCCGCGCAGGAAAAACGCCGCGTCGAGCGGGCCGGACGGCACGGTGAGCACCGTGCACGGGCCGAAAAACGCGTCGAGCGGGAGCGCGGCCACGTCGCTGCCGCCCTTCAAAAAGTGCAGCGGCGCGTCCACGTGCGTGGCGGCGTGCAGGCTCATGACGACGGCCTGCAGCTGGTAGCCGTCCTGTTCGTGCGTGGCGAGCGCGTGCATGCGCGGCGCGGGGTCGCCGGCATAGGGCGTGGCGGTCGTCAGCTCCCGCGAAATGTCGATGATGGGCATGGGGACTCCTTTTGCATCGGGTGTCGAAACCGGTCGGTTCCAGCTTCCAGTATACGCCCTCGCGCGGCGCGGGTCAACGCCCGGCATGCAGCTTTTTGGCCGCAATGCTGCAGGCGCGCGCGTTTTTTGTGCGCCGGCGCGCCCAAAAACGCCTTGCGAAACGGCGTGCCATTGGGTATACTGTTAAAAGGCAGTTCTGGGAAAGGAGCAACACACACTCGCATGTATAAAATCGTCAAAAAGCGTGCGCTGCACGACACCGTGACGCTCATGGAGGTGGAGGCCCCCGCCGTGGCGCGCAAGGCGCGGCCGGGCCAGTTCATCATCCTGCGCATCGACGAGGCGGGCGAGCGCATCCCGCTGACCATCGCGGGCAGCGACCGCGCGCGCGGCACCATCACGATCATCTTCCAGAAGGTGGGGTATACCACCAAGCGGCTCGACCTGCTCGAAGAGGGCGACGCCATCCTCGATTTTGTCGGCCCGCTCGGCATGGCCAGCGAGTTTGACGGCATGAAGAAGGTCGCCGTCATCGGCGGCGGGCTCGGCGTGGCCATCGCGTACCCGCAGGCCAGGGCGCTGCACGAGCTGGGCGCGGAGGTGGACGTGATCGTCGGCTTCCGCAACACGGGGCTCATGATTTTGCAGGACGAGCTCCAGGATGCCTGCACGAACCTGTACGTCATGACGGACGACGGGTCGAACGGCCACAAGGGCTTTGTGACCACGGCGCTCGAGGAGCAGCTGAAGGCGGGCGTGCGTTACGACCACGTGATCGCCATCGGGCCGCTGGTCATGATGCGCGCGGTGTGCAACCTGACGAAGGAATACGACATCCCGACCATCATCTCCATGAACCCGATCATGATCGACGGCACGGGCATGTGCGGCTGCTGCCGCGTGACCGTGGGCGGCAAGATGAAGTTTGCGTGCGTGGACGGGCCGGACTTCGACGGCCACCAGGTCGACTGGGACGAGGCCATCGCCCGCAGCCGCATGTATAAAAAGGAAGAACAGGAGAGCCTGGAGCACGGCGCCTACGCCTGCAACCTGCACAACATCGAGCTGCAGCGGCAGCGGGGAGGTGCGAACTGATGCCCAACATGAACCCGAAAAAGCTGCCGGCGCGCGAACAGGCGCCGGACGTGCGCAACAAGAACTTTGACGAGGTCTCCCAGGGCTATGACGAGGCCATGGCCATGGAGGAGGCGGCGCGCTGCCTGAACTGCAAGCACCGGCCGTGCGTGGCCGGCTGCCCGGTCAACGTGCGCATCCCGGAGTTCATCCAGCTCGTCAAGGACGGCAAATTCCTCGAGGCGTACGACGTGATCACCTCGACCAACGGCCTGCCGGCCATCTGCGGCCGCGTGTGCCCGCAGGAGACGCAGTGCGAGTCGCGCTGCGTGCGCGGCATCAAGGGCGAGCCGGTGGGCATCGGCCGGCTGGAGCGGTTCGTGGCGGACTACGCCATGGCGCACGGCGCCAAGAGCGCGGAGCCCGCGGCGAACAACGGCAAGCGCGTCGCGGTCGTCGGCAGCGGCCCGGCCGGGCTGACCTGCGCGGGCGATTTGAAAAAGCTCGGCTACGACGTGACCGTGTTCGAGGCGCTGCACACCCCGGGCGGCGTGCTCGTGTACGGCATTCCGGAGTTCCGCCTGCCCAAGAGCCTCGTGCGCCGCGAGATCAGCACGCTCGAGGCCATGGGCGTGAAGATCGAGACGAACATGGTCATCGGCCGGTGCATCTCGCTGGATGAGCTGCTCACGGACGAGGGGTTCGACGCGGTGTTCGTCGGCTCCGGCGCGGGGCTGCCGCGCTTCCAGGGCATCCCGGGCGAGAACCTGAACGGCGTGTACTCGGCCAACGAGTTTTTGACGCGCATCAACCTCATGAAGGCGTACAGCTTCCCGAAGGCGGATACGCCGGTGCAGGTCGGCCGCTCGGTGGCGGTCGTGGGCGGCGGCAACGTGGCGATGGACGCCGCGCGCTGCGCCAAGCGCCTGGGCGCGGAGAACGTGTACATCGTCTATCGCCGCAGCGAGGCGGAGATGCCCGCGCGCGTGGAGGAGGTGCACCACGCCAAGGAGGAGGGCATCATCTTCAAGATGCTGACGAACCCGACCGAGATCCTGGGCGACGAGAACGGGCACGTGGCGGGCATGACCTGCGTGGAGATGGAGCTGGGCGAGCCGGATGCCTCCGGCCGCCGCCGTCCGGTCGTGAAGCCGGGCAGCGAGCACCGCGTGGACGTGGAGACCGTGGTCATCGCGATCGGCAACAGCCCGAACCCGCTGATCAAGCACACGACGCCGGGCCTCGAGACGCAGCCGTGGGGCGGCATCATCGCGGATGAGGAGACGGGTAAGACGTCCAAGCCGTTTGTCTATGCCGGCGGCGACGCCGTGACCGGCGCGGCGACGGTCATCCTGGCCATGGGCGCGGGCAAGAAGGCCGCGGCGGCCATCCACGCCGAGCTGTCCGGCAAGTGACAAAAGCGCCGCGCGGCGCGGCGGCAAGCGCCGGGCGCATAGGTGTAACTACAAAGGCGGAGCGGGGATTTCCCCGCTCCGCCTTTGTGTGTTTTTCGCGCGTTTCGGCTGGGCGCGCCCCTGCGCCTTGCCGCGCGGTTGCCCGCCACGCTGCCTGCTGCGCGGGACGGCAAAACGCAGACGCCGCACGGCGGGGTTGCGGGCCGGACACCGGCTTCCTGCCCATGCTTGCGGCCAGATGCGGGCCGCGCGGCGCGGCGGCAAGCGCCGGGCGCATAGGTGTAACTACAAAGGCGGAGCGGGGATTTCCCCGCTCCGCCTTTGTAGTTTGGGATGCACCCCGCCGCCCGTCCCTGCGGGAGGCGGCTTCGGGCGTCAGAAGCCGAGGATCACCGGCTCGCCGGTGCTGCGAAGCCAGCCGTTGACAATTTCAACGGCGCTGCCGTCGATGCGGTTTTCATACACGCCGTCCGGCAGGCCGGTCTCGAGCACGGCCGGCGTGCCGCGCAGGCTGAACGCCCCCGCGAGCGTGCCGGCGGCGCTCCGGTGCGTGCAGAGCAGCGCGTCGCCCGGCAGCGCGCGCACCGCATAGCGGCTGTCCGTCAGGCGCGGGTCCTTCCGGATGCGCGCGAGCGCGGCCAGCAGGCCGGAGAGCGGCGCCTCGCCCGCGCGGGGCACCACGTCCTTTTCAAACAGGCTGGGCCGGTGCGTGCAGGCGTATTCCTGCCCGGCGTAGAGCAGCGTCAGCCCCTTTTGCAGGTATAGAAACGCCGTCCAGTTCTTCAGCGCCCGCCCGTCCGGGATCAAAAAGTGCGCGCGCGCCCGGTCGTGGTTTTCGAGGAAGCGGAGCTTCACGTAGTTGTCCGGGTAGAGGCTCTCCTGGCGGTTGAGCGCCGCGGCGTAGTCCTCGAGACTGCCCTTGCCGAGCAGGTAGCGCTCGAGGTCCTGGTAGACGTCGTATTCGTAGCACACGTCGAACGCCTGGTATGCCTCGCCGTCCGAGAGCGCCGGGATGCCCGCGGCGCGGCACGCGGCGATGAATTCCGGCTCCACCGTCTCCGCGAGCCACAGGCAGCCCGGCCGCACGGCCTCCACCGCCTCGCGCGCGCGCAGCCAGAAGGCGAGCGGCACGAGCGGCGCCACGTCGCAGCGGAAGCCGTCCACGATCGCGGCCCACTGGCACAGCGTCTCGATCTGGTAGTCCCAGAGCGCCGGGTGCGAATAGTCCAGGTCGATCACGTCCGTCCAGTCGCCGATGCGGTTGCCGAACGTCCCGTCCGGCCGGTGGTAGAACCACTCCGGGTGCTCCCGGGCGAGGACGGAGTCCGGCGCGGTGTGGTTGTACACCACGTCGATCAGGCAGCGCATGCCGAGCCGGTGCGCCTCGTCCACGAGCCGGACGAAGTCCTCCCGCGTGCCGTATTCCGGGTTGACGGCGCGATAGTCCGAAATGGCGTAGGGAGAGCCGAGCGTGCCCTTGCGCCCGGCCCTGCCGATCGGGTGGATCGGCAAAAACCACAGCAGGTCCACGCCCAGCGCGCGGATGCGGGGCAGGTCGCGGCGGACGGCCTCAAACGTGCCCTCCTCGCTGTAGTTGCGCACGTAGATCGAGTACATGGTCAGGTTGCGAAGCTGTTTTTGCGTGTTCGTCGCCATGGTATCCTCCTCCTTGTGTGGCGTGCGGCGGGGCGCGCTGCCGGGCATGCGCCGCCCGCGCCCGGAGCGGCCCCGGTTTTCCTCTGCATTGTACACCGCCGCGCGGGCGCGCCGCAAGCGGTTTTGCGTCCGGCGGGGGGCGCGGGACGGCAAATGAGGAAAAAAAGAAAAAAAGTGGCGGCGGCAGGTGTCACGGGGCGGGATTTGCGTTATAATCAAGGTGTACATTTCACAGAAAGGGAAGAAACGCGCATGAGCAAAACATTCCGCACCTCGATGATCCTCCTCTCCATCCTGTTGCTGCTGCTCGGGCTCGTGCTGATCCTGTGGCCCACCACCTCGCAGCGCGTCATCTGCTATGCGCTGGGGGTCGTGTGCCTCATCGCAGGGATCAGCCGGGTGGTGACGCAGTGGAAGCTCAGCCGCGACCTCGGGTTTCAGTTTTCCTATCTGCTCGGCGTCCTGCTCGCGCTGCTCGGCGTGCTGCTGCTGCTCAAGGCGGACGTGATGATCGCGATCTTTGGCGCGCTCGTGGGGCTGGTGCTGACGGCGGACAGCATCGTGAAGCTGCAGATGAGCTTCCAGATGCGCAAGCTGGCGCTGCCGCACTGGAAGGCGCACGCCATCGCCGCGGCCGTGCTGCTCGTGTTCGGCATCGTGATGCTGTTCGACCCGTTTGCCGGCGCGAAGGCCATGTCGATCGTCATGGGAGCGGTGCTCATCGTGGACGCGATTGCGAACCTGTGGACGGTCATCGAGCTGCGGGGCAACGTGACCGACGCCTGACGCGCGGGGGCTGCCTGCCATACAGACACAGGGGCGGGCGGGACGACCTTGAAGGCCGTCCCGCCCGCCTGTTTTTTTCGTGCCGGGCGGCGCGGGGGGTACCCCGTCCGCCTGCTTTTTTCTTGCCGGGCGGCTATTGCTTGAAGCCCTCGCCGTGCACCTCCGTGGCGTTGGTGACCATCAGGAATGCCGACGGGTCGATGCGCTTGATGATGCCGAGCGTCTGCGCAAACTCGCCGCGGTGCGTGACGATCATGAGCACCTGCTTGTCCCGCCCGGTGTACCCGCCGCGCGCGGGCAGCGCCGTCACGCCGCGCCCCATCTCGTCGGCGAGCGTTTTGAGCAGCTCGTCGCCCCGCTCCGTCACGACGTGGATGACCTTGGCGTAATCCACGCCCTGCATGACGCCGTCGATGGCCTTGGTCGTGATAAAGATCGTCACGAACGAGTAGAGCGCCACCTCGATGTTGCCGAACACGATGACCGCGAACACGACCACCAGCGCGTCGATGCACAGCAGCAGCTTGCTCAGCGGCAGGTTGGGCAGCCACCGGTTGACCAGCATGCTCAGCAGGTCGGTGCCGCCGGTGGAGATGCCGCGGATGAACAGCAGCCCGAGCCCGAGGCCCATGCTCGCGCCGCCGAAACAGGCCGCCAGCAGGGGATTGTTCGTGTATGGCGGCACGAACAGCGTGAACACGTCCGTCAGCACCGAGAGCAGCACGGTGGCCAGCAGCGTGCGCAGCAGCGGGCGCAGCCCCAGCTTCCACCAGGCCACGGCGGCCAGCGGCACGTTGAGCAGCAGCGACCAGCTGCCCACGGAAAGCGCGCCCGTCGCGTGGCAGAGCGCCGTGGCAAAGCCGGAGACGCCGCCGGGGGCGATGTCGTTCGGGATCGTGAACATGACCAGGCCGAACGCCACGAGCCCGGCGCCGCCCAGCAGCACCGGCACGTCGATCAGCCATTGCTTCAGCGTCTGCTTCATGGGTTCAGCTCCTGCAGGTCGTCCGGCACGAACAGCCCGTCACGGCGGATCAGCTCGCCGTCAAACCAGATGTTGCCGCCGCCGCAGGCCGCCGTCTGGATGCACACGATGTCCAGGTGCAGCTGCGAGCGGTTGCCGTTGTTCGCGTTGGCATAGGCGTTGCCGGGCGTGAGGTGGAACGAGCCGCCGATCTTCTCGTCGTAGAGCGTGTTGCCGATCGGGCGGCGGATCGCGTTGTTCACGCCAAGCGCGAATTCGCCCACATAGCGCGCGCCCTCGTCCGCGTCCAGCAGGCGGTTGAAGGCGGCGTTGTCCCCGTCGCACGTGGCCTCGACGATCCGCCCGTCGCGGAACGTCAGGCGCGGGTTCGGGAAGGTGTGGCCGTAGCGGCGCGCAGGCGTGTTGTAGCGGATGCGCCCGTTCACGCTCGTGCGCACCGGCGCGGTGTACACCTCGCCGTCCGGCACGTTCAGCGTGCCCGCGCAGGGCACGACCGGCATGCCCTCGATGGAGAACGTCAGCTCCGTGTCCGGCCCCTCGATGCGCACGGCGCGCGCGCGCTCCATGCGCCGCACGAGCGGCTGCAGCCGCCGCTGCATCGCGCCGTAGTCGGCCAGCGCCGCGGAGAAGAACAGCTCGAACAGGTCGTCCAGGCACAGGCCGGCCTTCTGCGCGTCGGCCGGGGTGGGGTAGTGGAGGTAGACCCAGCGCCGCTCGTCGATCATCACCCGGCGCACGCGCGCGCGCGCCTCGCGGTAACAGGCCAGCGCGCGCTGGTCGACGGCGGAGAGCTCCGCGTCGTTCTCGTCCACGCCGATGTCGATGTGCGCCGCGACGTGCTCCCACTTCTTCAGCTCCCATTCCGCCTGGCTGCGGATGGCGGGCAGCGCCGTCTCCGGGTGCGCCGGGTCGATGCAGGCGAGCGTCAGCCGCGTCAGCTCGTCGTCCTCGAGCGCGACGACGGGGTATGCGCCGCGCGCCGCCGCGCCACGCAGCAGCGCCTTGATCAGCGGCTTGGCGGCGATCCCCGCGTTGATTTCAAACAGCTCCCCCTTGCGGATGCGGATCGAATGATCCAGCAGCAGCGCCGCCAGCCGGTCAAACCGTGCGTCCATCCCGTGTCCTCCCTCTGACAAATGTGCTGGCCCGTGTTCCCCGTGAGGGATGCGGGCTCGTTTGTTGTCCCGCTGGCGTTTAGACGTCACGTTGTTCGCCACCGGGCCTGCCTTGCGCCATTTCCCCCTGCAGTGCGGAATATGGCGATAGTTTCCCTGTCGCCCCGCGGGCGCAGCTGCGATGTTTCGCGTTGCAATGCAAATAACATTTTACAACTTTATTATAAACGCCGTCTTTCATTACAAACAACCCCCTGTAAAAAAGTCGCCAGTCGCCGCGTGGCGGCGTGCTTGTCAAGCGAACATTTTTCGTGTATGATGAACGGGGCAATGAGACAGAAACAGCTGTAAGCTGTGCCGGATCGGAGTTCACAAACAGAACGCAAATTGTCAGGAGGGATATGGATGCTATCGGGAACAGTAGGAACGGAACGGGGCTATGATTTGACGGAGCCCAAATTTCAAACGGCGTTTGCGTTTTTGCGTCGCGACGATCTGGGCAGCCTGCCGGAGGGCTGGATTGCATTGGAACATGGCGTGCGCGCCAGCGTGCAGCTCTATACGACCATGCCGGAAGACACGCTCGATTTTGAAACGCACGAGCGGTTTTTTGACATCCAGTACCTGGTGGACGGGGAGGAATATATCGGCGTGACCCGCCGCGAGGGTCTCGTGGAAAAGAAGCCCTATGCCGAGCAGGACGATATTACGTTTTATGAGACGCCGGAGCGCGCGGGCCGTGCGCTGCTGCGCGCGGGCGACTACGTCGTGCTCGCGCCGGAAGACGCGCACAAGCCGCGCTGCCTTGCGGGAGCGGCGATGCCGGTGCGCAAGATCGTCGTGAAAGTGCCGGTGTAAAGAGAGGCGGGACCTCGCTCCCCCAGGGGGAGCGAAGCGGACGGTGCAGACCGTCCGCTTTTGTCTTTTCAAAGAAATTTTAAAATCTCCGTTGCTTAAATAATAGTATAATCAGGATAGAGCCTTAAATAATGGCATCATCATGATAAATCACAGAGAGCCGGACATGTTTCTGCTTTTCCTTGTCCAAATAACAAATGGGAATCAAGGAGGCTGTTATGCAAAGACATCTTATCCCGATACTATGCGCAGCCCTTTGCCTCATGCTGTTTGGCTGTACGGCAGTGCCTGCAGCAGATCCGCCCAAAGAAACGCCGGTTCCTGCGGAGCGGGAGGATGCGCCATGCGTAACAACGGCACTGCGCTTCTTTTCAAGCGAGGAGGAGCTCAAAGAGGCGTTAAAAAAAGACGAAATCAACCCGTATATCGCAGAGCTCGGCGGGTATTTTGCACCCCAAACACCTGTGCCGGGCGAACTCATGGGTATCCGAGTCCACGAACTGACATATGTGGCGTTTTACTACGGCGAAACGCCAGAGCATCCCGACTTTATATTTGAGTGGTATACGCCAAATTGGGATATCGATGAATTTAAACGCAGCAGACGCACTGCGTTCGGTCAGGAGTGGACGGACGAGTACTTTTATGTGGCGATGAACGAAGAGGCGGACTGGAAAGAAGTGTTCTGGGTGGACGACGGCAGGTGCTTTCACGCAGGCATGCCGGCAGATTTTAGTGAAGAAAACATGGAAAGGTATTGCGATGCTAAATTTGTGAAATTTAAACAATATAAATAAAACGCAGAAGATCTGGAACTCTGGGCATCCATATATGATATGCGAGACAGATATCCGTTTGGCCGGGCATTAGAAACGGTTCCCACAAAGCCCCTGTGTGCCGTTTGCACAGGCAAGGCGGGCAAACCCCTCGGACCATGTGATTGTTTGAGGGCGCGCAGGGCGGCACGGCGGGCGGTTATCGCCCCCACACATCCTCGATTGCGGCAGGATACCCTCCTGCCGTTTTTTCATACCCAAAATCAAGGAAGTTCCCTTGGAGCATGAAAACCGCAAACTCATTCGCCTTGTGGATGTGGAAACACAGGAGGCCCTCTGGCTGTGGTATCCCTGCATTCGGGCAGGCAAAATCACCATCGCGGAGGGAGATCCGGGCGCGGGCAAGGCCATGCGTTTTCCCTGTTCGGCAGCCGCCGTTCCCAGCGGTGCGCTTCTGCCCTTGCAGGCCGCGCCGTCCCTGCCCCCGCGCCTGTTATCTTGCAGAGCGCCGGCGACGGGGCTGGGACACTGTCCAACCGAGGCGGGAACGGGCGAGAGCCCATCTCTCCCGTATCCTCCCTATTGACGAGGGAGAACAGCCCCTCTCCGTCACCGAAGGCCGCCTGATTGAGAAAAGCAGCCAATGCAAAGAAAAAACGAGTGTTCATAACACAAATTCGTTATGAACACTCGATATGGTCGAGGTGACTGGATTTGAACCAGCGGCCTTTTGGTCCCGAACCAAACGCGCTACCAAACTGCGCTACACCTCGATGGCCGTGGAGCCAATGAGCGGACTCGAACCGCTGACCTGCTGATTACGAATCAGCTGCTCTACCAACTGAGCTACATTGGCACTCGCGCTTTTCTATTATAAGAAGAAGCGCCTGCGCTGTCAAGCTATTTTTTGTCCGATCCAATACGTGATACAAGCGGCGCCAGCCGCGGCAATCCGGAGCGACCGGCGCCTGCCGCGCCAGCCAGGCTGTCTTGAGGTGTGACCACGGCTGCCAGCCCCGGCAGAGCAGACAAAGCAAGGCAGAGCAGACAAAGTAAGGAAATGACATGCTCAAATAAATTCCAAAACACGGAACGAAATTTTCTAAACGTTCCGCAATTCGGAATTCTTGTCGGCCCGGTTGCGCGCATATTGGGAATGCGATAAAATAACGATGGATTCATGAAACAATTTCTTTTGCAGTATGGAACATAGGTGATGGCAACGCCGCTTGACAGGGGCGGATCCCGGATAGAGCAAAACACCCAAACTGAGCGATATCAACCCGTGGAGACGGGATCGCGACACAACGAGTAACCCAAATGCGGAACGGAGAAGATATGGTCAGACGCACGCGCACATACCTGCTGGCAGCCATCATCGTCATGGCCTGCCTGTTGCGTGCGCCGATCACGTCCGTCAGCCCGGTGCTGTCGCTGATCCGGACCGATGTGGAGATGGGCAGCGCGGTGCTGGGATTGCTGACGACGATCCCGCTTGTCATGTTTGCGCTCATGTCCCCGTTTGCCGGCGCGATCGGCGCGCGGCTGGGCGAGGGGCGGGCGATGCTGCTGAGCCTGCTGGCGGTGCTGGCGGGCGCGCTGGGCCGGTCCTATGCCGGGGCGGCGGGGCTGTTTGCCGGTACGCTGCTGCTTGGGGCGGGCATCGCCGTGGGGAACGTGCTGGTGCCGAGCATTTTGAAGGCACGGTTTGCCGACCACATTGGCCCGGCGACGGGCGCGTTTACGATGAGCATGTCGTGCGGCGCCGGCATCGCCACGGGCGTGAGCCTGCCTCTGGCGCTGGCGCTCGGCTGGCGGCATGCGCTGGCCCTGTGGGGCGTGCTGGCGGCGGTGGCGTTTCTGCTCTGGCTGCCGCAGCGCGGGCTGCGCGTGGCGCAGGACCCGGCGGACGGGTCTGCCGGCGCATCCGCAACGCCGGTGCTGCGCTCTTCCACGGCGTGGGGGGTCGCAGCGTTCATGGGGATGCAGTCGATCCTGTTTTACTGCTTTGTGGCGTGGCTGCCAACTGTTTTGACGGAACGGGGCGTGGATGCGGTGGTCTCCGGCTATTATGCGCTGGGGTATCAGTTCATTGGCATTCCCGCCTCTTTTTGTATCCCCACCATTGCGGCGCGCATGGCGCATCAGCGCGGGCTGATCGCCGCGGTGGCGGCCCTGTATGCGGCGGGGCTGCTGCTGGTGCTGCTGGGGCAGTCGCCGGGCGTGCTGCTGGCCGGCACGCTGGTATGCGGGTTTTGCACGGGCGCGTGCTTTTCGCTGTGCATGCTGCTCATCGGCCTGCGTGCGCGCAACGCGGCCGATGCGGCGCGGCTTTCCGGCATGGTGCAGACGGTGGGCTATGCCGTGGCGGCGGTGGGGCCGCTGGCGATGGGCGCGCTGCACGATGCGACCGACTCGTTTGCACTGCCGATGGGCGTGCTGGTCGGCGTGACGGGACTGATGCTGCTGGTCAGCCGGTCCGTGGGGCGCGCGCGTTACATCTGATCTTTACGCCCGCAAGGGCGGGGAGATAGCGGGCCGTTCGGTCCGCGAGGAAAATACGAAGGAGGAAATGCACATGAAAAAAGTATTCGTATGGCTGCTCGTTGCGGTCATGGCCTTTGCAGCGATCGGCTGCAGCACGCCGGCTGCCCAGGGCCCGGAAGGCGACGAAGGCGGCGACGGAACCAAGACGGCAGCCGACATGAAGGTCGTGGCGCTGCTGCCCGGCACGATCACCGACAATGGCTGGAACTACATCTGCTATGAAGCCCTGAAGGGCATTGCGGACGAGTACATGGGCGGCAAGGAGCCCGAGTACATCGAGAATATCGCCGTGTCCGACATGGCCGGCTACATCCGCCAGTACGGCGAGGACGGCTATGACCTGGTCATCGTCCATGGCGCGCAGTTTGAGGCCGCGGCCGTGGAGTGCGCCCCGCTGTATCCCGACACGAAGTTCTGCCTGTCCTATGGCTTCAAGATCGACGGCTCGACCGACCAGAACATCAGGGACATCGACAACCTGGCGTATGTCGGCCCGGTGGGCATGGGCGTCGCCATCGGCGGCATCATGGGCATCCTGACGGACACCGATAAGGTCGTGTTCCTGGGCGGCACCGACACGCCCGCCATCTCGGACATCGTGAGCGGCATCGTGCCGGGCGTCAAGCTGACCAACCCCGAAGCCACGGCGACGACCGAGTACATCGGCACGCTGACCGACCAGGATATGGCGCGCGAAGCGGCCAAGGCCTACATCGACCAGGGCTATGACGTGATCTGCGCCTCGGCCAACAGCGCGCAGCTGGGCTGCCTGTGGGCGGCGGAAGACGCGGGTGTGTACGCGCTCGGCTTCAACAGCGACCAGTATTCCATCGCGCCGGACGCGGTCGTGCTGTCGGTCATGCGCAACTACAGCATGATCTACAAGGATGTGTTCGACAAGCTCGTTGCGGGCGAGTGGCAGGCGGGCAAAGTGGCCTATGAGCTGACGGAAGAGGGCACCATCGTGTCCGATTGGCACGGCTGGGACGAGAAGCTGCCCGAGGAGAAGGTGACGGCGATCAACGAGTTCCTCGAGAAGCTGTTTGCCGGCGAATATGACGGCCAGTATTGATCCGTGTAACGGGTAAGACACAGTACCGCGCGGCAGCCCCGGCCGGGGCTGCCGCGCGGGAGAACCGAAACGATGTTTCCGACCCTGCGGTCAGAAAGTTGAGAAGACATGGAAAACGTGAAATCGAAAAAGTTTGGGCCCTCGATGAACGGCGTGCTGCGGCAGTGTTTCGTGTCCGTGTCCGCCGTCATCGCGGCCATCCTGCTGGGCATGGTGCTGATCCTGCTGATGGGGCAAAACCCCATCGTCGCGTTCGGCGCCCTGCTGGAGGGGGCGTTTGGCAGCGCGAATTCCTTTGCGGAGACGCTGGTCAAGGTCACACCGCTGCTGTTCACCGGTATGAGCTATGCGCTCGCCAACCGGTGCGGCCTGACCAACCTGGGCATGGAGGGCCAGATGTACATGGGTGCGCTGACGGCTGCGGCCGTGGGCATCTATGTGGATGTGCCCGCCGTGCTGCACATTCCGCTGTGCATCCTGGCCGGGTTTGTGGGCGGCGGCCTGTGGGGCCTGCTTGCGGGCTGGCTGAAGGTGCAGTTTGGCGCGTCGGAGATCATCACGACGGTCATGCTGAACACGATCGCCATCTATTTTATCGAGTTTATGGTCACCGACCCCGCGCGCATGATGGAGCCGGGCGGCGTGAGCGGCCAGTCCAACCCGCTGCTCGAGAGCGCGCGGCTGGACATCCTGCTGCCGAACACGCGCGCGCACTGGGGCATCATCGTGGGGCTTGTGTGCGTGGTGCTGTTCTGGCTGTTCCTCTGGCGCAGCAAGAAGGGCTATGAAGTGCGTGTATCCGGCTTCAACATGCAGGCCGCGGCGTACTCCGGCATCAACACGAGCCGCAACATCCTGCTGGTCATGCTGCTCTCCGGCGGCGTGGCGGGGCTGGCCGGCGCGTGCGAGGTCATGGGCGTGCAGGGGCGCCTGTACGCGCTGTTCTCGCCGGGCTACGGCTACGACGGCATCGCGGTCGCGCTCATCGGCTTGAACTCGCCGCTGGGCATCGTGTTCGGCGCGCTGCTCTTCGGTGCGTTCCGCGCGGGCGGCAACCGCATGCAGATGAAGGCGTATGTCCCGTTCTCGATCGTGGAGGTCATCCAGGCGATCGTTATCATCGCGGTGGTGGCCAGCCAGATGCTGCTGGAGATCTGGAACGAGCGCCAGCTCAGGAACCAGTCGAAGCAGCAGGAAGCGTAGGAGGTGGCATATGGATTTTCTGAATTCGCTTGGCGGGTATATCAATACCGACATCAGCCTGGCTACGCCGATTCTGCTGGCGGGGCTGGGGCTGCTCATCATCAACCGTGCCGGCCTGCTGAACATCGGCGCCGAGGGCACGATGCTCATTGCGACGATCATGGCGGTGTACGGCTCCTATGTGAGCGGCAGCGTGTGGGTCGGCCTGCTGTTTGCCATGGCGTCCGGCGCGGCCGTGGGCGCGCTGTTTGCGCTGCTCACGGTGACGCTGCGCGCGAACCAGACGGTCGTCGGCGCGGCGATCAACGTGCTGGGGTCCGGCCTGTCGGCGACGCTGTTCCGCATCATGTTCGGCGTCAGCTCGGAGGTGCCGGCGATCGACGTGTTCCAGACGCTGAAGATCCCCGGCCTGTCCGCGATCCCGGTGCTGGGCGAGGGCCTGTTCAGCCACATGCCGATGGTATACATCGCGTTTTTGATGGTGCCGGCCATTTCGTACTATCTGTTCAAGACGCAGAGCGGCCTGAACCTGCGTTCCATCGGTGAAAACCCGAAAGTGTCCGACACGCTGGGCATCAACGTGTACCGCACGCAGTATATCGCGGTGATCGTCGGCAGCATGATCATTGCGATGGGCGGCGCGTTCATGTCCACCGGCCTGACGCGGTTCTTCTCGGAGGAGATGGTCTCCGGCCGCGGGTACATCGCGCTGGCGGCGGTCGTGTTCGGCCGTTACCGGCCGACGGGCATCATGGCCGCGGCCATGGTGTTCATGGCGGGCATCGTGGTGGCCAACATCCTGCTGGCCGCCGGTTCGGGCATTCCGTATCAGTTCCTGAACATGTTCCCGTATGTGCTGACGGTCATCGCGCTGGCCGCGTTCGCGCGCAGCGCCGTGGCGCCTGCCGCGCTCGGCAACCCCTACAAGCGTGGATAAGGAGGAACAGCGATGGCAACGATTCTGGAAATGCAGCATATCTACAAGCAGTTCCCCGGGGTACTGGCCAATGCGGACGTGTGCCTGACGGTGGAACAGGGCGAGGTGCATACGCTCCTCGGCGAGAACGGCGCGGGCAAGAGCACGCTCATGAACGTGCTGTGCGGCCTGTACAAGCCGACGTCCGGCGAGATCCTGATCGAGGGCAAGCCGGTGAAGTTCTCGTCGGCCAAGGACGCCATGGCGATCGGCATCGGCATGGTGCACCAGCACTTCATGCTCGTGCCGACCATGACGGTCGTCGAAAACTGCCTGATCGGCGCGCACGACGCCGGCGGCATGCGGCTTGACCTCAAGACCGCGGCGAACAAGATCGCGGAGATTGCGAAAAAGTACAACATGGAGGTCGACCCGTATGCCAAGGTGGGCGACCTGGCGGTGGGCCAGCGGCAGCGCGTGGAGATCATCAAGGCGCTGTTCCGCGGCGCGCGCATCCTGATCCTCGACGAGCCGACGGCGGTGCTGACGCCGCAGGAGACGAGCGAACTGTTCAACATGATCCACAGCCTGACCGACAACGGCTTTACGGTGCTGTTCATCAGCCACAAGCTCAACGAGGTCAAGGAGATCAGCAACCGCGTGACCGTGCTGCGCCTCGGGCGCACGTGCGGCACCTATGACATCGAGGACTGCTCGGTCAACGACCTGGCCCGGCTCATGGTGGGGCGCGAGGTGGACTTCTCCATCGAGCGCAAGGACCAGGAGCACGGCGCGCCGGTGCTGGAGATCACGGATCTGACGCTCGCGCGCAAAGACTCCGCCGTCAACGCGCTCGACCACGTCGACCTCACGCTGTATGCCGGCGAGATCCTGGGCATCGCGGGCGTGGACGGCAACGGCCAGTCGGAGCTCGTGGAGTGCCTGACGGGGCTCCGCAAGGCGACCGGCGGCAAGGCGATGTACAAGGGCAAGGACCTGCTGCAGTGTGAGACGCGCGAGATCATGAGCCACGGCGTGTCGCACATTCCGCAGGACCGCCAGCGCACGGGGCTCGTCATGCCCATGCCGCTCCGGGAGAACTTCATGCTGCAGGACTACTATACGCCGGCTTTCGGCAAGCATGGCTTTGTGGACTGGAAGTATGTGGACGCGTACAGCGACCGGCTGATCCAGGACTTCGGCGTCAAGACGCCCGGCCGCTACGAGCTGGCGCAGAACCTGTCCGGCGGCAACCAGCAGAAGGTCATCGTGGCGCGCGAGATCAGCCGCAAACCGGAGCTGCTGATCGCCATGCACCCGACGCGCGGCCTGGACGTCGGCGCGATCGAGTACATCCACAAGAAGATCATGGAGCAGCGCGACGGCGGCATCGGCGTGCTGCTGGTCTCGACGGAGCTGGACGAGGTGCTCAAGCTGTCCGACCGCGTGGCGGTCATGTACGAGGGACGGATCATGGGCATCGTGAAGCCGTCGGAGACGACCGTCGAGGCGATGGGCCTCATGATGGGCGGCACGCCGCTCGACCAGATCCAGAAGGGCGCGTAAGCGCGCAAAACGCAGACGAACGGGCGGCGGGGCCGATGATGGCTCCGCCGCCCGCCTGCTTTTGGGCGGCGGGCGGCTTGCGGCGCGCCATGCGGCTGTGATATCATGAAAAAGTGAGAATTGTACGTGGTTTACCCGCATCCTCCGTGCGAAAGTCTGTACATTTGGAGACGGCTATGAAAATTGGTTGGAAGTTTCGGGCGGCTGCCGTGCTGCTGCTCTGCCTGCTGGGGGCGGCCGCCGCCGGCTGCGGCGGGAGCGGCAGCGTGGTGCTGAGCGAGGTGGTGTCGTCCAACCGCAGCTCGTATGTGGACGAGACGCTCGGCACGCCGGACTGGATCGAGCTGTACAACCCGGGGGACCGGCCCGTGCGGCTGCAGGGCTATATCCTCACCGACAAGCCGGACACGTTTGACCCCGCCTGCGTCCTGCCGGATATCACGCTGGAGCCGGGCGGCTATTGCGTGATTCCTGCGGACGGCTCTGCCGCGGGCGGCGACCCGTTTTGCCTGCCGTTTGGCGTGAGCCGGCTGGGCGAGACGCTGTACCTGCTGAACCCGGCGGGGCAGCTGGTCGACAAGCTCGTCGTGCCGGAGCTGGGTGAGGACGTGTCCTACGCGCGCGGCGACGGCGAAGAGGGCTATTGCCTGCAGCCGACCCCCGGCCGGCCGAACACCATGCCGCTGCTCTCGGCGCTGGAGGCGCCCGAGACGTTTGAAGCGTCGGAAATGGTGCTCTTTTTGAACGAGGTGGTGTCCGGCGCCGCGGACGGGAGCGCGGACTGGGTGGAACTGTACAACCCGGGGACGGAGGATGTGGCGCTGGACGGCTGCTCCCTGTCCGACCGCGAGGACGACCCGCGCCGCGCGCGGCTTGCGGACGTCACGGTGCCCGCTGGCGGCTACGCGGTGGTCGAATGCACGGGCGAGCGGGGCTTTTCCATCGCGTCGGAGGGCGAGACGCTGCTGCTGTTCGACGCCTATTCCCGGCTGATCGACCGCGTGGCCGTGCCGGAAGTGCCGCGCGGGCAGTCCTGGGCGCGGCGGGCGGACGGCTCGTTCGGCTATTGCGGCGCCCCAACGCGCGGCGCGGAGAACGTGGAGGCCGAGATCGGGGACGAGCCGTTTGTGGAGATGGGCGCGGATGCCCCCGTGCGCGTGAGCGAGGCGCTGTTCGACAACGCCTTCAGCGCGATCGACTCGTACGGCGACCGCAGCGACTGGGTGGAGCTGCACAACGTGAGCGACGGGAGCGTGTCGCTCGCGGGCTACTATCTGAGCGACGACGCGGACGAGCCCATGTGCTATGCGCTGCCGGACGTGACGCTACAGCCCGGCGAATACCGGCTGGTATTTTTGTCCGGCCGCGCGTCCACGAAAGAGGAGCTGCACGCGGGCTTTGCCGTGTCGGAGCTGGACGACGGCTGCCTGCTGTATCACGCGGCGACGCGCGGCGTGGACCAGATCCCGTGGGTGGACGGCCTGCCGGAAAACGTTTCGATCGGCCGCGCGGAGGACGGCGCGCTCGAATACTATGCCTACCCGACGCCGGGCCAGCCCAACGCGCAGGCCGTGTCCGACCCGGCGGCGCTCGTGGCCTACCCGGCGGACGGGGTGTATATCAGCGAGGTGTGCGCGGGCGGGCCGGATGGCGACTGGATCGAGCTGCACAACGGCGGCGGCGAGGCGGCGGACCTGGACGGCTGGTACCTTTCGGACGACCCGTGGGAGCCGCAGCGCTTCCGGCTCGAGCAGGTGACGCTCGAGCCGGGCGCCTATTGCGTCATCCCGGCCGCGTCGGACGGGACGGCGGAGGGCGGCGCGGGCTTTGGCATTTCGCTCTCCGGCGAGACGCTGCTGCTCACGGACGCCGGGGGGCTGGTGCGGGATGTGTTTGAAACGGGCGTGCTGGAGAGCGGGCGCACGTCCGGCCGGTCGGAGGCCGCGCCGGAGGCGGCGCGCGTTTTTTTTGCCGAGCCCACGCGCGGCAGGCGCAACAGCGCGTCGTATACCACGGGCAGGACGCCGGCGCCCGTATTTTCGGAAACGGCGCTGTATCATGACGCGGCGTTTGAACTGGCGCTTTCGTGCGCCGATGCGGACGCGGAGATCCGCTACACGCTCGACGGCAGCGAACCGGGGCCGGACGACGCGCTGTACGGCGGGCCGATCGCGATCGAGGGGTCGGTGACCGTGCGCGCGGCGGCCTTTGGCGCGGGGCTGGAGCCTAGCCCGGTGCAGACGCAGCACTTCCTGTTTGAGGAGGGGCACGCGCTGCCGGTCGTGTGCATCGCGTGCGAGCCGTCGCTCTGGACAAAGCTGATGCGCTCCAAACTGAACGCGGTGGCGGACGAGGGCCAGGCCACGATCTCGTATTACGAGGCGGACGGGACGCTTGGCACCGTGTTTCCCGCGGCGATCCGCGCGCGCGGCAACACGTCGCTCAAGTATGCGCAAAAGTCCGTCAGCGTGCACCTCAGGCCGAGCCTCGGGCAGCGCACGGTCACCTATCCGTTCTGGGGCGAGGGCAGCGCCGCGGCGTATGGCACGCTCGTGCTGCGAAACGGCAGCCAGGACATCGCGTCTGCGCGGCTGCGGGATTCGTTTGCCAACCGCGCGGTGGCTGGCCTGCGGCTCGACTACGCGGCCACCCGCCCGGTGATCGTCTATGTCAACGGCGTTTACCACGGCATCTACGACCTGAACGAGGGGATGAACCAGGACTATCTCGAGGCGCATTACGGCATCGACCCGGACACGGTGAACATCGTCGGCAAAAACTATGTGACGCGGCACGGCTCCGCCGAGGACTACTCGCGCGTGCGCCGGTACGCGCGCGGGACGGACTTTTCCGAGGATGCGGCGCTGGAAACGTTTTCCGCCTGGGTGGACGTCGCGTATGCGACGGACTATCTGATCGCGCAGACCTTCTTCGGCAACTATGACATCCACAACCAGAACTATTGGGCGACCGACGACTATGCCGTCCGCTGGCGTCCCTATCTGTACGACGTGGACCGCTGCCTGTGCGAGGGGCGGTCGGAACTGGACCTGTTTGGGCAGTACTTTGACCCGCAGGGCGTGCAGTACAACCCGGCGGGCGACCGCGTGAACATGGACCTCTATTGCGCGCTGCGGGAGAACGCGGCGTGGCGGGACGCCTTTTTGGACCGGTATGCGGAGCTGCTGTGCGGCAATTTTTCCGTGGAGCGGCTCACGGCGCTGCTCGATCAGATGGCCGCGGCGCTGCGGCCGGAGATGGAGCGCCACATCGCGCGCTGGGGCATGCCCGCGTCGCTCATGGACTGGGAGGCGAGCGTGGCGGCCATGCGCGCGGAGATCCCGCTGCGCCACGCGGCGATCCAGCGGCAGCTGCAACAGGAGTTCGGGCTGACGCAGGCGGAGTGGGAGGCGTATCTTGGCCGCCACGCCGGCGATTGATCGCGCGCCTGTCGCGGGCGGGGACGACGCCGCGCCCCGAACGCACCCATGTACCGCGCCCCGGCAACCGGGGCGCGGTTTTTTGCGTCCCGCGCCGCTGCCGTGCGCCCGCCGTCCGGCGCTCCGCGTGCCCGCTGCCGCGTTCTTGCTGCCA
>URQH01000025.1 GCA_900549955.1 uncultured Eubacteriales bacterium | reverse complement strand
TCGGGTGCTTGTCGCCCCGCGCGGCCGCGGCCATGCCGATCTGCTTGGTCGCGCGCTGGGGAAGGATCGCGTCGCAGGCGACGCACATGCCCAGCGCCTCGGAAAAGAAGTTTACGTGAAGCAGTGCCATGCTCTCTACCCCCCTTTTAGTTCTTCGCCGGTTTGGAAATCGGCAGCCAGGAAAGCACCGTCTGGATCTTTTCGTCCCAGTACTTCCACTGGTGGTCGCCCGGGCTCTCCTCGTAGGTGAGGTCATAGCCCTTGGCGCGCAGGTGGTCGCGCAGGCGCACGTTCTGGCCGTAGAGCCCGTCCTCCGTGCCGCACCACATGTAGAGCTTGGGCAGCGCCTTGCCGGACGCGGCCAGGCGGTCCGAAACCGCGAAGAGGTCGTTTTCGCTCCCCGCGATGGCCTGCGCCGGGCCGAAGACGTCCTCCCAATAGCCGCGCTCGCCCGCGGGCTTTTCCAGCGTCAGGGCGCTGACGTCCACCGCGCCGGAGAGCGCCGCCATGGCGCGCGCCGTGTCCGGCAGCGGCTGCGGCAGGTTGAGCCGCTCGAACAGCGCCCGCGTGGACACGCCGGCCGCCGGCTTTGCGAGCACGAGGTGCAGCGGCGCGCCGAGCCGGAACGGCGTGAGCACCTCGCCCACGCCCTGCGCGCGGCACAGCCCGCCTTGCAGGCAGAACGGCACGTCCGCCCCCACGCGCAGCGCGATGTCGTACAAATCGCGTTCCTCCGCCTCGCCGTACAGGCGCTGCATGCCCCGCAGCACCGCCGCCGCGTCCGCGCTGCCCCCGCCGAGGCCGGCCTCGGCCGGGATGCGCTTGTAGACGTGGATGCGCGCGCCGCGCCCCGTCAGCGCCCGGTACCGCTCCGCCGCCGCGCGCAGCGTGTTGCGGTACGGCAGGAACATCCCCGTGCAGGTGACGATCACCTCGCGGCAGCGCGTGACCGTCACGTCGTCGCACAGGTCGGTCGTGACCATCAGTGAGTCGAGCGTGTGGTATCCGTCGCTGCGGCGGCCCGTCACGCCAAGGGTCAGGTTCACCTTCGCGCAGGCCCTCTCCTGAATCATCTTCTCCATGATGATCAGTATATCACAGCCTGTACAAGATGGGTATCACGCGGCGGGCAAAAATATGCTATACTGGTTTCGTTGTACTGATACGAAGAAAGAAGGTTTCTGTCACCATGCGGTTATGCCCCCTGTGCAGCGGCTCCTCCGGCAACGCCTCCTACCTGGAGGCCGGCGGCGCGCGGCTGCTCCTCGACGCGGGCGGCACCGGCAGGCGGATCGAGTCGCTCCTGTCGGAGATCGGCGTGCCGGCGGCGTCGCTCGACGCGATCCTGCTCACGCACGAGCACATCGACCACGTGCAGGGCGTGGGCGTGCTGTCGCGCCGCTATGACCTGCCCGTGTTCGCCGCGGCGGACTGCTTTGCCGCGCTGCCGGCGTCCGTCGGCGCCATCGCGCCCGGGCGCATGCGCGTGTTCGAGCCGGACCACCCGTTCTTCTGGCGCGGCGTCCACATCCTGCCGTTTTCCATCCCGCACGACAGCGCGCACGCCGTAGGCTATACCTTTGCAGACGGCAGCGGCCGGTGCGCAGTGCTGACGGACGTGGGCTGCATGAGCGAGCGGCTGATCGAGCTCGTCTCCGGGTGCGACGTGCTGCTGCTCGAGGCCAACCACGACGTGGACATGCTGCTCTCGGGCAGCTACCCCTACCCGCTCAAGCGGCGCATCCTGTCCGAAAACGGGCACCTGTGCAACGAGGACGCCGCGGCCACCGTCGTGCGCCTCGCCAGGATCGGCATGCGGGAGTTCATCCTCGGCCACCTCTCCAGGGAAAACAACACGCCGGAGCTGGCCGCCGTGACCGTGCGCGCCGCGCTCAAAGAGGCCGGCTTTGGCGACGAGGTGCGCGTGACCGTCGCCCGACGCGACCACGCCACCGGCTTTTTCCCGGCCGGGCCGGCCGCCTGCGCGGCCGGCGCGCCCGCCCGCACGGGCGCGGGAGGCCGGCCATGACCATCCGCATCCTGTGCGTCGGCAAGCTGAAAGAACCGTACTTTGAGGCCGCCGAGGCGGAATTTCAGAAGCGGCTCCGGCGCTTCTGCACCGTGGAGATCGGCGAGGTGCCGGATGAGCGCGCGCCTGAAACGCTCTCCGCCGCCCAGCGGCGGCAGGTCATGGACCGCGAGGGTGAGCGGCTGCTTGCGCGCATCGGCGCGGACGAGCACGTGGTGGCGCTCGCCATCGGCGGGACGCGCCGCACCTCGGAGGCGTTCGCCGCGCGCCTGGGGCAGCTGCGCGACGGCGGCGCGCGCTGCGTGACGTTCGTCATCGGCGGTTCGCTCGGCCTGTCCGGCGCGGTGCTTCAGCGCGCAAACGAGACGCTCTCGCTCTCGGACATGACGCTGCCGCACCGCATCGCCCGGCTCGTGCTGCTCGAGCAGGTGTACCGCGCGCACAAGATCCTGTTCGGCGAGCCGTATCACAAGTGACGCCCGCCAGCCGCCCCCTCTGCCGCGCCGCGCGGCTTTTTTTGTGCGCCGCGCTGTGGTACAATAGGGCCTGGGCCGGCCCCCATGAGGCCAGCCCCCGACAAACAGAGACGAGGTGACATGCCATGCTGAAGACCTACCGCGAAGACCTGCTGCTGCGCACCTGCACCTGCGACATGCAGGGCCGCTGGCGACCGAGCGCGATTCTCGAGGCCATGCAGGAGACGGCCGGCACGCACGCGCAGCTGCTGGGCTGCGGCCGCGACCGGCTGCTCAAGGACAACATCGTGTGGGTCATCTCCCGTGCGGAGATCCTCATGCACCGGTATCCGCTCATCGGCGAGCGGGTGACGGTCGAGACGTTCCCGATGCCCGGCCGCCACGGGTTTTACCCGCGCTATTACCGGTTCACCGGTTTGGACGGGACGGAGCTCGGCTGCGCCGGCACGCTCTGGGTGCTGCTCGAGCGCGCAGAGCGGCACATGGTCGTCTCGCAGGCCGTCGCGTCGACGCTGCCGGACAACGCCGACCTCGTCCCGCCGCTGCCCCTGCCGCGCACGGTGCCGCACCCGGCGGGAGAGGAACGGCGCATGGCGCGCATGCCGGCCTACACCGACCTGGACGTGAACGGGCACGTGAACAACACCCGCTATGCCGACTGGCTATGCGACGCGCTGGGCGCCGCGCTGCTCTCGCGCCGCTGCCTCCGGCGGCTGCACATCAACTATGCGGCGGAGATCCGCCCGGAGCAGGAGATGGAGCTGCGCCTCGTGGAGAGCGGCGACGCGTTCTATTTCTCCGGCACACACGGCGGCAAACAGCACTTCGAGGCCGGCGGCGAATTCATGGACTGGACGTTAAGCGATTCTTAAGGATTTCACCCCTTTTTTCATAATCCGGCGGGCAGTATCCTCAAACTATCCTTGGGAGGGACGGACATGGCCGAAACTTACACGATCCTGATCTGCGACGACGACCCGGACATCGTCGCCGCGCTCGACATCTACCTGCGCGCGGAGGGCTATCGCACGCTGCTGGCCAAAAACGGCACCGAGGCGCTGCAACTGGCCGAAAAGAACGACGTGCACCTGCTGCTGCTGGACGTCATGATGCCCGGGCTCGACGGCATCGCCGCCACGCTGCGCCTGCGCGAAACGCACAACTTCCCCATCATCCTGCTGACCGCCAAGAGCGAGGACAGCGACAAGGTGCTGGGGCTGACCGTGGGCGCGGACGACTACGTGACCAAGCCCTTCAACCCGATGGAGCTCATGGCGCGCGTCAAGTCGCAGCTGCGGCGCTACACGCGCCTCGGCGCGATCGCGGAGCGGCCGGAGCGGCTCGTGATCGGCGGCATCGAGCTGGACGACGCGGCCAAGGCCGTGACGGTGGACGGCGAGCCGGTTTCGCTCACGCCCATCGAGTACAACATCCTGAAGCTGCTCATGGAGCACCCCGGCCGCGTGTACTCCTCCCGCCAGATCTACGAGGCGGCGTGGAGCGGCCCGGCCTACGGCGCGGAAAACACCGTGCCCGTGCACATCCGGCACCTGCGCGAAAAGATCGAGATCAACCCGGCCGACCCGCGCTATCTGAAGGTCGTCTGGGGCCAGGGGTACCGCATGGAGCGCCCCTGAACCGCCCCGCCGTGCCTTCCGCTTCCCTGGGAAAACCATGCCATTGAGGAGGGACTCCCATGAAACGCCTCATCGCCTCCACCGCGGCCAAGGCCGCCGCCATCGTGCTGTTCCTGCTGCTGCTCGGCGGCGCCGTCATCAGCGGGCTGGGCACGCTTTACCTCTCGAGCAACGGCGCGTACGACCGGCCCGTGCCCTTTGCCGAGTCGAGCCTGTGCCGGCGGCTGGCCAGCTATTACGCCAGCGCCGCGCGCTCTTCCCTGCTCGAACTGGTCCCCGGCGCGCCGGACCCGGTCAAGGACGCCGGCACGCCACTGCTCCTTGGCGACGACGCCAGGTCGCAGCTCGACACGCTGTTTGACCCGGCGTACACCAACCTGCGCGCGCGCATCCTGGACGAAACCGGGGCGTTGCTCTACGGCGCGGCGGACGTGTCCGGCCTGACGGCGCTGTCCACGACGCACCACAGCTTCTCCTACCAGCCGGAGAGCGAGCCGGTGAAGACCGCGCCGCCCGCGAACACGCCCACCGCCGACACGCCCACCGCCGACCTGGCCCCCACGCCCGAGCCGGACGGGGAGGCCGCGCCGGCGGAGGCCGAAACCGACACGGAGGGTATAGGCGTACAGGCCACGAGCCCCGTCCAGACGGACGCCGCCACGCAGACCGACTACGGCACGGCGGACACGGGCGCGCCGTCCGGCGACGAAGAACTCGCCTATTTTTCCTGCACGCTGGAGCTGTATCTCGACCCCGCGCTCACCGCGCCGGACGCCTTTTCGCTCCTCCAGCCGCTGCACGAGCGGCTGCTGCGCCTGCGCTTTGCGCTGCCGGTGCTGTGCCTTGTGCAGCTGCTGCTGTGCGCGCTGCTGTATGTGTTCCTGCTGTCCGCCGCCGGCCACCGCCCCGGCGAGGAGCAGGTACGGCGCGGCTGGGTCGACCGCATCCCGACGGACGTGTTTTACGTGCTCTCGGCGGCGCTGGGGCTTGGGTGCGGCTTTCTGATCAACACGATCCAGTTTTACGCGGCGGTGGGCGGCCGGGTGCTCAGCTCGCTGATCCCATACCTGCTCTTCTTCTGCGGCGGCGCCGCGGGGCTGCTGCTGCTGTTCCTGCTCGTGTCCATGAGCACGGCCGTGCGGGTCAAGACGCGCACCTGGCTCTCGTCCATGCTCGTCTACCGGGCGCTGCGCTGCCTCCTGCGCGGCGCGCGCAGCGCATGGAGCGGCGTGTCGGCCGTGCTGCACGGCCTGCCGCTGGTGTGGAAGCTGCTGCTCGCCTGCGGCGGCTATGTGCTGCTGTCCGTGGTGCTGATCAACGAGGCGTTCTATTCCAGCGACCTCTATCTGCTGCTGTACCTGCTGCTCTCGGCGGCGGGGGCGCTGCTGCTTTGCCGCTATGCGGTGGGGTTCGACCGGCTGCGGCGCGGCGCGCAGAAGCTCGCCGGGGGCGACCTGGTCTGCCGCGTCGAGACAAAGGGCATGCCGCGCGGCGTGCGCACGCTGGCGGAGGACTTGGGCCGCGTGAGCGAGGGCGCGCAGCGCGCGCTGGAGGAGCGCATGAAGTCCGAGCGGATGAAGACCGACCTCATCACGAACGTCTCGCACGACCTCAAGACCCCGCTTACCTCCATCGTCAACTATGTGGAGCTGCTCAAGAAGGAGGACCTGCACAACGGGACGGCGGAGGGCTACGTGGCCGTGCTCGACCGGCAGGCGCAGCGGCTCAAAAAGCTGACGGAGGACGTGGTGGAGGCGTCCAAGGCGTCCAGCGGCGCGCTGCACGTGCAGCTGGCGCCCGTGGACGCGGCGGAACTGCTGCGCCAGTGCGCCGCCGAATACGGCGACCGCTTTGCCGCCGCGCAGCTCACGCCCGTGCTGCACCTGCCGGAGCGCCCGCTCGTGGTGCTTGCGGACGGGCGGCTGCTCTGGCGCGTGTTCGACAACCTGCTCGGCAACGCCGTCAAATACGCCCTGCCCGGCACGCGCGTCTACCTCGACGCGGCGGCCGGCACGGACTGCGCCACGCTGACGCTGCGCAACATCTCGCGCGAACCGCTCGACATGCGCGGCGAGGAGCTGATGGAGCGCTTCGTGCGCGGCGACGCCTCCCGCCACGCGGAGGGCAGCGGGCTCGGCCTGTCGATCGCGAGCAGCCTCGTCCAGCTGCAGCACGGCACGCTTACGATCCTGCCCGACGGCGACCTGTTCCGCGCAGAGATCCGCCTGCCGCTCGGCAGCGCCGGGCAGCCGGCGCCGGCGGCGACGCGCCCGCGCCGTCTTCCGATGCGCAGCCGGCGCCCGAACAGCAGGCGTAACGTGCCTCCCCTTCCAGCGACAAAAGGCCCCGCCGCGCTACCGCGCGGCGGGGCCTTCCCTGTCCCGTTCTCGCCGATCCTTATCGCATCAGCTCATACCCCCGTGCCCACATAGGTAAAGCCCTTCTGCTCCGCATCGGCACGGCAATAGATGTTCCGGAAATCAAACAGCAGCCGCCCGCGCATCAGCCGGGCGAGCCGGTCAAAGTCGAGGCTGCGGAACTGCGCCCACTCGGTGACGATCGCCGCCGCGTCCGCCCTGGAGAGCGCCTCGTCCCGCGTCCTGCACCAGGTCATGCCCGGCAGACCGGCAAGCGCCAGGCGCGCGTTGTCCATGGCCTGCGGGTCGTACAGGCGGAACCGGAACCTGCCGGTACCGGCCAGCTGGCGCAGGATGTCCACGGCGGGGGATTCGCGCACGTCGTCCGTCTCCGGCTTGAACGACAGCCCCAGCACCGCCAGCACGCCGCCCTCCGGCATGTGCCGCTCGATCTTGGCGGCCGCAAAGCGCTTTTGCTGCTCGTTGGCCGCGATGGCGCTCTCCACGATCGACAGCTGCACCCCGTATTGCCGCGCCGTCCGCGCGATCGCCTTGGTATCCTTGGGAAAACACGAGCCGCCATAGCCCGGGCCGGGATGCAGGTATTTGGGCGAGATGCGCCCGTCCATGCCGAGCGTGCGCGCCACCTCCAGCACGTTCGCTCCCACCTGCTCGCAGAGGTTGGCCACCTCGTTGATGAATGCAATTTTCGTCGCAAGAAACGAATTGGTCACGTATTTGATCATCTCCGCCGTCTCCGGCGTCGTGACGATCATGGGCTTGTTGGAGTGTACAAACACCTGGTACAGCTCCCGCAGCAGCCGCTCTGCGCGGGCGGAACCGACGCCGAGCACAATGCGGTCCGGGTTCAAAAAGTCGGACACCGACTTGCCCTCGCGCAAAAACTCCGGGTTGGACGCCACGTCGAACGGGTGCGACACGCCGCGCGCCGCCATGCGCTCCCGGATGATCCGCCCAACCTCGCGCGAAGTGCCGACCGGCACGGTGGACTTGTCCACGACGAGCCGGTACCCGTCGATCCAGTCGCCGATGGCGGCGGCCGTCTCAAACACATAGCGCAGATCGGCGTTCCCTTCGGCGTCCTCCGGCGTGCCCACCGTGATGAAGATGAGCTCGCCAAAGGCGACGCCCTCCCGCATGTCGCCGGTAAAATGGATCCGCTCCTCCGCCATGTTACGGCGAAGCAGCTCGTTCACGCCGGGTTCATAGATCGGGCACTCGCCGCGCCGCAGCGCGGCCAGCTTGTCCGCATTGTTTTCCACGCACAGGACGTCGTTGCCAAAGTCCGCAAAGCAGACGCCCGCAATCAAACCGACGTAGCCCGTTCCCACGACCGTGATCTTCATGGTGCTCGGCCTCCTCCCGCCATGCGCCCCCGGTATGGGCAGCCGCATGAGACGCATAGCGGCCGTTTCCGGCCGCGGTATGTCCCATTATATCGGCTGGTTTTGCGTCTTGTCAAGCCGGGCGGCGGGCGCTTGGCCGCGCGTCCGCTCCAGGCACGCCGTGAGCCGGTCCAGCACCGCGCCCGCGCCGGTGAGAAACAGGTACAGCAGCCCCATGGCCGCAAGGGCGACCGCCGTCACGACGGCCACCCCGAGCCAGAGCGCCAGCCGGCCGAGCGCCCCCGCGGCGCGCGCGATCATCCCGCCGTCCTCTTCGCGTCGCTGACGATGGCCACATAGGCGCGGGACGTCGCCCGGTAGACCGCCATGTAAAACAGCGCAAACACCAGGTAACAGCACGCCGTGATCACGATGAGCAGCGACACGTCCGCGAGGCCGAACAGCAGGAGCATCTTCTGGATCATCGGGAACGCGAACGAAAGGTGCACGCCCGCGGTGACCAGCGGCAGGAAGAACACGGTAAGCAGCTGCGAGTTGACGCTCCTGCGGATCTCGCGCCGGGTCATGCCCACCTGCTGCAAGATGCCGAACCGCGCCTGGTCCTCATAGCCCTCCGACACCTGCTTGTAGTAGATGATCAGCACTGCGGCGGCGAGGAACACGATGCCGAGCAGCACCCCGAGATACAGCAGCCCGCCGTACAGGCCGAGGAAATTGGCCCGCTGCACCGCCCGGCTCTCAAGGCCCACGTAAAAATTGCCCTCCTGCTGCGCGGCCTGCTTCACCGTTTCGAGCGCCTCCACAAGCGCCGCGTCCACCTCGCGCTGCGCCTCGTCCCCGCACGGCAGGTCAAAGGCATAGTACCAGTGCAGCGCCACCTGCAGGTCCGCGGCGCCGTCCTCCAGCTGCCGCACCGCGCGGGCAAAGTCCGGCACGACGACGTACAGCGACGGGACGATCTGCATCGCGTCGATCGCATTGCTCACAAACGGCTCCACCCGCTCCCTGACCGCGAGCGGCGCCCCGTCCCCGATTTGCAGGGTATCCGCCGGATACGCCATGCCCTTGGTGGCGCACAGCAGCACTTCGCCGCCGGAGAGCGACACTTCCCGCCCGGCCAGGCGGTTATAGTCGTCGAGCGGCACGAGGAACACCTGCCACATGTCCGCGATGGCGTCCGTGCTGCCGTCCGTCACGAGCCGCCCGTCGCGCAGCGGCGCGCCGAACGCCGCCACGCGGTAGTCCAGCTCGTTCTCCGCCGCCAGGCCGCGCGCCCCGGCCGTGTCCGCCGCCGCGCCGCGCACGGCCTGCGTCCAGCCGGACTGCAGCTCCTCTACGGTGTCCACGATGACGTCGAGGTTGAACTGCCGCGCGTAGCGGGTGCGCAGGCTGCCCTCCGCCCCAAAGTACAGGCACACGGTCGACGACACCATGACGAGCACCATCGTGCACAGGATGCAGATCGACGCGAGCCCCGCCCCGTTGCGCTTCATGCGGTAGGCCATGGAGGAGACGGACACGAAGTGGTTGGTCTTGTAATAATAGCGCCGGTTCTTCTGCAGCAGCCGGCAGAGCGTCACGGAGCCGGAGATGAACAGCAGGTACGTGGCGGCCACCACCATGACCACCGCAAAGAAGAACACCACGAGCGCGGCCACGGGGTCCCGGATGGACACCGCAAGGTAATACGCCGTGCCCAGCAGCGCCACGCCGAGCAGCGCCGGCAACCAGTTGGCCTTTGGCGGCTTTTCGCCCGCGCGTTCACTGTGCAGCAGCTCCACCGGGTTTGCCACGCGGATGCGGCGCAGCGCGTTGCCATAGATCAGCGCGTGGATGAAGGCAAACAGCAGCGCCGTCCGCACGGCACTTTCGAGCCCCACCTCGAACAGGGCCGTGGGCGTCCCCTCCATCAGCTTTACCAGCATGAGCTCGGCCAGCTTGGAAAACACGATGCCGAGCGCCAGCCCGGCGCACAGCGTGACCGCGGCGATGGCCCCCGTCTCCAGCAGCAGCACGAGCGCCAGGTGCCGCTTGCCGAGCCCCAGGATGTTGTACAGGCCGAATTCCTTCGTCCGCCTTCGGATCAGGAACGAATTGGTATAGAACAGGAAGATGACCGAGAATACCGCCAGCACGCCGAACCCCAGCCCCAGGATCGACTGCATCGTGTCGCCGCCGCGCATCTCGGCAATGGCCGGGTTGGCGCCGAGGAACGACATGATATAGCACATCATGACCATGCCCGTGCACGTCAGCAGATACGGCACGTACAGCTTCCGGTTGTTGCGGACGCCGGTCCACGCCAGCGTCCGGTAGACGCCCCGCTTCATCTGCCCTCACCGCCCGTCGCCAGCATGGTCAGCGTGTCGGAGATCTTCTGGTACAGCTCCGTTTCGGTGCTCTGCCCGCGGTACAGCTGGTGGTACACCTCCCCGTCCTTGATGAACAGCACGCGCCCGGCGTGGCTCGCCGCCCGCACGGAGTGCGTCACCATGAGGATCGTCTGCCCGCCCCGGTGGATCCGGCCGAACAGGCGCAGCAGCTCGTCCGTCGCGCGGGAGTCCAGCGCGCCGGTCGGCTCGTCCGCCAGCAGCAGCCGCGGGCCGGGGATCAGCGCGCGCGCGATGGCCGCCCGCTGTTTCTGCCCGCCGGAGACCTCGTACGGATACTTTTTCAGGATGTCCGCAATCCCGAGCTCCCGGGAAAGCGGCGCAATGCGCTGGCGCATCTCCTGCGGCGTCTTGCCCGCGAGCACCAGCGGCAAATAGATGTTGTCCTCGATGGAAAACGTGTCCAGCAGGTTGAACTCCTGGAACACAAACCCGAGGTGGTCGCGCCGGAAGGCCGCCACGTCCGCCTCGGGGATGGTGGCCAGGTCGCGCCCGTCCAGCCGCACGCTGCCCGCCGTGGGCCGGTCCAGCGCGGCCAGGATGTTCAGCAGCGTGGTCTTGCCGGAGCCGGACTCGCCCATGATGGCGACATACTCGCCCTCCTCCACCTGAAAACTCACGTTCGTCAGCGCGCGCACCTGGGCGCCGCCCAGCCGCGTAACATAGGTCTTCTGTACCGCGTCGACTTCCAAAATACTCATATTGGCGTCTGCTCCTTCGCTTTGGTGCAGCCAGTGTACCAAAAAGAGGGGATGCGCCGCCATCGATCCGGCTTACATTCCCCTCCGGCCGCCTTACAGTTTTGTAAGGCGTCATTCCACGGGCAGCTCGTCGTGCGCCAGCCGGATGCGCACCACCGTGCCGCCGCCCGGCGACGAGCGGAGGTCGATCGCGTGGCCCAGCCCGTCGCAGATGCGCCGGCACAGGTACAGCCCAAGGCCGCTCGCCTTTTTGTCGCTGCGTCCATTGTACCCGGTATAGCTCTTTTCAAACACGCGCGGCAGGTCCTCCGGCGCGATGCCGATGCCCGTGTCCCGGATGCACAGCGTCATCGGCGGCTCCAGGGCGATCGCGACCGTGCCCCCGTCCTCGGTGTACTTGACGGCGTTGGAGAGCACCTGCTCCACGACGAACGCGAGCCACTTTTCATCGGTGAGCACCCGTCCGGGCAACGGCTCATAGCACAGGCGCAACTTTTTGCGGATGAACTGCCCCGCAAACTTTTTGACCGCTTCCCGCACGATCGGGTCGAGCGCCTGCTCGCGGAACACATAGTCGTGCGTGTCGGAACCCAGCCGGAGGAAGGCCATGACCATCTCCACATACCGCTCGACGCGCTGCAGCTCCTCCGTCAGCTGGCGTCCCGTCGCGGTGTCCTCGTTGCGCAGGATCAGCCGCATGGCGGCGATGGGCGTCTTGATCTGGTGCGCCCAGATGGTATAGTAGTCCACCATATCGCGATAGCGCCGGCCCATGTCCGCCTTGAGCTGCGCCTGCTCCCGCCGCAGCGCGGCGATGACCGCCTGATAGTCCTCCGCCTCCTGCGTGCCGTCCTGCGGGAACCCCTCCATCAGCGCGGCCGGCTGCCGGCGCAGCACCTCGAGGCGGCGATGCCGCTCCCGCGCGCGGCGCACGTCCGCCGCCAGGACCGGCGCGCCCAGCACCAGGCAAAGGCCGGCCGGGTACAGCACGGCAAAGAGCGGCACGTCATAGAGCAGGAACGTGCCGGAAAAAATGGCGGCGCACAGCAGCGCAAACAGCAGGCCGCGCCTGCGCTGCTTCAGATACCGGCAAAAAAAGCGCATGTCCGCCTCCTTTCAGGGGATCAGGTACCCCACGCCGATTTTGGTGGCGATAAAATCGGTCAGCCCCGCCGCCTCCAGCTTCCTGCGCAGGCGGTTGACGTTGACCGTCAGCGTGTTGTCGTCCACAAAGCTGTCCGTCTCCCAGAGCCGCTCCATCAGCCGCTCGCGGCTGACCACCTTGCCGCAGTTCTCCATGAGCACGAGCAGGATGCGGTACTCGTTCCGGGTCAGCGCCACGGTTCGCCCCGCATAGGCGAGCGCCTGCGCCCCCGTGTCGAGCCGTGCCCCGCGGTACTCCAGCGCCGGCGGCGCGGCCGCAAAGTCGTATGCGCGGCGCAGCAGCGCCTGCAACTTGGCCATCAGCACGGCCTGATCGAACGGCTTTGCAATGAAGTCGTCCGCGCCCAGGTTCATCGCCATGACGATGTTCATGTTGTCCGACGCCGAGGAGAGAAACAGGATCGGCACGCGGGAGCGCCTGCGGATCTCGCTGCACCAGTGATAGCCGTTGAAAAACGGCAGCGCGATGTCGAGCACCACGAGGTGCGGGTCATACGCCGTAAACTCGGCCAGCACGTCCCGGAAGTTGCGCACGCGCCGCGGCGCAAGCGCCCACTGCTCCATCAGTTCCTCCATCGCCCCCGCGATCACGGGGTCGTCCTCCACGATCAAAACCCGGTACATCCGCTTCCTCCCGTCCGCGCGCCCTGCTGCCCGCCGCCCCGCCGTGGGCGTGCGCAACCTGGCGCGTCGATGGCGTTCTTTTCCCCTGTGTGCGCCCCGCCCGCCGCGGGGGATGCGCGCTTTCCGCCGCCCCGCCGCAGGGGCGCTCACACCCACAGTGTACCACACC
The DNA here is from genome assembly GCA_900549955.1 of uncultured Eubacteriales bacterium. GTDB lineage: Bacteria > Bacillota > Clostridia > Christensenellales > CAG-138 > Aphodomorpha. The sequence continues at coordinate 7,354 of URQH01000025.1, read as the reverse complement.
CGCGCCCCGCGCAACAGGGGGCAATCGCGCGCCCCGCCGTGCGGCGGCGCCGGCGGCGACCTCCCCGGCCCTGCACCCCCGCCTTGCAAAAAAGCGCCCCCGGCAGCTGCCGGGGGGCGCTTTTTGGAAGTTCTCCACGCCGGGAGAAGTCAACCCGGCGCAGCTTTCGTTTAACAGAGGTCGGCCTGCAGGCCGGGGATGCGTACCGACGCCTTGGTCAGCAGCTCGCGGCCGACGCGATTGGCATAGTCGCGCTTGGCCGCCTCGTCCACCAGCGTCAGCCGGCCCTGCCGTACCGTGACCGTGCCGTTGACCATGACCAGATCGACCATGCGCGCATCGCCGCTGATGACGATGCAGTCGACCGGATCGTTGCAACCGCCCGCATACTGGAGCTGGTTCCAATCCAGCATGGCGATGTCCGCCGCCATGCCCGGCGCCAGCTGGCCGATGTCGTCCCGGCCCAGCGCCCGCGCACCGCCGGCCGTGGCCATATACAGGATGTCTTCCGCGCCGCAGGAATTGTCGCCCCAGCTCAGGCGGTTCAGCAGATACGCCACGCGGATCTCCTCCATCATGTTGGAAGAGTTGCTGCTCGCCGCGCCGTCCACGCCCAGGCCGATCCGCCTGACGCCCGCCCGCAGCAGGTCGGGGATGCGGCATGCGCCGGAGCTCAGGTACATGTTGGAAATGGGGCAGCTGGCGACGCCCGTTCCCGTTTCGGCCAGCAGCTGCACGTCGCGGTCGTCCAGATGGATGCAGTGCGCATAATAGAAGCGGTTGCCCAGCAGCCCCTGGCGACGGAACCATTCCGCCGGACGGCAGCCAAAGGTTTCGATGGTATACTCCGTCTCATACCGGCTTTCGGCAAGGTGCCCGTGCACCATCACGTCCAGCCGCTCCGCCAGGTCCACCGTGGCGCGGAGGATCTCCTCCGTTTCATACTGCGCAATGCTCGGCCCGATGCCGACGCGGCACATGGAAAAGCGCGAGCGGTCGTGATACAGCCGGATCAGCCGCTCCGCGTCGGCCATGACGCCCTCCGTGGTGTCCACCACCTCCGGCGGCACGATGTCGCTCGTCACGGAATGGTAGGCGCGCACGGGGTGAAACCGGATGCCGATCTCGCGGGCCGCCTCGATCTCCGCGTCCATCAGCTTGGGCACGCCGACCGGGTGCGGATACCAGAGGTCGTTGGACGTGGTGCAGCCCGTCTTCATGCAATCGCCCAGGCTGACATAGATGCCGGCGCGCGCCACTTCCGGGCTGAGATCCTTGTAGACCTCATACATGACCTTGAGCCACGGCTCGAGCGCCATGCCCTGCGTCGCCTTGATGTTGCGGATCAGGGATTGCCAGGTGTGGTGATGCGCGTTGACAAACCCCGGCAGCAACAGCTTCCCGCGCGCGTCGATCGTCTCGTCGATGGTCAGCCGGCCGCGGTATTGCTCTGCCAGGCCCTTGCCAATCGCCAGGATCTCGTTCCCGCTGACGAGCAGGTCCGCATTGCGCAGCCGCGCGCGGGCATCGTCCATCGTGATGATCCAGTCGGCGTTTTGAAACAGTGTCGTTTTCATGGACTTCTTTCCTTTCATATGCGGATGGATCCGTCGCACCCGGGCGGTTTTTGGCCGTCCGGGTGCGGTTTGCGGTCAGGCTTCTTCGTCAGCCGCTTCGTCCTTCTTCTCACGCAGGATCAGGCTCAGCACGATCGCGGTGATCGCCGTGCCGGGCACGCCGCTCAGCATCGTGGACGCCCAGAACGGGAACGCCGCCAGCGCGCCGGACACCATGCTGAATCCCACGCCAATCGCCAGCGACACGCCCACGATCGTCGTCGTCCGCGTCGTCAGCTTGCTGCTGCGGATCACGTTCATGCCGGACAGCAGGATCGTGCCAAACGCCGACAGGGCAACGCCGCCCAGCACCGGCGAGGGGATGGCCGCAAACACGGCGCAGAGCTTCGGGCAGAGGCTGCACAGCACCACGACGCCGCCCGTAATCGCGATCACGAACCGGCTCGACACGCCGCTCAGGCCGCACAAGCCGATGTTGGCGCTGCCGGAGATCGTCGGCACCATGTTGAACAGCGACGAGAGGATGCTCGTCACGCCCTGCGCCAGGATACCGCCGCGGGACTCCTTGTCGGAGGGCAGCCGGTTCTGCGTCAGCATGGCGGCGGACGCCTGGTCGCCCATCAGCTCGACCAGCGCGATGAACGACAGCACCGAAATCGTGATGATCGGCCCCAGTTCAAACCGGATGCCAAAGTGCAGCGGCTGCGGCACGCGCACCCAGCTCTCCGAAGCGATGGACGACAGGTCCAGCTTGCCAAACATCGCCGCCACGGCCGACATGACCAGGATTGCGATGAGCGGGGACGCCTTGGACAGGAAGTTCTTCCGCCCATAATGATTGAGCACCAGCATGATGAGGATCGTGCCGAACGCCAGCATCAGGTTGATCGGGTCGCCATAGTCCGCCGCGCCAGAACCGCCGGCGCAATAGTCGATGCCCACGCTGAACAGGCTCAGGCCGAGCGCCATGACGACCGCGCCGGTGATATACGGCTTAAACAGGTTGGAAAGCTGCTTGTGGAACGCCGCCCAAAGCACCACCGTCACCACGCTGCCCACCAGGCAGGCGCCCGTAAACGCGTCCAGGCCGTACTGCATGCCCAGCGCAATGCCGGGAGCGACGAACACAAAGCTGTTCTCCAGGCAGATGGGCAGCCGCGCCCCGATCGGCCCCACGCCCAGCGACTGGACGACGGTGGCAATACCGGTGACGAGCAGGCAGCCAGCGACCAGGATCGTGATCTCCGCCGTGCTGAGCCCGACGCCGCCCCCGATGAGCAGCGGCACCGGCAGGACGTTGAAAATCAGGATGAGAATGTGTTGCAGGCTGAGCGGAATCGTCTCCTTGATCGGGGGGCATTCGTTGAGCCCATAGCCAACCGGAATCTTTTTCATGTGAAAAGCCATCCTTTCCTCGTTTTGTATATCCACAGCGAGTTCCCTCGCCGGCACAACCGCTTGTATCGGAATCCCGCTCCGGGTGAGAAGGCAGTATAAAGCTGATTCTGGAAGAAACTGGCGACCGACGCAAGAGAGCTGAAATTCCGTCCTTTGTTCATGAAAATCATAGCAATATGAAATGAAAAAGTCAATATAAATTTCACGATATTTTCATTCATTTTTGACATATTGTTGAAGAATCAATCCTCTTTTTTGCACATAAAAACACGAAAAACGGCGGGATTCCCGGCGTTTTCTTCCTATTATGTCAAATATACCTTCTCTGCACTACCGGTCGAGCGCATCAAAAAGGAGCGATGCAATGAGAAATTTGCATCGCTCCCTAAAAATTTTTCAGCGTTTCATTTTTTTCTTTTTCATTTCATAAAGTTCCGGCAGCAGCGAAACGCACAGCCCGCACCCATTGCAGCGGGCGGCGTCCACCGCCATCTCGGCGCCAATCGCTTCCCGCAGGCACGCGCGGCGGCAATCTGCGAGGCGCTGCGCCGGCAGCCCCGCCGCATCTGCGCCCGGCCGCACGGCGGCGACCATCGGCACGGGGTACAGCTCCTCAAACGTAGACAGCGTCGGCAGCGCGGCGCCGACGATCTCCGCATAGTCCGACAGGCCGTGCGCCCGCATCCAGCCGTCTGCCCCCGACACGATCTGGCCGATGACGTCATACCCGCCCAGCAGGATCGCCGAGCCGATCTGGACGGTGGACGCCCCGAGCATCATGCACTCCAGCGCCGACGAAAAGCCCGTGATGCCGCCCATGGCCGAGATCTCGCAGCCCGTCAGCTGGGACAGCATGGCCACCGTCGCCTGCGTGACCGGCAACAGGTGCGTCCCGCTGTACCCGCCAAACGTCGGCACGCGCGATGCGCGGCGCTCCAGATCCACGCCCCAGAGCGCCTGGAACGTTTCGCTCGTACAGATCGCCCTGGCTCCCGCCCGCTCCACCGCCCGCACGAACGCGCGCGTACAGGCCAGGTGGCCGGGCAGCCGCACCGAAACGGGAATGTCCACCGCGTCGCAGACGCGGCGCAGCATTTCGTATATCTCTTCGGGGTTGGTCCGCACGTTCTCCAGCTTGGCGCCGATGGGCGTAAACGGGCAAAGCTCCAGCCCGTCCGCCCCCCACCGCTCCATGTGCGTGGCGATGTGGGACAGTTCCGACGGCGTGCTGCCGCGGATGTTGCAGATCACAAAGCTGTCCCGCCTGTCTATTTGGGCGAGCTCCTCCTCCCAGGCTTCCAGCGGGATGGCGCTGTAGAGGGTCGTGTTGAGCATCTCGCCGTCGCGCGCATAGATGCGCGGATAGATGATGCCGCTGCCCTCCAGCGTAATCGTCTCCGTCACGACCGCGCCAGCGCCCGCATCGATCGCGCGCTGGATCGCCGCGTGGTCGCACGACCAGGGCCCCGCCGCGGCGATCACGGGGTTTTTCAACGGCAGACCCATGTAAGGAACCGGCTTTGCCATGTCGCATCCTCCTATTCAAACAGTTCGTAGATCGTCTTGCGGTTGCCGCAGGACCGGCGGATCCGCAGCCGCCCCTTTAACACGATCTCCTGCGCTTCAATGTCAAAATACTCCTGGTCCTCCAAGATATCGAACAGCCAGCGCGCAGCGGCGATGCCAAGCCGGTACGTCGGCTGTTCCACGCTGGTCAATTCCGGCTGCAACGCCGTCGAAACCGGGCCGTCGTGGAACCCGATGACGTGCAGCTGCCGCGGCACCGCCACCCGCCGCTCCGCCGCCGCCTTCAACACGCCGGCGGCCATGACGTCATATTGCGCCACCACCAGCGCCGGCGCCCCGTCCTCCAGCATATCGCGCGCCGCCAGATAGCCGCCCTGCACACACGGCTCGCACGCGACCCGCGCCAGCGCTTCCTCCGGCCGCCCTGCCGCAAGCCAGGCCTGGCGAAACCCCTCCCACAGGCTCTGTTTGACATCCGAATCCTGCTCGTCGAGCAGCAGCAGCGCCGATGCGTTTCCCGTATCCACCGCATACTGCGCCAGCTTCTGCGCGCTCTCCAGATAGTTGATGTAACACATGGTTTCATCGTCCGATGCGCGGCGTCCTCCTATATAAACGGTAGGAACGCCGGCCTCGCGCAGTTTGGCCCCCGCCGTCTCCGCGCCGCTGTCGGCCGCCAGGATGACGCCGTCCACCTGCTGCGCGACCAGCGCGCGCACGTTCCGCGCCACATCCGCCTCGTCATATCCGGTCACGCACAGCTGCACCCCGCAGTTCTTCATCCCGGCAATGGCGCGCACGCCCGCGAGGACATTGGGATATTCCATGAGCGAGGGCAGGATCAGCGCGATGGCGTGTTTCTTGCGTTGGCGTTTGGCCCTGGGCTCCGCGTTCGGCACATAGCTCGTCCGCTTGAGCACGGCCAGCACCCGCTCCCGCGTCTTTTCCGCAACGATTTCCGGATGGTTGATCACGCGGGATACCGTCGCAACGGATACGCCCGCCGCCTCGGCCACTTCGTGAATATTCATGCGCACCTCTCAGGAAAGCGGGCGTCCTTGCCGGCGCCCCAGAATTGTAACAAAACGAGCGGAACAAGCTGACGTTTCATTTCACATGCCAAGCATACCGCATTGTGCCAAAAATAGCAAGCCTGACCGTTCCCCCGCTCACGCGGAGGCGCGGCCAGGCAGGCCGGAGCCGCCGTCCCGGCGCCAACCGTCCCGGGCTGATCAACGCGCCCGCTTCACCGGCCGCCGCCCGCTTGCCCTTCGATTTCCATCGTCTCCATCTGCGCCCTGGTCACGCCGTTGCGCTCGCCGTACTTCGTCCAGTACGCCGTGGACGCACGGAGGAACAGCCGCGGAGAAAGCGGCATGGTGACCTGCCATGTGCCGTATGCCCCGCGCATGAGGGAGGTCGCAAACCGCCGGATCTTTCGCGCGACGAGCAGGCGAAACGGCGTGTCCCAGATGGCTTCTCCGCTGCCGATCTTCAGCACGGAGCCGAATCGATACCCGTTTTGCCGGCAAAACAGGCGGACCATCTCCACCGCCACGTCGTTCTGCCGGCACTCCAGAAAGCCGCAGTTAATGAGCACGGACACCGTCGGCCTGTGCTTGGGGGGATGCCGTTCCAGCGCTTTCAAAAAGTTTAACAGCGTGACGGGAATGCCGTCCGCATACAGGGGAAAGACGAGCACCACGTCCGAGACCTCCCCCAGTTTGCCGCAAAGCGCCTGATGGTTGGTTTTCGATATGGGAAAATACGCCGTCTCACAACCGCAGCGCTCTTCCAGCATCGCCGCATAGCGTTTGGAATTGGACCTTGCCGCCCGCGGGCTTCCATTTAGAATGAGGATGCCGCCCATTTTCCCACCTCGTACGCGACAGTTTGTTCCAGTTCCGATTCGGTTGTAAACACGACCCTGTAGCTTTCAAAATTCATATTGCGCGCGTTTCTGGCGACCAGTTTTTGAAACACGTCCCTTTCTTCCGCGCCCGCATCGCCATACCCGATAATGGTCGCCTTTTTAGGCGCCACCGCGCGCTGCACATGGTGTGTCTCTCCGTCCACCAGGCGGATGAACGCCTGCTGCACGGGAATGGCGCGCTCGAGCATCGTCTTCATGATCGTGTCATATCCGCCATATCGGATCCTGCTGACATAGAGCAGCGTATCGCTCTTTGCAATTACGGGATACACCGACACCGCATCGTCCCGGATGACGCATTTTCCGGGCGTCCTTGTCCAGCAGCCGTAACAGCCGGTGCAGTTTGCAATCTTCAGCGCCGACAGGTCGATGTAGGTCACGTCGGCGCGCCCCAGGCGGTCGCAATCGATCGGTAAGGGCCTGTCGCTCAAGATCAGTTTCATGCCGTCCCTCTCCACAGATATCTGTCGTTAGTGTCCGCCCCGCCCTCCGGTTCTATGCGCGCCGGGACGGCCGCCGCCCGTGCCACAGGCTTCCGCCGTTTGAGCTCCAATGACAGGAAAGATGTCTTTTATCATTTTTTTGCAATGCAGCGGTATCTTTTATGTAAAACTCGACATATCCACATTTGGGGCAGACCGCACAACAAAGTTCCCCCAATTTCTTCCCATATAAGCTGTCTTTTGCAATCGCTATCGGCCAGCCGGATGCAACTCCGGGGCAACCATTTTCCACCATTTCGATGCCACAACGCAAACATTTTCGCATGCCAAATTCCTCCTTCTTTATTTAAAGATAAATCCCGTACATGGTTGGGAACATAAAAAAAGTTGACAGATTCTATTCAAAATCTGTCAACTGATCATGGAGTGTAAGACCAATTGAGATATTTGCGGAAATCCATGATTTTCAAGGCTTT
>URQH01000024.1 GCA_900549955.1 uncultured Eubacteriales bacterium | reverse complement strand
AAACTTGCCGCTTCCCTCTTTCCTCTCACTGTCCAATATGTTTGACAAACCTACACTTTTGGCAGGGCGCGGGCTGGGCGCGGCTTGACACGGCCGCACCATGCATGGTATTGTGATACGCCATGCAGCATATGCGCGGCGGAGGGAGGCGGCGGCATGGAGCATCTGCTGCTCGTGGACGGCAGCAACCTGCTGTTTCAGATGTTTTACGGTATGCCATCGCGCATCCTGGCGCCGGACGGGCGGCCGGTGCACGGCACGCTCGGCTTTGCCGGCGCGCTGCTGCGCTCGGCGCGCGCGCTCCGGCCCACCCATGCGCTGGTGGTGTTCGACGGGGAATGTCAAAACCCGCGCGCCGCGCTCGACGCGGCGTACAAGGCCAACCGGCCGGACTTTTCCGCCCTGCCGGAGCGGGAAACGCCCTTTTCCCAGCTGCCGGACATCTATGCCGTGCTCGACCAGCTCGGCGTGAAGCACCTGGAGACGGACGGCTGCGAGGCGGACGATCTCATCGCCGCCTATGCGCTTGCCTGCCGCGGCGGGGCGCAGGTCACGATCCTCTCGCTTGACAGCGATTTTTTCCAGCTCATCGATGAAACCGTGCGCGTCTACCGCTACCGGGGCGACCGGTCCGTGCTGTGCACGGAGGAATACGTGCGCGCGCGCTTTGGCGTGCGCGCGGCGCAGTACGCCGATTTCAAGTGCCTCGTCGGCGACCCGTCGGACAACATCCCAGGCGTGCGCGGCGTCGGGCCGAAGATTGCGGCGCGCCTGCTGGCGCGCTTTGAAACGCTCGAAGGAGTGCTCGCGGGCGCGGAGGGGGAGGGGGAGTGGCCCGAGCGTGCGGCGCTGCGCGAGGCCGTCGCGCAGCAGGCGCAGCGGCTGCGCACCAATCATGCGCTCATCCGCCTTTTCGGCGCGGCTGCGCTGCCTTTCCCGCCGGAGGCGCTCGCCTGCGAACTGCCGGATGCGCGCGCCGGGGCGCTGCTCAGGCGGATGGGGCTGCTCTGACGCGGCCCGGCCGGGTCAGCCGCCGAGCACGATGGGCAGGATCTCCGGGAAGCTGTGGATGACGTAGTCCGGACGGACGGCGCCCTCGCTCAGATGGCGGCTGAGCCGCTCCTCGCGCGCCATATCCTCCTCGGTCCAGCTCGTGATGGCCGCGAGCTTTTCATGGTAGTCGTTGCTCTCGCGCGGGTAGTTGGCCCATACGGCGGTCGCGCCCGCCATCTTGCCCATGTACACGTCCTTGACCAGGCTGTCGCCGACGTAGACGACCTCGCCGGGCGCATAGCGTTCGCGCTCGCAGATGCGCAGCAGCACGGCCGTATCCGGCTTGCGCGTCTGCACGGTCATCACCTTGTCGCTTGGCGCGTAGCCGCTCTGGAAGCGGCTGTGGTAGGTATACACATGCTGGAAATAGCCGGACACGCCCAGCCGCTCCAGCCGGTAAAAGCCGTTTTCCTGCGAGGATTCCGTATAGCCGATGACCGGCACGCCGCGCGCGCGGAGCGTTTGCAGCGTCTCCTCCACGCCGGGGAACAGCCGCAGGCTGCCGTCGCGGATGGCGTTGAAGCGCAAAAACGCCGGGCGCAGCGCCTCCTTGCGCGCCGCGTCGTCCAGCTGCGCAAAATGGCGGCGGATGGACGGCAGCTTGAGCGTGGCGTACGGATACTCCACCGTGCCGAGACGCTGGTGCGTTTCACGGTATTCATGGAGCAGCCGCGCGCGGTCCAGGCCCGTGAGCGCGACGATCTCATCGACCATGGCGTAGAAGGCGGGCACGAAGAAGCCCGTCCAGTCGTACAGCGTGTCGTCCAGGTCGGTGATGAGCAGTTTTTTCTCCATGGCGGCCACTTCCTCGTCAAGTATTGCGTGGGGTAGTTTGCATATTACAGCATCGGCGCGATGAAGTCAACCCGAGCCGCCGCCTCCGGCGCGCCCGGATGATTGTGAACAAATGTATTGAAACTTGTGGACAAAGCATATACAATGGATATGAGCCGCGAAATTTGCGGGCGCGCCCGCCAGGTGCTCGCGGTACGGCCGGCAGGCCGGGCGCAATGCGACGGACGCCGCGCAGGCGGCGGTGCAGAGAGGTAGCTGCGTGGTCGATTTGCAAAAGGCAAGCGTATGGAAGCGGATCTCCGCCCTTGTGCTGGACGGGATACTGCTGAGTATCCTGATCGTCGGCTTTGCGTTCCTGCTCTCGCTCGCCATCGGGTACGATGCGCACAGCGCGCGGCTTGCACGTTACTATTCGGATTACGAAACGGAATACGGCATCACCTTCTCCATCTCGCAGGAGGAGTTTGCGTCGCTGGACGAGGCGGCGCAGCAGCGCTATGAAGCGGCGTACGCCGCGCTTGCGGAGGATGCCGGCGCCGCGCAGACGTTTGCCGAGGTCATGCGATTGACAATCCTGATCATCACGTTCGGCGTGCTGCTGGGCATGCTGGCGCTGGAATTTTTCGTACCTCTGCTGTTCAAAAACGGGCAGACGCTCGGCAAGAAGGTGTTCGGCCTTGCCGTCGTGCGGCGCGACTGCGTGCGCCTTGCGCCGCTGCTGCTGCTGGTGCGCACGCTCCTTGGCAAATACACCATCGAAACGATGATCCCCATCCTGCTGCTGTTCCTCATCTTCTTTGGCGGGCTGGGGTTCGTCGGCCTGGCGGTGCTCGCCGCGCTGCTGGTGCTCCAGGTCGGCCTGGTGGCCGGCACGCGGAACAACTCCGCCATCCACGACCTGCTGGCGCAGACGGTCGTGGTGGATATGGCGAGCCAGATGATCTTTGACAGCGAGCAGGAACTGCTGGCGTACCGGGAACAAATGCAGGCCGAGCGCGCGGCGCGCGACCCGTATGGCTGACCCGCCGCAACTGTGGCCGCCTCCGGGCGGCCGCGCACGGGGACAGGGAGAAAATCTAATGTTTAGGGGATTGAACCAATGAAAGTCGAATTGCGCAACGTCACCAAGGTGTTTCCCAGCCGGAACCGCAAATCCGGCGAGGAGGTCGTCGCAGTGAGCAACTGCTGCGTCACGATTCCGGATGGGAAGCTGGTCGGCCTGCTCGGCCCCTCCGGCTGCGGCAAGAGCACCACGCTGTACATGATCTGCGGCCTGCAAAAGCCCACGGGCGGGCAGGTGTTCTTCGGCGAGGACGACGTGACGGACCTGGAGCCGGAGAACCGCGGCGTGGGGCTGGTGTTCCAGAACTACGCGCTCTATCCGCACATGACGGTCAAGCAGAACATCCTCTTCCCGCTGCAAAACCTCAAGGGCGAGGACAAGCTCTCCAAGGAGGAGATGCTGCGCCGCACGCTTGAGACGGCCAGGCTCGTCCAGATCGACGAGCTGCTCGACCGCAAGCCCAGCGAGCTCTCCGGCGGTCAGCAGCAGCGCGTGGCCATTGCGCGCGCGCTGGTGAAGATGCCGCGCGTGCTGCTGCTCGACGAGCCGCTCTCCAACCTGGACGCGCGGCTGCGCCTGCAAACGCGCGAGGAGATCCGCCGCATCCAGCGCGAGACGGGCATCACCACCGTGTTCGTCACGCACGACCAGGACGAGGCCATGAGCATCTCCGATTTCATCGTGGTGATGAAGCTGGGCGTCGTGCAGCAGATCGGCAAGCCGCAGGACGTGTACGACGACCCGGATAACCTCTTTGTCGCCAAGTTCCTGGGCACGCCGCCGATCAACGTGTTCCATGGCCGCGTGGCCGGCGGCCGTGTGTTCATCGGCGAGGACGCCGTGCTCAACGCGCCCGGCGCGCCGGAGGGCGAGGTGTTCGTCGGCGTGCGGCCGGAGGGCTTCGTGCTCGCTGAGGATGGGCCGCTCAGCTGCGCGCTCAGCAGCGTGGAGGTCATGGGCCGCGACGTGAGCATCGTGTCGAAGAACCCCGCCGCCGTGAGCCCCATCATCCGCTCGATCATCGACGCCGACGGCAGGCCGGCGGCGGATATCAAGACCGTGCGCTTCCATCTCAAGCCGCACAAGACGTTCCTCTTCAGCGCGGACACGGAGGAGCGCATCCGCTGCGAGGTGCAGGAAAATGGTTGAAAGCAAGCACAAATGGAAGGCGTGGCTGTACCTCTCGCCCGCCATCATCCTGCTGCTGGTGTTCACCGTCTGGCCCATCTTCAACACGGTGCGCATGGCGTTTTTGGAGGGGTACAGCGGCTTGCGCGCGGCGGGGGGCGAGGTGTTCCCCTTCGGCGTGAACAACTTCGTGCGCGTCGTGCAGTACCAGCGCTTTTTGGACTGCCTGCGCAATACGGTCGTGCTGTGCGTGCCGACGGTGCTGATCTCCTCGCTGCTGGCGCTGCTCATCGCGGTGTTCCTCAACTCCATCAAGTGGCTGCAGCGCCCGCTGCAAACCATCTTCTTTTTGCCCTATGTGACCAACTCCATCGCCATCGGCATGGTGTTCGCCGCCATGTTCAACATCGTGGGCAGCTTTTACGGCACGGAGAACGAGATCATCGTCACCGCGGGCATCATCAACAACATCATCGAGTTTTTCGGCGGCGAGCCGGTCAACTGGATCAACTACGGCTCCAGCTATGCGGCCAACATCACCGTCATGATCATCTACATCGTGTGGAACGCGCTGCCGTTCAAGATCCTGATCCTGCTGGGCGGGCTGCAAAGCGTGAACCGGCAGTATTATGACGCGGCGCGCGTGGACGGCACCTCGCGCAGGCGCATCTTCACGCGCATCACCGTGCCGCTGCTCTCGCCGATGATCGCCTACGTCGTCATCACCGGCTTTATCGACGGCTTTAAGGAATACACCAGCATCATCGGCATCTTCGGCGAGACGATGGGGCCGCCGGATGCGGCCGGCCGGCTCAACACGATGGTCGGCTTCATCTACGATGCGCTGGCGACCAACAACCAGGGGCGGGCGAGCGCCGCGGCGCTGATCCTGTTCGCCATCATCCTCGTGGTCACGCTGCTGAACCTGCAGGTCAGCAAAAAGCGCGTACACTTTTAAGGGGGCGAGCCTATGTCTCAGATCAAGACCATGCATGCGCGCGACGTGCGCGCCGAGCGCGCCCGGCAGACGGCCGTGACCGCGTTTGTGCACGTGTTCTACTATGCGTTCCTGTTCTTCATGGCGCTGGTCGTGCTGTTCCCGTTCTACTGGATGCTCAACTCCTCGCTCAAGAGCCTGATGGAGTACCGCATGAGCGTGCCGACGTTCTGGCCGCAGACGCTGATGTGGAGCAACTACGCCGAAGCGTTCAACACGGCAAACCTCGGCCGGCTGTTCCTGAACACGGCCTATGTCGGCATCATCTCGACGATCCTGTCGCTGGTGATCACGGTGCTCTCCGCGTTCGCGTTTGCGCGGCTGGAGTTCAAGGGGCGCGACGTCCTCTTTGCCGCGCTGCTGGCGACGATGATGATCCCGGGGGAGCTGTTCACCATCACCAACTACAGCACCGTGACCAACCTCGGCTGGATGAACACGTATACCGTGCTCATCGTGCCGTTCCTGGTCAGCGTGTTCTACATCTACCTGCTGCGCCAGAATTTCCTGCAGATCCCCAACGAGCTGTATCTGGCGGCCAAGGTGGACGGCACGAGCGACTTCAAATATCTCTGGAAGGTCATGATCCCGCTGGCGCTGCCTACGCTCATCTCCATCACGATCCTGAAGATGATGAGCGCGTGGAACGCGTACATCTGGCCGCGCCTGGTCGCCAACGACGAGGCGCACCGCATGATCACAAACGGATTGCGCAACGCCTTCACCGAATCCACCGGCGATGTGAACTACCCGGTGCAGATGGCGGCGGTGGCGCTGGTGTCGGCGCCGCTGTTCCTGGTGTTCATCTTCCTGCGCAAGTACATCATGCGCGGGGTGAGCCGCAGCGGCATCAAGGGATGATCCCGCAAAACAGATTTGCGTCTCAATATATGTGAAGGAAAGGAAGGAAGAAAACCATGAAAAAACGCATCTTGTCCCTGTTGCTCGCCGCGCTGCTCATGCTGAGCGCCGGGCTGCTCAGCGCATGCGGGCAGCAGCCGAGCGAACCGTCCGCTCCGGCGGACGAGCCGGGCTCGGAACCGACGGCGGAGCCGGAGGGCGCCGTATCGAACTTCATCGTGCCCGAGGGCGGCTATGACGGCAGCGAGGTGACCATCACCTTCTACCACACCATGGGCGCCAACCTCACCGAAGTGCTCGACCTCTACATTCCGGAGTTCAACAAGCTCTACCCGAACATCCACATCGAGCACCAGCAGGTCGGCAACTATGACGACGTGCGCGACCAGATCAGCACGGAGATCACCGTGGGCAACCAGCCCAACATCGCCTACTGCTATCCGGACCATGTGGCGCTGTACAACCTCGCGGGCGCCGTGGCCACGCTCGACGACCTGATCGACAGCCAGATCGAGGTTGCGCGCGCCGACGGCAGCACCGAGATCCTCGGCCTGACCGACGAGCAGAAGGCGGACTTCATCGCCGGCTATTACGAAGAGGGCCGGCAGTTTGGCGACGGGCTGATGTACACGCTGCCCTTCTCCAAGTCCACCGAGGTGCTCTATTACAACAAGACCTTCTTTGACGAGCACGGTCTCACCGTTCCGACCACGTGGGACGAGATGGAGGCGCTCTGCGCGCAGATCAAGGAGATCGACCCCAACTCCATCCCGCTCGGCTACGACAGCGAGAGCAACTGGTTCATCACCATGTGCGAGCAGTACGGCTCCGGCTATACCAGCGCCACGGGCGACCACTTCATCTTTGACAACGAGACCAACCGCGCCTTTGTCAAGGAGTTCCGCGAGTGGTACCAGAACGGCTACCTGACCACGCAGATGCTCTACGGCGCCTATACCTCCGGCCTGTTCACCTCCGAGACGGACCCGGTGAGCTACATGTCCATCGGCTCCTCCGCAGGCGCGACGCACCAGCGCCCGGCCAAGGGCGAGGACGGCACCTATCCGTTCGAGGTCGGCATCGCAACCATCCCGCAGGTCAGCGCGGACAACCAGAAGGTCATCTCCCAGGGCCCGAGCGTGTGCATCTTCCGCAAGGACAACCCGCAGGAGGTCATCGCCTCCTGGCTGTTTGTGAAGTTCCTGACCACGAGCGTGGACTTCCAGGCGGAGTTCTCCATGGCCTCCGGTTATGTGCCGGTGCTCAAGTCCGTGGCGGAGAACGAGGCGTACAAGGCGTTCATCGACCAGGCTGACGGCGGCGATTACATCTCCGCGCTCAGCGCCAAGGTCTGCCTTGAGCAGGAGGAGTATTACTACACCTCCCCGGCGTTCAACGGCTCGTCCACCGCGCGCGATCAGGTCGGCTCGCTGCTGGCGCAGTGCCTCACCGCCGAGGACAACGGCGATGTGGACGCCATGATCGAGCAGGCGTTTGCCAACGCCATCGCCGAGTGCGAGTACAACAGCTGATCGAAGCGGGCAGCAGGACATGAAACGACAGTCTGCCGCCATCGCATGGCTGCTGCTTGCCTGCCTGCTGTGCGGGTGCAGCTTCGGCTGCGCCCCGCAGCAGCCGGCGGACGGCCCGACGTCTGCTCCGGCACAGAGCGAGGCGCCGGCTTCGGCCGCGCCGGCCGAGCCGGTCGATTACGCCGCCGCGGTGCAGCCGGACGATACCGGCGCGACCGCGCAGCTGTCGGTCGCGGTCGAGTCGTTCGTGGACGGGGATACGGCCTATTTCACCTTCCCGACCGAGCTGGCGGGCGAGGGGCCGCGCAAGGGGCGCTTCCTGGCCGTCAACACGCCGGAGATCACCGGCAAGGTCGAGGAGTACGGCAAGGCGGCCGCCGCGTTCACGCGCGAAAAGCTCGAAAGCGCCGTCTCGATCCTGCTCGAATCGGACGATGGGGAGTGGCATCTCGACTCCACGGGCGAGCGGTATCTGGTCTGGGTCTGGTACCGCACGCAGCAGGACGGGCCGTACCGCAACCTCAACATCGAGCTGCTGCAAAACGGCCTTGGCATCGCGTCCTCGTCGGCCAATAACCGCTACGGGGATACGTGCATGGCGGCCATCGCGCAGGCAAAGGCGCTCGGGCTGAACGTGTATTCCGGCCAGCCCGACCCGGATTTCTACTACGGCGACGCCGTGGAGCTCACGCTCAAGGAGCTGCGGCTCAACACGGCCGCCTACGAGGGGATCAAGGTCGCCTTTGAGGGCGTGGTCACCATGAACGGCTTCAACAGCGTCTATGTGGAGGACTACGACGAGGAGACGGGGCGCTATTACGGCATCCTGGTCTACTACGGGTATTCGCTCTCCGGCGGCGGGCTGGACGTGCTGACGGTCGGCAACCTTGCACGCATCGTCGGCACGCTGCAATACTACGAGGCGGGCGACTCCTACCAGATCTCCGGCGTCACCTACCGGCAGATCCGCCCGGACGATCCGGGCAACCTGCAAAAGCTGGGCGAGGGCTATGCGCCCGCGTATGCGCCCATGACGGCGGAGGCGTTTGCAAACGGCGTTGCCACGGTCGAAACGGCCGAAGGCCCCGCCGAGCGTTCCCTTGCGGAGCTTGCGCTGTGCACCACCGTGTCGATGGAGGGCCTGCTCGTGGAGCAGGCGCCGCCGGCCGGCGCGGACGGGGAGCGGACGCTGCTGTGCACGGCGGACGGCGCAGAGGTGCCGGTGCGCCTTAAGGGCGCGGCGGCCGAAGCGCTCGCCGGGGAATCGCCCGCGGGCTGCCTGATCGACGTGCGCGGCGTCGTGGAACGCTATGACGGCGACTATCAGATCCTTGTATTGACGACGGAAGGCATCACCATCCATTAGAAATGAGGGAGGAAAAGATGAAACGGTTCTTAGCTTACATCGTTGTCCTCGCGCTGTGTCTGGCCGCATTCACCGGATGCGCCGCGCAGCAAAGCGGCGGGGAGCAGCAGCCGACGGACGCGCCCGAGGCGACCGAAGCGCCCGCGCCGGCTGGGGAGGACGACGCGCTCGAGCGCGCCACCGACTATCTGCGCATGCTCTATAAGGACGGCGCGACCAAGACGCCCGCGGACTATCAGGTCGTGGCCGGCGTGGTCGTGGAGGATATCGCCTACCCGATCACCTGGACGGTCACCATCACCGGCGGCGCGCAGGATGCGGTCGTCGTCGGCGAGAAGGTGGACGGCATGATCACCATCGACATCAACGAGTCCGCCAGCGAGGAATCGCCCTACACGCTCACCGCGACCATCGCGGGCGCGGACGGCGCGACGTCCGAGCTCTCGTTTGAGCGCATCGTGCCGCAGGGCTTCAACCTGGGCACCGCCAGCTACGAGGAGATCGTGACCGCCGGCTATGAGCTGGAGGAGGATGCGGCGCTTCAGGATACCGCCCGCCTGTTCGGCACGGTCACGTCCATCGACACGCCCTACAGCGAGGAGTATGGCAACATCACCGTCACCATCGTGGTCGGCGGCCTGGTGGATCAGCCCATCCAGTGCTACCGCCTGGAGGGCGAGGGCGTTGAGACGCTGGCCGTTGGCGAGCAGATCACCGTCGAGGGCGTCATCAAGAACTACAGCGGCACCATCGAGTTCGACGCGGGCTGCACGCTCGTCGGCCGCGGCGAGATCCTCGACCAGAGCAAGCTGATCGCCGCCGCCTATGAGCTGGAGGTTGACGCCGCGCTCGTGGCGCCCACCGCGCTCACCGGCGAGATCATCAGCATCGATACGCCCTACAGCGAGGAGTACGGCAACGTCACCGTCACCATCGTGTGCGACGGCCTGACCGAGCAGCCCATCCAGTGCTATCGCCTTGAGGGCGAGGGCGCGGACGCGCTGGCTATCGGTGACGTGATCGCCGTCTACGGCACGATCAAGAACTACAGCGGCACCATCGAGTTCGACGCCGGCTGCACGCTGCTCGCGCCCGAGGCTGTCATGGCCGCGCGCACGATCGGCAAGGCGTACCAGCTCGAGGCCGGCGCGGAGCTCAAGGGCCTGCGCACGCTCACCGGCGAGATCGTCAGCATCGATACTCCCTACAGCGATGAGTACGGCAACGTCACCGTCACCATCGTGGTCGGCGGCCTGACCGAGCAGCCCATCCAGTGCTACCGCCTGGAGGGCGAGGGCGCGGACGCGCTGGCCGTCGGCGATGTGATCAGCGTGACGGGCCTCATCAAGAACTACGAGGGCACCATCGAGTTCGACGCGGGCTGCACGTTCACCAAGTAACGCCATCCACGACATGAAACGCGGCGGGGCCGCGCCCTCTGGGCGCGGCCCCGAGCTATATGAAAAAGCGGCCTGCGCCGCTTTTCCTTTGCGCTGTGCGATTCGCCCGCGCATCCGTGCGGCTGGGAGGGGAATCGCCGTTGCTTCCGCTTCGGCCTGACCCTTCGCGCGTCCGCGCGGATGGGGGCATCTCTTTTGTAAAATTCCCGATAAGCAGAATCCTGCGCGGCCGCACGGAGAGGGCGCGTCACTGCCAGCCGCTGTGCGTCCGCTTGTAGTCGGCGATGAGCCTGTCCGCGTCGTCGATGAGCGCGCGCATCTCGCGGCGGCTGCGCACGGTCGCGCCGCTGGCGCAGGCATGTCCGCCGCCGCCGTAGCGCTCCGCCAGCTCGTTGATGGTCACAAAGCGCGAGCGCAGGCGCACGCGGATGGTGCCGTCCCCGTTCTCGATGAAGGCGATCCAGATGATGCTCCCGCGCAGCGAGTCGAGGAACGATACCGCCGTATACGCCTGCTCGCTCGTCAGGCGCAGCGCCCGCTGCGCCGCGCGGCTGACGTAGAGGTGCGCAACGCCGTGCGGCGTGACCTTCATCCGCCGCAGCGCGTGCGCGTGGAAGCGCAGCTCCTCACGGCTGTTGAGGTACAGGTGCGCGTAGAGCGCCTCGGTATCGATCCCCTCGTCGAGCAGCAGCGCCGCAAGGCGCAGCGTGTCGCCGGAGACGGAGTAGAAGCGGAACCGGCCGGAATCGGTCACCATGCCGGTGTACAGGCACGTCGCCGATTCCCGGTCAAGGCGCAGCACGTCCGGGAACGATGCGCACAGGTCCACGACCATCTCGCACGTGGAGGAGCGCTCCGGCTCGACCCACGCAAGGTCGCCGTAGGGGTGCGTCTCGATGTGGTGGTCGATCACGATCAGCTTCTGCGCGCGGCGAAAATGCCGGTTGGACAGGCGCTCCGCATTGCCCGTATCCAGCGCGATGACCAGCGCGCCGTCGTATTGCGCCGCGTCCGGCGGTTCGCCCTCCGGCCCGAGGAACGCGAGCGCGGCGGCGTGGTCGTCGTTGGCAAGCCAGATGCGCTTGTCCGGGAACGCGCGCCTGAGCACGCGGCAAAGCCCCATCGTGGCGCCGACGGCGTCGCCATCCGGCCGCAGGTGCCGCGTCAGGATGATCCGCTCATGGGCGCGGATGCTGTCCAGTATCGCCCGCTTAATCTCCTCGTGCATCGCCGCCTCCCGATAGCGCGTCCAGTTCGTCGAGCATGCGCATGGCCGTCGCCCGGTCGGGCACGGTCGCGCCGCTGGCTCTGGCATGCCCGCCGCCGCCGTATTTGACGGCGATGGGGTTGATGTTGTGCCGGCTGGCGCGCAGCTCGCACAGCACGCCGCCCTCCGTTTCGGCAAAGCTCGCCCAGATGCCCACGCCGCGGATGTCGGCCATCAGGCCCACCGCCCCGCGCGAGAGCGTGAACGCGTCCGCGCCGAGCGCGCGCGCCGCCGCCGCATCGGTGTACAGATAGGCGACGCGGTGCGGCGTGAAGCGGATCTGCATGGTCAGCTGCGCGCGCAGACGGATGTGGGAGAACTCCTCCTCGTACAGCGCGGGATAGATGCGCGCCGGCTCCGCGCCGCAGCGCAGCAGGAAGGCCGCCCGCTCGAACGTCTCCGCCGTGGTGGAATCATAGCGAAAGCGCCCGGAATCCGTCACCATTCCGGCGTAGAGCACGTTTGCCGCCGCCGGCGGGACGGCGAGACCGGCCTCCATCGCCAGCGCCGTGACGAGCCCGCAGCAGCTTTCAAACCCGGGCTCGATCACCTCCACATCGGCGAACCGCCCGGAAAAGACGTGGTGGTCGATGCGCAGCGTCCGCGCGGCGAGCGCGTAGCGGCCGTCGCTCACCAGGCGCGGCGCGCCGCAGTCGAGGATGACGGACAGCGCGCCGTCAAAAAAGGCGTCCGGCACATCGTCGGCGCAAAAGCCCGTCAGCGCCGCGTACCGGCCGGGGCCGTCGCCGACCATGCGCACCTCTTTTTGGGGATAGTTTTCCAGCAGGATGTGCCTGAGGCCGATCTGGCTGCCCAGCGCGTCGCCGTCCGGGTGTTCGTGACGGTGCAGGATGATGCGGTCGTGCCGGGCGATCTCGCTTAGCGCAAGCTCAAACATGGGGGAGTTCCTTTCGGCGCGGCGGCGCGGCGCTGCGCGCACGGCCCGCTGTCCCGTTCAGTATACCATCGTTTCTCCGGCGCGTAAAGGCGCGCGGATGCCGCGGCGCGAACGGCGGAGAAAAAATGCGGCGAAAGGATTTGACAAGCGGTCATATCGCTACTATAATATCAGAAAAACGTGGGGGGAATTGAAGGGGAGAGAGGCGACATACGGTATGGAGAGCGTAGCGGTCGGCATGGTTTTGGCGTTCCTGGGCGGCGCGTGCGTCGCCGTGTGCAACGCGTGGATCAGCCGGGCGAAATGGTTTCAGGAGGGCGCGCGCCTGTATGCGTGCTTTTTTGTTCGCCAGACGCTCAATGTGGCCTATCTGGTCGGGCTGTATCTGCTCGCGCCCCTGCTGCCTTGGGATACGGCGCTGCTGCTGCTGGGCGGCGCGCTGGGGCTCACCATTCCGTCGTTCTTTTTGATCCGCCGCCTGCTCCGCAAAAGCGGCCGGAGCGCCGCTTGTGCGCCGGAGCAGCACAGTTCCGCAGGGAGGTGATTGGGCATGGGCGAGGCGTCTGAGGTCGTCATCCCGCTCTTTGGCGTGCTCGATATCACGGGCGAGGTGCTCCTCATGTGGGCGATCTGCCTCGTGCTGGTGGTCGTGTCCGCCGTTGCGACTCGCCGGCTCAGGGAGCGGCCGGGCCGCCTGCAAAACGTGCTGGAGACGGGCATCGAGTATCTGGACGGGTTCTTCACGGGGCTGCTGGGCAAGCGCGCCGCGCGCAAGTACTTCTATTTCCTGGGCTCGCTGTTCATCTTCATCATCTTTTCCAACTATTCCGGGCTGATCCCGGGCGTGGGCCTGACGCCGTATTTCAAGGCGCCGACCTCGTCGCTGTCGGTCACGGTGGGGCTTGGGCTGCTGGCGTTCGTCTTTTTGCAGCTGGCAAGTCTGCGCGCGCGCGGCGGGCGCGGCTATCTCAAACGCTTCATCACGCCCGTGGCGTTCATGCTGCCGCTGCTGGTACTCGACGAGTTCATCAAGCCCGCGTCGCTCGCGCTGCGTCTGTTCGGCAACATCTTTGGCGAGGAGACCGTGACGGAGGAGCTGTACAACCTGCTGCCCATCGGCGCGCCGGCGCTGATGATGGCGCTCTCGCTTCTGTTCTGCGCGATACAGGCCGTCGTGTTCACGATGCTCGTGTCCATCTATCTGGATGAGGGGATCGAAATAGAAGAGGCGTAATCCGCCGCAACACCACTATATTGAGGATTGGAGAACAAGAAAATGACTGATTCTGGGATCATTGCCATCGCCGCCGCGCTGACCATCGCGCTTAGCACCATCTGCCCCGCGATCGGACAGGGGCTTGCCGCCAAGGCGGCCATGGAGGGCATCGCCCGCCAGCCGGACGCGGCCAAGGATATCCGCTCCACGCTGATCATCGCCATGGCGCTCATGGAGGCGCTGACCATCTACGGCCTGCTGATCGCGTTCGTGCTGACCACGCGCATCTGAGCACGCTTGCGGCCCCGCGGCCGCACGTACCCGCAGGATCGGAGGGAAGCGGATGACCATTCAAGTATCCGTCCTGATCTGGACGGTGATCACGTTCTGCGTGCTGATGTTCTGCCTGAACAGGTTCCTGTTCAAGCCGCTGCTCTCGCTCATGGACGCGCGCGAGGAGAAGATCGCCGATGCGCGCCGGCGCCATGAGGAGGGCGCGCGCGCCCTTGCCGAGGCGCAGGAGGCCGCCGCTGAGCGGCGCGCCCTTGCCGAAAAGCAGGCCCACGCCGCCAGGGAGCGGGCGCTTGCCGAGGCGCACGCCGCCGCCGAGGCCGAGATGCACGCGGCGGACGGGCGCTATGCGCAGCTGCTGAGCGACCGGCGCGAGCAAGCGGCGGCGGAAAAGCAGCAGCTCCAGCAGGGGCTTGCCGCGGGCATGGAGGAGCTGGTGGCGTCCTTTGTGCAGAAGCTGTCCAGCTGACGAGAGATAGAAGCCTATGGAATTTGTGTATGCGCTGATCAATTTCGCCCTGCTTGCGGGCGTGGTGTACCTGTTCGGCCGCAAAAAGATCGCCGCGATCTTCCGCGACCGCCTTGCGCGCATCAACAGCGGCCTCGACCTTGCGGAAAAGCCGGTGCCGCAGCCGCCCGCGCAGGAGGAGCTGCCCGCGCCCGAGGCGAAGCTGCGCTCGGACGAGCTGGGCGCGCCGGCGCGCGCCGCCGTGCAGGAGCATGAATACCGGCTCCAGGCGCAGTTCGACGAGGCGTGCGAGGATCTGCGCCGCACCATGCTGCTCGAGGTGCGCGACGAGCTGGTGGAACGCGCGCAGGCGCAGGCCGCCGAACGGCTCGCCTGCGAGCCGTACCGCTCCAGCCTGCACAGCCACGAGGGCGAGATGGTGGACGGCGTGCTCGAGGAGATCTGCCTCTCCCCCGGGGACAGGGTGTACCTGGTGGACCATGACGTGCTGTACGTCACGCTGACCTCGGCCAGCCCGATGGACGGCGAGCTCGTGGCCCGCATCCGCGCGCGCGTGGACGAGCTGCTCGCGCAGGTGGACGGCCGCGCGTCGTTCTGGACGCGGGTGGACGAGTCGCTCATCGGCGGCTTCCAGCTGCGCATCGGCGATACGGTCTACGACCGCTCCGTCGTCAACAGCATCGCGCGCCTGGGCGAGGTGCTGCGCGAACAGGAGATCACGGACGCCGGCGCGCCCGCCGCCATCGTTTCCGCCATGGCAGATACCGTGGCGCACGTGCCCGTGGAGCACGACGAATACCAGGTGGGCCGCGTGCTCACCGTGTCCGACGGCATCTGCTGGCTCGACGGCGTGTCCGACATCATGTTCGGCGAGGTGGTGGAGTTTGCCTGCGGCGAGCGCGGCATGGTGCTCGACATCGAGCAGGACCGCGTGGGCTGCATCATCTTCGGCCGCTATGAGCACATCGAGAGCCTCAGCCGCGTGCGCCGCCTCGGCATCATGATGAGCGTGCCCGTGGGCGATGAGCTGCTCGGACGCGTCGTGGACGCGCTGGGCAACCCCATCGACGGCAAGGGCCGCATCTGGTCGAACGAGAGCCGCCCCATCGAGTGCCGCGCCCCGGCCATCCCGGACCGCAGGTCCGTCTCCGTGCCGCTGCACACAGGCATCAAGCCCATCGACGCGCTCACGCCGATCGGCCGCGGGCAGCGCGAGCTGATCATCGGCGACCGGCAGACGGGCAAGACGTCCATCGCCATCGACACGATCATCAACCAGCGCGGCAAGGGCGTGGCCTGCATCTATGTGGCCATCGGCCAGAAGGAGGCGGCCGTGGCGGAGATCGTCTCCAAACTCCAGGCGCACGGCGCGATGGAGTATACCACGGTCGTGTGCGCGACCGCGTCCAGCTCCGCGTCGATGCAGTACATCGCGCCGTTTGCCGGCGCGGCGATGAGCGAGTATTTCATGTACAACGGCCGCGACGCGCTGATCGTCTACGACGACCTGTCCAAGCACGCCGTGGCCTACCGCGAGCTGTCGCTCCTGCTGCACCGCCCCTCCGGGCGCGAGGCGTACCCGGGCGACATCTTCTACCTGCATGCGCGCCTGCTCGAGCGCGCCGCCCAGCTCAACGACGAGGCCGGCGGCGGCTCCGTCACCGCGCTGCCGATCATCGAGACGCAGGCGGGCGACATCTCCGCCTATATCCCGACCAACGTCATCTCCATCACCGACGGGCAGATCTTCCTCGAGACGGATCTGTTCAACGAGGGACAGCGCCCGGCGGTCAACGTGGGCCTTTCCGTGTCGCGCGTGGGCGGCGCGGCGCAGACGAAGCTGATGAAACAGGTCTCCTCGCAGCTGCGCATGAATCTTGCGCAGTACCGCGAGCTGGCGACGTTTGCCCAGTTCGGCTCCGACCTTGACGAATCGACGCGCCGGGTCATCGCCTCCGGCGCGCGCATGATGGCCGCGCTGCGGCAGGGCCGGTATGCGCCGCTTGCGGACTGGAAGCAGGCGCTGCTGCTGTTCGCCGTCTCCGGCGGCAGCGCGGCGGACGTGGCGCCCGAGGATATGGAGGCGTACGAGGCGCGCCTGTACGCATACTTTGAGGCGGAGCAGCCGGAGCTTGTCAAACGGCTCGAAAAGGGCGCCAAGCTGGATGCGGAGGCGACCGCGCGCCTTGAGGCGGCGCTTGCCGCGTTCCGGGAGGCCGCCTGATATGGCCGCGCTGCGCGAGCTGCGCAAGCGGCTCAAAAGCGTCCGCGCCACCGGCCAGCTGGCCGGCGCGATGCGCACGGTCGCGGCGGCGAAGTTTTCGCGCGCCAACGCCGCGCGCACGGCGGGCGAGCCGTATGCGGCGCTCTGCCGCGAGCTCGTCGCGCTTGCGGGCGCGCCCGCGCCGGAGGAACCGGCCGCAGGCGCTGCGGCGGGGGCGCGCTGTGCGGTCGTGCTCTCGAGCAACCGCGGCCTGTGCGGCGGCTTCAATACCGAGCTGCTGACGATGTTCTTTGAACGGTACCGTCAGGCGGACCCGCGCCCCCTTGTCATCGCCTGCGGCAGGATGGCGGCTGCCTTCTGCCGCGAGAAGGGGATTCCGGTGGAGCGCGAGTTCACGCTCTCCGACATCCCCACATTCGCCGAGACGCACGCGCTGACCGCCTGCCTGCGCCGGCTCTATGAGGACGGGGCCGTATCCGGCGTCGATCTCTACTGCCAGCGCTACCGCAACATGCTGCGGCAGACGCCCGCGTGCGAGCCGCTGCTCCCGCCGGAGGCGGGGGAGGAGGGCTGCGCGCACGCCGGCTTCCTGTTCCTGCCGGATCGGGAGACGGTCAGCGCGCTGCTTGCGCGGCGCGGGCTGGACGAGGCGGTCTTTTCCCTCGCGCTCGAGCATGCGGCGGGCGCGCAGGCCGCGACGCTAATGGCCATGCGCAACGCGTTCGACAATGCCGAGCAGTCCGCCCTGGAGCTGGAGACGACGATCAACCGCCGCCGCCAGGCGCAGGTGACCGCCAGCATCATCGAGACCGCGGCCGATACGCTGGAGAACGGCTGACCTCCCGCGCAAGGGCGGCCGCCGCGACCAACGCAGACAGTTTATTTCCGCTCCGCAGGCGGAGAAAGGCAGCACAATGTCCGCAAAAGGCATCATCACAAGAATCAAGGGCCCCGTGGTGGATATCCTCTTCCCCTCATCGGAACATATCCCCGATATCTTTCATGCGGTCCAGGTGGAGGTGGACGGCGAAACGTTCACGCTTGAGACGATCCAGCAGCTCGGCAACGGCGAGGTGCGCTGCATCTCCATGCACTCGACCGACGGCATGTCCCGCGGCATGGCCGCGGTGGATACCGGCGCGCCGATCTCCATTCCGGTGAGCGAGGCGCTGCTGGGGCGCATGATCGACGTGACCGGGCAGCCAATCGACCGCGCGGGCGCCATCGAGTCGGAAAAGCGCTGGCCCATCCACCACCGCGCGCCGAAGTTTACCGATGTCGTGCCCGCGACCGAGATCCTTGAGACGGGCATCAAGGTCATCGACCTGATGACGCCGTACGCCAAGGGCGGCAAGATCGGCCTGTTCGGCGGCGCGGGCGTGGGCAAGACCGTGCTCATCATGGAGCTCATCCGCAACATCGCCTCCGAGCACAACGGCTTCTCCGTCTTTGCCGGCGTGGGCGAGCGCTCGCGCGAGGGCAACGATCTCTGGCAGGAGATGACGCAGTCCGGCGTCATCGACAAGACGGCGCTCGTGTTCGGCCAGATGAACGAGCCCGCCGGCGCGCGCCTGCGCGTGCCGCTGGCCGGGCTGACCATTGCCGAATACTTCCGCGAGATCAAGCACAAGGACGTGCTGCTGTTCATCGATAACGTGTTCCGCTTCACGCAGGCGGGCGCGGAGGTGTCCGCGCTGCTGGGGCGCATGCCGTCCGCGGTCGGCTATCAGCCGACGCTCGCCACGGAGATGGGCATGCTGCAGGAGCGCATCGTTTCAACCCGCAACGGCTCGATCACCTCCGTACAGGCCATCTATGTGCCGGCGGACGACCTGACGGACCCGGCGCCCGCGACCACGTTCACGCATCTGGACGCGACGACCGTGCTTTCGCGCAGCATCGTGGAGCTGGGCATCTATCCGGCCGTCGCGCCGCTGGAGTCCAATTCGCGCATGCTCGCGCCGGATGTGGTCGGCACGCGGCACTACGCCGCGGCCAAGGAGGTGCAGCGCGTGCTGCAGCGCTACAACGAGCTGCAGGACATCATCGCCATCCTCGGCATGGACGAGCTTTCGCCGGAGGACCGGCTCACGGTGCACCGCGCGCGCAAGGTGCAGCGCTTTATGAGCCAGCCGTTCCACGTGGCGGAGAGCTTTACGGGCCTTCCGGGCCGCTTTGTCCCCATCGCGGAGACGATCCGCGGTTTTGAGGCCATCCTCGGCGGCGATTGCGACGCCATACCGGAACAGGCGTTCCTCATGGCCGGCACCATCGACGACGTGTACCGCGCGCACAAGCAGGAGGCGTAAACGATGCGGGAGAACGGGGGAGAACAGGGCGCGCCGCTGCGGCTCGTGGTCGTCACGCCGCAGGGGATCGCCGCGCAGGCCGCGTGCGACTCGGTCGTTCTGCCCGTTGCGGAGGCAGCGGACGGCACGCCGGGCGGCACCGTTGGCGTGCGCCGCGGGCATGTGCCCGCCCTGCTGGCGCTTTCCGCCGGGACCGTCGTCGCGCGGCTCAGGGGACAGACGGTCCTGCGCGCGTCCGTTGCCGCCGGCCTCGCCGCCGTGCGGGACGACGAGGTGCGCGTGCTTGCCGACGAGGCGACGCTCGAGGAGTAGCGCCTGCCGCCGCCACGGCCCGCCGCTCCGTCTCAATGCGCCATGCTGTGCTGCGCACGCAACCTCGGCCCGCCGCCGCTCAGCGTAATTGGCTGCCGCGCCAATGCCGCCCTGCACTGCGAATGTCTCTTCCGATTATTGAAAAAGAAAGGTTCTTAATTTGAGTGAGAACCCGGCTGCAATGATACAGATTTGCTGCAGCATCACTCGGCAGCGTCTGTATCTTTTCAAAGGACTTGTGGCAGATACCCGACTCCAACAAAACCCGGCGTAAGGTAGGGTAAACGGTGTTTCTTCACCATTATATTCGGGGGCGCAAATGTAGCGAAGATACCCACCGTTATAAATATCATATCTTCTTCGGGGGGAACTTTACCGCCTCAAAAGTATCGAACAATTTCATAGTCAGTCGCCATCCTTCTTTGCCCAGAATTCCGTGTGTTTGCCCTCGTTGCGAGGCAGGATAGATCATTCCAAAGGATTATATATTTTGTCAGAGAGCCGGATTTCGATGTCACTATGTTTTGTAGCCGTCATATACAAGTGCCCCTCTGGAAAGTCAAGGCGTACTGCGGACAGATTGTTTTGGTCATAAATCCATGTGGTTTGTGCCGGTTGCTGTAATGGATACTGACGTGTGTATTCACTAAGCAATGCTTTGGTACAAGGGCAAATGCCAAACTGGTATCTGTCGGCTGTTCCAGGACGGAGATAGAGAAGGTATGCTGCATCATTACAGAAGAGAGCAATAGCATCCTCGCTATACTCCGTGGCAGTCTTGGCAAAGATGCGTCCTCCTCTTATGGCGCAGAAACACTCGATACGGAGTTGCTCGACATTCACTTTTTTGCTGTCAGCCAGGATATCAAAAGTGCCGACTCGTTTTCTATCGCCAATATCGCGGCTTGCAAAAAACAGCCGGTTCCCGTTACTAAACTCGAAATAACAGATGGTTGCGCCAATATACTGCATTTCTTTCAGCGTAGTACCAACAAGAGAGGAAAATGCCGTAGTAACATCAGCAAGGTCGTTCTTTTTGTCATCAGCGTATAACGGGTTTACCACAAAATCGGTATAGCAGCTGGCAACCAGAGGCTTGTCCCCAAACCACAGGATGAGCGGTTCGGAAAAAACAGAGATAGCACCCTCGTCATACAGAGCAGGTTTCCCGCCAGCATTGATGGCAGAAACAGAAGTAAGGGTTTTCCCAATACAGGCAAAGCAATTGTCGATGGCATTGTAGTCCTTGCCTGCAATATTAGCCTCTGTCATAGCATAGTAGGCTTCAAGTATATTTGCCCAGGCATAGTCCTCGTACACCGCCCAGGCGCCAGCAAGATTCCAGCCGATACATCCAAGCAGACCCTCTGGTTCTTCGCTGGGATCATCGTCGCTGGTTCTGTATTTGACGGGGGCTCCGGCATTCATAAGAACCTTGGCAGCCTCCAAAATGTAATGATCGTACGATGACCAACAAAGCGAATGAAGCGCCAGACCACCATTTAATCCGTCGTTTGCAGAAACATCATAACCGCAAGCGAGGAAGTGACGGACAACATCTGCCAGGATGAAGCACGCTTGTAAAAATTTCCATCCAGAATAAACTCTGACAGAATTGTCTCTTCAGATTGCTCATCATAGGCATTGATATCCTCTAAGCCCTTCAGAACAGAATCGAAGGCGTCCCAATCTATAGGTGTTTGGCCTGTAATTGCTGAAAGTTTGCAGACGGAGTCGCTTATGACATCGCTCATCGTGTTCACCTCATATCCGGCATGATAAATGCTTTTCCTGGTATACAAAAGAAAAAGGTTGATAGTTTCAATACCAGCGGTATCAAAAATATCAACCTTACTTGGTACCCGGTAGGGGAGTCGAACCCCTGTTACCGCCGTGAGAGGGCGGTGTCCT
>URQH01000023.1 GCA_900549955.1 uncultured Eubacteriales bacterium | reverse complement strand
ATAATTGTTCAGGATGTATCCAGTTACATCACATCTGCAAATTCTCCGGAACATCATCTCAGCACTCAAATCTTAATATGGGAGGTTCAAACATGGAACAGGCAAAGAAGCAACATGTGGATGTTGACTATTCACTAGAAGTCGTTCCACAGTCTGCCCGCAAGGGAGCGGGCGCGATGTTCGTCATCATGATGGGCTTCACGTTCTTCTCCGCGAGCATGAGCGCCGGCGCCAAAATGGCCAACGGCATGGATCTCGGCACCTTCATCTGGGCGCTGCTGATCGGCAGTATCTTCCTTGGCATTTACACGGGTCTCCTCGCCTGGATCGGCGGCGACACGGGCCTTTCGTTCGACCTGTTGGCGCACCGCTCGTTCGGTAAGATCGGTTCCTATCTGCCCTCGGCGCTCATCGCCATCACGCAGATCGGCTGGTTCGGCGTCGGCGCGGCAATGTTCGCCTACCCGGTGGCCACCACGTTCGGCGTGGAGAACCTGCTCTGGGTATTCATCATCGCCTGCGGTGCCTGTATGACGACCTCCGCCTACTTCGGCGTGAAGGGCATTGAAATCGTCAGCTGGGTGTCTGTGCCGCTGATCGCCGTGCTCGGCATCTACTCCATGGTCACCGCCACGATCGACGGCGGCGGCCTCGTAGCCATCTTCGACAAGTCCACCGGCGGCATGACGCTGCTGGGTGGCATCGCGGCCGTCATCGGCTCGTTCATCAGCGGCGGTACCGCAACGCCGAACTTCGCGCGCTTCGGCAAGACCAAGCTGGGCGTCACCGTCGTGACGGTCATCGCGTTCACGATCGGCAACATGCTGATGTTCTGCTTCGGCGCTGTCGGCGGTGCCTTCACCGGCAAGGACGACATCTTCTACGTCATGATCGCGCAGAACCTGACCATCCCGGCCATCATCGTGCTCGGCGCCAACATCTGGACCACGAACGACAACGCGCTGTACACCGGCAGCCTTGGCCTGTCCAACATCACCAAGGTCCGCAAGCGCCCGATGGTTATCGTCTCCGGTGTCATCGGCACCGCGCTCGCCGTCTGGCTGTACAACAACTTTGTCAGCTGGCTGAACTTCCTCAACGCGACCCTCCCGCCGATCGGCATGATCATCATGATGGACTACTTCATGCATCGCAGCAGCTATGCGGACGGCAGCGTCGTGAACCGCACGGTCAACTGGGGCGCCATCGCCGGCGTCGTCGCCGGTGCGCTCGTCGGCAACCTGACCAACGGTACGCTCATCCCCTCGTTCTCCTGGGGCATTTCGGCCATCAACGCGATGGTCGTCGCGGGCGTCATCTACTATGTGGTCGACAAGGTTGTCTACAAGGGCGACCCGGGCGTGAGCCTCGCCGAATAATCATCCTGAACACCGTCTTCGGGCCGGGGTCGAGTACCCGGCCCGATTTCATTTTTTGGCATTTTTCAGCGGTATTTGTAAGACCAGTATTTCAAAATGCAGGATTGCCCATATAAAATCTCATATATTATATAAAATATATTGACGAATGGCGTGTTTGTTTGGTACAATAAACATACTTTTTTGAACTTGAGAGGTGCCAAGCTATGTCAAATGTAGCCCGTTACCTGGAGACCCTGCTGGAAAACGTCCAGCGCACCAATGCGCACCAGCCGGAATTTCTGCAAGCCGTTTCGGAAGTGCTGGAATCCCTTGCGCCCGTGCTGGAAAAGCACCCTGAATTTATCGACGCCGGCATTCTGGACCGGCTCGTCGAGCCGGACCGCATGATCCGGTTCCGCGTCGCCTGGGTAGACGACAACGGCCGCGTCCGTGTGAACATCGGTTACCGCGTCCAGTTCTGCAACGCAATCGGTCCCTACAAGGGCGGCTTGCGGTTCCACCCGTCCGTATACGAGGGGATCGTCAAGTTCCTGGGCTTTGAGCAGATTTTCAAAAACTCGCTGACCGGGCTGCCCATTGGCGGCGGCAAGGGCGGCAGCGATTTCGATCCGAAAGGCAAGTCCGACGGAGAGATCATGCGTTTTTGCCAGAGCTTCATGACCGAGCTGTACAAATATATTGGCCCCAATACCGATGTGCCGGCGGGCGATATCGGCGTGGGCGCGCGCGAAATCGGCTACCTGTTTGGGCAGTATAAGCGCCTGCGCGACGAGTTTTCCGGCGTGCTGACCGGCAAGGCGCTTTCGTTCCACGGCAGCCTCGACCGCGTGCAGGCTACCGGTTACGGCCTGTGCTACTTTACGGAAGAGATGCTGAAAACGCAGGGCAAGAGCTTTGCAGGGCAGACGGTTGTGGTATCCGGTTCCGGCAACGTGGCCATCTATGCGCACGAAAAAGCGACCCAGCTCGGCGCCAAGGTCGTCGCCATGTCCGACTCGAGCGGCTATATCCACGACCCGAACGGCGTCGACCTCGACTGCATCAAGCAGCTCAAGGAAGTGGAGCATCGCCGCATCCGCGACTACGTGCTGACCCATCCCAACGCGGGTTACTCCGAGAACTGCTCGGATATCTGGAGCATTCCGTGCGACATCGCACTGCCGTGCGCCACGCAAAACGAGCTGGATGGCGACGCGGCGCGCAAGCTGGTCGCCAACGGCTGCTATGCCGTCGCCGAAGGCGCGAACATGCCGTCCACGCCGGAAGCCATCGAAGTCTTCCAGCAGAACAACGTGCTGTTTGGGCCGGCGAAGGCCGCCAATGCCGGCGGCGTTGCGACGAGCGCGCTGGAAATGTGCCAGAATTCCATGCGGTATTCCTGGACGTTTGAAGAAGTGGACAGCCGGCTCAAGGGCATCATGGTGGACATCTTCCACAAGATCGAAAGCGCGGCAAAGACATACGGCGTAGAGGGCAACTATCTGGCCGGCGCCAACATCGCCGGCTTCCTGAAGGTCGCCGACGCGATGATGTACCAGGGCATCGTCTGACAACCTGTTTCTCCTTTGACCGCCGCCTGCCACGCAAAGAACGTGTGGCAGGCGGCGGTTTATTCGCCCAGCGTTGCGGTGTGCCAGAATCCTCTTGCAATTGGGATGGCTTTCCAGTATAATAAGTGCGTCATGAGGGAGTAGTTGGCGCGGTTTTGCCGCGTTTCAAGTCAACACATATGATGAACATCCTTTATCTGGCTTGAATGAAATAACCAGACTCGTACGTAACAAGGCGATTGCTGCGCGTGATTTTGTTTTTTTGTCCAAACTATGCTGAAGAAAGGAACGAACGAATGGCAAAATATTATCTCGAAGATGCAAACGACGTCTTGCAACAGGCCGCAAGCAATGCAGGCGGCCTTTCCTCCTCAGAAGCTGAAGCACGCCTCAAGCAAAACGGGCCGAACAAACTGGCCGAGGCCAAAAAGACGCCGCTGATCCTGCGTTTTTTTGAACAGATGAAGGATCCGATGATCCTCATCCTGCTGGCGGCGGCAGTCATTTCCGGCGTGCTGTCCGTTCTGAAGAACGAAAGCTTTGCCGACGTCATCATCATCCTTGCGGTCGTCATCGTCAACGCCATCCTGGGCGTCTATCAGGAAAATAAGGCGGAAAAGGCCATTGAAGCGCTGCAGGAAATGGCGGCCGCCACCTCTAAAGTGCTGCGCGACGGGAAAGTCATGGCCGTGCGCAGCGAGGAGCTGGTCGTGGGCGACATCGTGCTGCTCGAGGCGGGCGACGCCGTGCCCGCAGACGGTCGCCTGATTGAAAATGCCAGCCTCAAAATTGAAGAGGCCGCACTCACGGGCGAGTCGGTGCCCGTCACAAAGTTCATCGACGTCATCCGGCTCAACGACCCCAGCGCCGATGTGCCCCTCGGCGACCGGAAAAACATGGTCTACATGGGCAGCACGGTGGTATATGGCCGTGGACGCGCCGTCATCACCGCCACCGGCATGCAGACAGAGATGGGCAAGATCGCGGACGCGCTGGCGCAGGCGCAAAACGGGCAAACGCCGCTGCAGATCAAGCTCTCGCAGCTCTCTAAAATCCTCACCTGGCTCGTGCTGGGCATCTGTGTCGTGATCTTCGGCGTACAGCTGCTGCGATCGGGCGATTTGTCCGCCGATATGATCGTGGATTCGTTCATGGTGGCCGTCTCCCTTGCGGTAGCGGCCATCCCGGAGGGCCTTGCGGCCGTCGTCACGATCGTGCTCTCCATCGGCGTGACGAACATGTCGCGCCGCAACGCCATCATCCGCCGGCTGACCGCTGTGGAGACGCTCGGCTGCGCACAGATCATCTGCTCGGACAAGACCGGCACGCTGACGCAGAACCGCATGACCGTCGTGGATGCGTTCGGCGAGGACGAGCCGTTGCTCGCAACCGCCATGGCGCTCTGCTCCGACGCGGAGCTGGACGCGGACGGCAACGTGACCGGCGAGCCGACGGAGGCCGCGCTGGTCGCCTGGGCGGCCAAGCTCTCGCTCGACAAGAACCGGCTCAAGGAGGAGCTGCCCCGCATTGGGGAAGCGCCCTTTGACAGCGGACGCAAGATGATGAGCACCATCCACCGCGATGCGGCCGGCCTCATCGTCCAGTTTACCAAGGGCGCGCCGGACGAAGTGCTCAAAAAGTGCACGCACTGCCTCGGGACGGACGGCCAGGCCGTTCCCATGACGGACGAGTTGCGCGAGCAGATCCTGTCCGCCAACAAGGACATGGCCGACCGCGCGCTGCGCGTGCTGGCCGCCGCCAGGCGCGAGTGGACCACGGCGCCTGAAAGCGAAGAGCCGGACTTTCTCGAACAGCAGCTGTGCTTTATCGGCCTGACCGGCATGATCGATCCGGTGCGCCCGGAAGTCAAGGCCGCGATCGTCGAATGCCGCAGCGCCGGCATCCGCCCGATCATGATTACGGGCGACCATGTGGACACCGCCACCGCCATTGCCAAGGAGCTGGGCATCCTGACCGGCGACCTGCAGGCGATCACCGGCGCGCAGCTGGATCGCATGAGCGACGAGGAGTTCGCCGCCGCGCTCGGCCACATCGCGGTCTATGCCCGCGTGCAACCGGAACATAAGACGCGCATCGTCAACGCCTGGCGCGCGGCCGGCTATGTGACGGCCATGACGGGAGACGGCGTGAACGACGCGCCCTCCATCAAGAGCGCCGACATCGGCGTGGGCATGGGCATCACCGGCACGGACGTGACGAAAAACGTGGCCGACATGGTGCTCACCGACGACAACTTTGCCACCATCGTAGGCGCTGTGGAGGAAGGCCGCCGCATCTACGACAACATCCGAAAGTCCATCCAGTTCCTGCTGGGCTCCAACATGAGCGAAGTGCTCAGCATCTTCGTGGCCACGCTCATGGGCTTTACCATCCTGCAGCCCGTACACCTGCTCTGGATCAACCTCGTGACCGACTGCTTCCCGGCGCTCGCGCTCGGCATGGAACGGGCGGAAGCCGACATCATGCGCCGCCAGCCGCGCCCGGCCAAGGCGGGGATCTTCGCGGGCGGCATGGGCGTAGACATCGCCTACCAGGGCCTGGTCGTGTCCATCCTGACGCTCGGGTCGTACTTCCTCGGCCATTTCATCGAGTCCGGCGTCTGGGAGATCGCCAACAGTGCGGACGGCACGACGATGGCCTTCCTGACCATGAGCATGGCGGAGATCTTCCACAGCTTCAACATGCGCTCGCAGCGTGGCAGCCTGTTCCGCATCCAGGGGCTGAACAAGGCGCTGAACTGGGCGGCGCTCGGCAGCCTCTTGGCGACCACCGCGGTGTGCGAAATCCCGTTCCTGGCCAACGCGTTCGGTTTCGCGACGGTGGAGTTCATCGAGTATGCCCTCGCCATCGTCCTCGCCGCGCTGGTCATCCCGGTCGTCGAGCTGGTCAAGTGGTGCCAGCGGCGCCGGGCGCGCGGATAAGGTCCTGCGCGCAAGCATCAGAACACCAGCCAGGGGCGATGCAGCAATGCACCGCCCCTGCGTATCTCCTGCCTGCTTTACGCGTGTCGGGCCCCATGGAGCGGCTCAAGCAAACAGCGGGCAGGCGGCTTGCTAAAATTTTGCTAAGAAATTCTTTGCATTCCAGCTTTGTCCTGCTATCATATACACAAGCAGTGGGATGCCCGGGCCGTGCGGATGCAACGCGATGGATAACATGCGCATTCATCCGTACTCGTCCTTTTGGCTCACTGTTTTTCCCCTTGAAACAAGCAGGAGCGCCTTCCCTCATGCGAAAGGCGCTCCTGCTATTGCAGAACCAGCTTCCCAACCATGCCGGATGGCGTCAGACAAAGTCGGTATCCGGCCCGCCTGCCGGGCCGTCGCCGGGCACATCGCCTGCCGGGCCGCCAGATCGCGGCGGTTGGCCACCCCCCAGATCGTCGCGCAGCGCTTCATTCAGCGCAAGCATGGCCTCCTCCTCCATCTTGACCACCGCCCGGTCGTACGTCACCAACCCATTGAGCTCATCCTCCACATCGGACAGCTGGGTATACACCGCGGCAGACAGCCCCTGCGCCTTGGCCGGGATGATCTGACGCACATACAGGTCCTGGATGGCAAAGCGCAGCTTCTCCGCCGTCCGATAGCGGCGGTATCCAAAGTCGCGCCGGTTGAACGCATGCCCCTGGACGCGGTGGTTGTACCCGCCAAACTCCGACAGCACCACCGCGCGCCCGTCGCCGCTCTGCCGGTGACGGTAGGCACGGAAATAGACGTGCAGGCTCTTGACGTCGCCTGCGCCCTGGTCGTGCCAGCCGCTCGCATGGTCCACAGTGCGCGTCGGATCCAGCGCTCGGATCCGCTCCGCCGCCTCCCGCGCCTCGAACTGCCCCCAGCCCTCGTTGAACGGCACCCACATGGCGATGCAGGGGCAATTGTACAGGTGCTCCACCATCGCATCCAGCTCCTGCAAAAACTCGCGCCGGCCGGCCGCGTCCTGCCGGGCAAACCGCACATAGTCGTGATCGTCCCGGTGGCGGCCCGTCAGCAGCGGCGCCGAGATGGTCAGCGGCAGATACTCACCGCCGCCATTTGGCATGTCCTGCCACACGAGCATGCCCAGGCGGTCGCAGTGGTAATACCAGCGGAGCGGCTCGATCTTGATGTGCTTTCGGAGCAGGTTGAAGCCCATCCGTTTCATCAGGGCAATATCGAACACCATCGCCTCGTCCGAAGGCGCGGTATACAGCCCGTCCGGCCAATACCCCTGGTCGAGCACACCCGTATGGAAATACGGCCTGCCGTTCAGGCACAGGCGCGGCAGCCCGTCCGCGTCTGTTTGGACAGAAAAGCCGCGCATGGCAAAATAGCTCTCCACCCGGTCGTCCCCCGCCTCCAGCTGCAGATCGTAGAGAAACGGGTCCTCCGGCGACCAGGCATGGAACCCCGGCAGCGGCACGCGCACCGCCGTGCCGCTGCAAAACGTGATGGTCCGACCGTCGAGCCGGGCCACGCAGGCGCACGGGACGCTCGTCTGCACGCGCAGCTCCACCATCGCCTCGTCAAACAGCGGCGTGATGCGCAGGCCGCGGATATGCGTCTTTGGCAGGCTCTCCATCCACACCGTCTGCCAAATGCCGCTCTGGGGCGTATACCAGATGCCGCCGCGCGCCATGCGCTGTTTGCCGCGCGTGTGATACGACTCATCCGTCACGTCCCGCACGCATACGACGATGTCCATCTCGCGCCCGCCCTGCAACGCGTCCGTCACGTCGCACGTGAACGGCAGATAGCCGCCGATGTGATGCGCCAGCTGCCGCCCGTTGACGAAAACCGCCGCCTCCTGATCGACTGCCCCAAAGTGTAGGAACGTCCTGTCCCGCACAAACCCCTCCGGCAGGATGACGCTGCGGCGATACCACAGAAACTGGTCGCTCCCGAGCGTTCG
The DNA here is from genome assembly GCA_900549955.1 of uncultured Eubacteriales bacterium. Classification (GTDB taxonomy): domain Bacteria; phylum Bacillota; class Clostridia; order Christensenellales; family CAG-138; genus Aphodomorpha. The sequence continues at coordinate 13,254 of URQH01000023.1, read as the reverse complement.
CTCCACCCCGGAAAGCGGCGCCTCCGGGGAAAACGGGACGAGGATGGTGCCGTCGAACGTCTCCGGCTGTGTATCCGTGTCGGTGATGGCATATTCCCAAGGCCCGTTCAGATTCAAATAGCTTTCGCGCCGCAATTGCGGACGCGGATACTCCGTCAGTATCGCATCCGGGCGCAGGCATTCGCCCCAGACGGTCTTCATGCACGCACCTCCGCTCTTCTGCGCAGCAGCCACACGGGCAGCAGTACCGTCAGCAGCACCACGGCCGCCGCGAGAAAGATGTCCGGCGTCGGCACGCTCTTGACGACGCCGAGCTCCTCATACGTCCCCGCGCCGCCGCGAATGACCGCCGCGCCCAGGAACGGGCCGATGACCATCGGCAGCAGCACCGCAAAGATCATGCGAATGCCCTGAAAGCTGCCCGCCTTGTCCCTGGGCGTGTAGTCGCGCACGGTAGCGGAGAGCACGGCGGTGACAAGCATATACCCCGCCATCATGACCGTCCCCGACACGATGACAAACGCCATGGAGCGCGCGACATACATGAGCACCAGTCCGACAAACATGACCGCCAGCGCAGGCGGCACACAGCGCAGCTTGCCCAGCCGGTCGATCCAGCGGCCGGAAAGCACCGACACCAGCGACGCGACGATCAGCACGATCCCCAGTACCAGTGCATACGCCTCCAGCTGCAGATAGGTCTGCAGGTAAATGATCAGATAGGGAAAGAACACCTGTACCGCAATGGAGAACAGGCCGAGCGCGGAAAGCGCCAGATACAGCGGGCCATTCTCCCGCACAACTGCAGGCCGAAACCCATAGGCCAGGGTGGACAGATAGTGACCACGCGCCGCGCCGCCACCGCTCTCCCGTAGCAGAAAGACCGACACCAGGCCCACCACGCTCACCAGTGCGCCAAAGATCAGGAAAAACTCGCGCCAGCGCCCCTGCTGCGTCATGCCGTCAAACGCGCCGAAGATGACGAGCATGGACAACAGCGGCAGCACCGCCAGCACCGATTCGACACGGCCGCGGTTCTCCTTGCACGTGACGTCCGTCACATATGCGTTGAACGCCGCATCGTTGGCCGTCGAGCCGAAGAAGGTCATGACGCAGTCCAGCACCACCACGAGCAGGGCAGCCGTGGCCACCGCGTTGGCAGTGGGGAACCAGCGTGCCGCATTCTCCACCGTGATGAACCCAAAGGCCATCGTGGACACGCCCCACAGCAGGTATCCGGCACAGAGGAACGGCTTGCGCTTCCCCACCCGGTCCGACAGCGCGCCCATGAGCAGCGTCGTCAGCGTGGCGACGGCGGCGCTTGCGGCCACCATGGCCGCGATGTGGTTCGGGTCGGTTGAGATCGTATTATAGAGGTAGACGTTGAAATACATGTTCTCAATCGTCCACGCAAACTGCCCCGCCAGGCCGATCAGCAAAAACGAAACCCACGTGCGGACGCCCAACTTGTGCATGGGGAAACCTCCTCTCAGGCTTACAAAACGTAAGACTTGTCGATGTCGATGACGGCGTAGTAGTTGCCGTCCAGCGCACGGATGCGCTCGGAGAGCCGGCGGCGCACCTCTTCGTCCGACAGGCGAAACTTGTATGGCACCACGGCGTCAAAGATCAGGTTGGTATGCGTCGGACCGCTGACCATGCGGAAGTCGTGAATCGTGATGGCCGGATCGATCTCCGCCGCAAAGCCGCGCACCGTCTCCCGCAGTGCGGAAAGCCGCTCGTCGTCCAGCACGACCGGGTCCATGTGGATGACCGCCTCACAGCCCATCCGCTCGCGCAGGCCGTGCTCGATATTGTCGATCATGTCGTGCATCTCGAGGATATCCGCCGTGACCGGCACCTCCGCGTGCAGCGAGATCATCGTGCGGCCGGGACCGTAGTTGTGCACGATCAGGTCGTGAATCCCCACCACGGACTTGTGCGAGAGCACGTACTGCTCGATCTGCTCGACAAACTCCTTTGTCGGCGGCTGCCCGAGCAGCGGTCCGATCGTCTCCTTTGCCGCGTTGACGCCGGCATAGAGGATGAACAGCGCAACGAGCAGGCCGCACCAGCCGTCGATCATCAGGTTGGTCCAGTGCCCCACCAGCATGGCCACGAGCACCACGGCGGTAGCAACGCTGTCGCTCAGGCTGTCCATGGCCGTGGCGCGCATGGCGGCAGAATCGATCTTTTTGCCGACGCGGCGGTTGTAAAAGCACATGTACAGCTTTACCGCAATCGACGCCACGAGGATCCCCACCGCCAGCGGGCTGAACGACACCGGCTCGGGCGACACGATCTTCTGCACCGAGCTGGACAGCAGCTCAAACCCCATGAGCAGGATGGCCATGGAGACGATAAAGCCGGAGATATACTCGATCCTGCCGTGTCCAAACGGATGTTCCGGATCCGGCTTTTGCCCGGCCATGCGGAACCCGATCAACGTGATGAGCGAGGAAGCCGCGTCCGACAGGTTGTTGAACGCATCCGCGGTGATGGCAATGGAGCCGGACAGCGTACCTGCAAACAGCTTGCCCGCAAACAGCAGCGCATTGAGCAGAATGCCCACGGCACCGCAGAGCACGCCGTAAGCGCGCCGCACGGACGGCGTGTGCACCGATTCCCAATCCCGTATCAACCACCTGGCCAGCAATGAAACCATAGGCCCCTCCCCCATTTTTTCCTAATTTCTTCAATATTAAAGTGTTCGGTATGATAGCCTTGCCCGCTCCAACACGCCAGCTGCGATCGGCCATCCGGTCATTGGAGCGCCTTCTGCACGCGCCAGAGCTGCGACTCGTCCAGCATGGCGACCACGTGCGTGCCGTCCGCCTCGTGTGACTCGGACTGGACGGCGCCCAACTCGTGCAGCAGGCGTATTGCCTCATACCGATCATATGGGACGGTCAGCTCCACGCGTACCTGCGCACTCGAGAGCGCCTGCTCCATGCGCTGCAAAAGCGTCTCCACGCCCGCGCCGGTGCGCGCGCTGATGCACACCGCGTCGCCCCGCATGGGCGGCGGCGCCGACAGGGCGTCCGCCTTGTTGTACACGTTGATACAGGGCGTATCCGCCACGCCCAGCTGCGCAAGGACATCTTCCACCACGCGCATCTGCACGTCCGCATAGGCGCTGGTCGCATCGATCACGTGCAGGATGAGCGCCGCGTTTTTGACCTCCTCAAGTGTGGAGTGGAACGCGCGCACCAGTTCGTGCGGCAGCTTGTTGATAAACCCCACCGTATCGGACAGCAGGCACTCCGCCCCCGACGGCAGCGCGACCTGGCGCACCACGGGGTCGAGCGTGGCAAACAGCTGGTCCTCCGCCAGCACGTCGCTGCCGGACAGGCGGTTGAGCAGCGTCGATTTGCCCGCGTTCGTATATCCCACGAGCGCCACGGCCGGCACCGCGCTGCTCATGCGCCGCTCACGCCGCAAGCCGCGCTGCTTGCCGATCTCCGCCAGCTCCTGCTCCAGTTCAAACACGCGCCTTCGGATGCGGCGGCGGTCGATCTCCAGCTTCTTTTCGCCCGGGCCGCGCATGCCCACGCCGGATGCGCCCTGGCGCGACAGGACGCGCCCCATGCCCAGCAGCCGCGGCAAGCGGTATTTGAGCTGGGCCAGTTCCGCCTGCAGCTTGCCTTCGCGCGACTGCGCGCGCAGGGCAAAGATGTCGAGAATGAGCATCGTGCGGTCGATGATCGGCACGCCGAGCACCTGCTCGAGGTTTCGCATCTGGATCGCCGACAGCTCGTCGTCAAAGATGACGAGGTCAGCCTCCAGCGCGTTGACCGAGAGCGCCAGCTCCTCCGCCTTGCCGGTGCCGATGTACGTGGCCGTATCCACGGCCCGGCGGCGCTGCTGCTCGCGCCCCACGACCTGCACGCCCGCCGTCTCTGCAAGCGCGGCCAGCTCCTCCAGCGTGTCGTACCCTTCCGCGTTTTCAATGCCGACCAGAATCGCGCGGTCGGGCCGCGCCTGCGTGACCGCATAGGCGCCGGTCTGGAAGTGCGCGTCAGCCGTATAGATGGCGTCGATCAGTTCCTTTTGCGGCAGATGATGCGCGCGCATCGGCCCATAGACCACGGTCTGCCGCGTCTCCCCCTCCATCGCGCCGAGGTAGGCAACGCAGACGGTCGTCGGCCGCCCGTCCTCCGTCACGCCGATGGCCGCCATGGCGTCCAGGCGGAGCGAGCTCAGCGACCCCATGTCCACGTCCGACAGCAGCCCGCTGCCGCGCGGGTGCGTGTGGATACAGCGCACGCCGCACAGCCGGTCCGTGTTGCGCACAAGACGCATCTCCGGCATGGAGACGGTGTGGTCGTCGCCGATGCGTACCTCCTCAATGCCGCCGCTGCGGCTGATATAGACCAGTATTTCGCGGCCAATCAGGCCGGTGTAGCGCGCCAGTGCGTCGCACAGCTCGGCGGACAGGAACACGTCCTGCGGCTGCGTGAGCGCATAGATCGACTCCATCTCCCGGAGCACGACCTCGCGCACGCCGCCCGTATTGCCGTTGACCTTCTGTTTCATCCCGTTGCGGCGCCCCTCCTGCGGGGCGCTCCCTCACTTTCCCGGTTCCCGCCGTGCGGCAGGCCGCCAGACGATCTCATATTATTTTATCATGTTTCCAAGCTTTTCACAATTGCTGCTTGACAGTCTAAAAACCGGCTGCTATCATGAAAAACGTTTGATTGTTAAGTGGTTATCATTTGAGGAGGGGGACGACAGCTTGAACAACCGGGAAGTGACGGGCCGGCTGATGCTGCTCCATCTGCTGCGCGGCAAGCGCCTGCGGGAGCGCACGAGCGGCGGCGGGCTCTATGACGGGCAGTTACCCATTCTGGAATTTTTAATCCATTCGCCGGGATGCACACAGTGCCAGATTGCGCACTGGCTGTGCGTATCTCCGGCCTCCATCGCACAATCGACGAAACGCCTGCAAAAGGCCGGGCTGATTGAAAAGCGCGTAGATGCCGACAACCTGCGCTGCAACCGGCTGTACGCCACCGAGAGCGGCATTGCCACCGCCCAGGAATACCGCAGGACCTTCGACGTGCTGGATGACGAGACGCTGCACGGCTTTTCGGAAGAGGACATGCGCCTTGCCGTGGACCTGCTGGACCGGATGATCGCCAACGTCAACCGGGAGCACATGCCGTTCGATGCCCCATGGAAGGAGAACTGATATGATCAAAAAACTGCTCAGCTATGTGCGCGGCTACTGGTGGGCGACGATCCTGTCGCCCATCATGGTCATCGGCGAGGTCGTCCTCGAGGTCTTTATTCCACTGCTCATGGCCAACATCATCAACATTGGCATTCCTGCGGCGGATCTGCCCTACATCCTGCGCACCGGCGGGCTGATGGTACTCATGGCGCTGGGCGCGCTGCTCTGCGGCGCGCTGGGCGCGCGGTGTGCCGTCTATGCGAGCAACGGCGCGGCCAAAAACCTGCGTCTGGGCGTATTTCAACAGGTGGAATCGTTCTCGGCCAAAAATATCGACAAATTTTCCACCGCCTCCCTGGTCACGCGCCTGACCAACGACATCACCAACGTCCAACAGTCCTTCCAGATGATGATCCGGCTCATGGCGCGCTCCCCGATGATGCTCGTCCTCGCCACGTTGATGGCCGTGCGCATCAGCGGGGAGCTGTCCGTCATCATGCTGGCTGCAATCCCGTTTCTGGGCATTACCATGGCCGTCATCTCGAAAATGGCCTTCCCGCGCTTCAGCGCCATGCTGAAAAAATACGACCGCATGAACGCGGACGCGCAGGAGAACCTGATCGCCATCCGCGTGGTCAAAGCCTTTGTACGCGAGCGCTACGAAATTGACAAGTTCGACAGCAGCGCCGCCGCCGTCAAAGAAGCGCAAAAACGGGCCGAAAAGCTGCTCATCATCACCTCGCCGCTCATGCAGCTGACCATGTACACGTGCATCATCGCCGTCATCTGGCTCGGCGGCGGACACGTGATCGATGGCAAGCTGGCCGCCGGCGACCTGATGAGCTTTATTACCTATATTTCACAGATCCTCATGTCCCTCATGATGATCACGATGGCGTTTGTCAGCTTTGTGCTTTCCTCCGCCTCCGCCAAACGCCTGTGCGAAGTCCTCGCGGAAGAACCGGCCATTCAGGATGGGCCGGAAGCGCCGGACGTGACGCCGGCAGATGGCAGCATCGAATTCCGCGACGTATGCTTCTCCTATTCAGACGACCCGAACAACCTCGTGCTCTCGCACATCAACTTGTCTATTCGCTCTGGCGAAGTGATCGGCATCATTGGCAGTTCCGGCTCGTCTAAAACCACGCTGGTACAACTGATCCCGCGCCTGTACGACGTCCTGTCCGGCGCGGTCATCGTCGGCGGGCACGACGTAAGGGGCTACAACATCGAGTCGCTGCGCGGCGAAATCGGCATGGTGCTGCAAAAGAATGTACTGTTCTCCGGCACCATCCGCGACAACCTGCGCTGGGGCAACCAGGAAGCGACGGATGAACAGATTGAGGCGGCCTGCCGCGCGGCAGCCGCGCACGACTTTATCACCAGCTTCCCGGATGGATATGACACCGTGCTCGGGCAGGGCGGCGTCAACGTGTCCGGCGGGCAGAAGCAGCGCCTGTGCATCGCGCGCGCGCTGCTCAAATCGCCCAAGATCCTGATCCTGGACGACTCCACCTCCGCCGTCGATACGGCGACGGACGCGGCCATCCGCCACGCCTTCCGCACGCAGCTGGCCGCCACGACAAAGCTCATCATCGCGCAGCGCATCACCTCCGTGATGGATGCCGACCGCATCGTTGTGCTGGACGAAGGCCAGATCAACGCAGTAGGTACGCACGACGAGCTGCTTGCCACCAACGAAATCTATCGGGAAATCTATCTTTCCCAACAAAAGGGGGTGGCTTGACATGCCGGGTCCGCAAAAGAGGGGCTTCGCAAAGCCAAAGAACACCAAGCATACGTTCCTGCGTCTGATGCGGTATCTGGGCAAGTACAAGCTGCTGCTCATCATCATCGTCCCGAGCCTCGTCGTCTCCTCGGCCGCCAGCGTGCTGGGCACCTATCTGCTCAAACCGCTGTTCAACCAGATGGCGGCGCTCTTTGAAGCCGGGGAACACTCGATGCTGCCCATTCTGGACACGGTACTGCTGCTCGCAGCCATCTACGCGCTCGGTGCGCTCGGCACCTTTGTGGGCAACCGGCTGTTGCTGAACGTGTCCACCGGCATTTTGGAAACCGTACGCTGCGAGATGTTTGAACGGTTGCAGACGCTGCCCCTCAAATACTTCGACACGCGCACGCACGGCGAAATCATGAGCCGGTTCACCAACGATACCGACGCCATGCGCGAAATGCTGAGCCAGGGCCTGCCGCAGCTGATCGTCTCCACGATCTCCGTCATCGGCGTCATGACGATGATGCTCGTGCTCTCCCCGGTGCTGACGCTGATCGTGCTGGTCATGTTCGTGCTCATGCTCGTGATCGTCAAATTCATCGGCAAGCGGTCCGCGCACTTCTTTGCCCGCCGCCAGGCGGCGCTCGCCGCAGCCAACGGCTATGCGGAAGAGATGATCGAGGGACAGCGCGAGGTAAAGGTGTTCTGCCACGAGGAAAAAGTGCAGGCCGAATTTGCCGTGCTCGCCGAGGGTCTGCGGCGCGACTCCACCTCCGCCATGACGTTCGCCATGATCCTCATGCCGATCATGGGCAACCTGAGCTACGTGCTCTATGCCGTTTCCGCCGCCGTAGGCGCCGGGCTGGCCATCTCCGGAATGATGGACCTCGGCACCATCGCCGCATTCCTGCAGTATACGCGCCAGTTTACGAACCCTTTGACGCAGATCTCCCAGCAGTTCAACAGCATTTTGAACGCGCTGGCAGGCGCGGAGCGCATCTTTGAGCTGATCGACAGCACGCCGGAAGTAGACAACGGCAACGTCACCATGGTATACGCCACAAAAAACGAGGACGGCACCATGGCGGAAACCGACCACTATACCGGCCATTGGGCGTGGAAAGTGCCGGATGCGGCACAGGAGAGCGGCTATCGCCTGGTGGAGCTGCGCGGCGACGTGCGCTTTGACCATGTGACCTTCGCCTATGAAGAGGGGCATGACGTGCTGCACGACGTCTCGCTCTATGCCAAGCCCGGCCAGAAGATCGCGTTCGTGGGCAGCACCGGCGCAGGTAAGACGACGATCACCAACCTCATCAACCGCTTCTACGACGTGCAGCACGGCAGCATCACCTATGACGGCATCGACGTGAAGCAGATCAGGAAGGACGACCTGCGTCGCTCGCTGTCCATGGTATTGCAGGACACGCACCTGTTCACCGGCACCGTACGCGACAACATCCGCTACGGCAACCTGTTCGCCACGGACGAGGAAGTCGAGGCCGCGGCCAAACTGGCCAACGCCCACTTCTTTATCTCCCACCTGCCGCAGGGCTACGACACGGTCCTGACCGGCGACGGCGCAAACCTCTCCCAGGGCCAGCGGCAGCTGCTCGCCATCGCCCGCGCCGCCGTGGCCAACGCGCCGGTGCTCATCCTGGACGAGGCCACGAGCTCGATCGACACCCGCACCGAGCGGCTGATCGAAAAGGGCATGGACCGGCTGATGGCGGGGCGCACCGTGTTCGTCATCGCCCACCGCCTCTCCACCGTGCGCAACTCAAACGCGATCATGGTGCTTGAGCACGGGCAGATCATCGAGCGCGGCGACCACGACGACCTGCTGAAACAGAAGGGAAAATACTACCAGTTGTATATGGGCATGTTCGAGCTGAGCTGAAACGGGAAAAAGAGGAGGGCGCCCGACGACGGGCGGCCCTCCTTTGTTATTCTCCAAAGCCTATCCACAACGCTGTATCCGCTATCCCATGCGGATACGCCGGATGTGGTTGATGGCAAAACTCACAAAATCGCGCTCTCCCTTGCTGAACACGAGATCCTTGCGATGCACCAGATAGATGTGCCGGTAGGCGCCCTCCGCATCGAGGTCGAACACGAGCAGGTCGCCGTTGCTGGCGTATTTGCGCGCGGCCATCTCCGAAATGACCGCCACCCCCAGCCCGCTCGCCACGGAGCTCTTCACCGCGTCGGCCTGGTTCATGCGGGCGACGATGTGCAGGTCGTGATCGCCCTTGCCCAGCGTGCGCAGGTACTTGTCGAACTCCTTCTTCGTGCCGGACGTCTCGCCGCGCACGATCATCGGCTCCGTGATGAGGTCCCGGCCATACGCCCCGGCCTGCAAAAACGCCCGATACCGCTCGTTGTTGGGTGTGATCATGACGAGTTTGTCGCGGCACACGGGCCGGTACTTGAGCGTCTTTTTGTCCATCGCCGTGCCCACAAAGCCGAGCCGCGCATTCTTGTTGCGGATCTGCTCGTGCACAAACGCGCTGTCCCCGTTGACCAGCAGATAGTGGCAGGCCTCGTGCGTCTTCATATAGTCCGCCATCAGGCCCGGCAGCAGATATTCAAAGGAATCCGTCGAGGCGGCGATGGACAGCTCCTGTTCGGACAGCTTGCCCGCCGCTTCGTCGCTCATGATGCGGCACTGGTCCACAATGGGCTTGGCCAGCGCATAGATTTCGCGCCCCCGGTCGGTGAGCTGGATCTGCTTTTTGGCGTCCCGCATGAACAGCACGACGGACAGCGCGTCCTCGAGCCCCTTGATGTGCCCGCTGACCGTGGATTGCGCCAGGGACAGGGCGTCGGCAGCCTTGGAAAAGCTGTTGCGCTCCACGACCGTGACGAATATCTCCAACTGTCGGATGCTAAAGTTGATCATGCCGGATCGATCCCATCTTTGCAATTTCCTCACTATTTTAGCATATCACACAACACAACCTGTTTACAACCCAAACCGACCAATTCTCCCGGAAAATCCGGCCGCCGCTGAAACAGCGGCGGCCGGTCGCGCGTCAAAACAGGGAGCGGATCCACTCGAGCAGGTTGAACCGGTCGAACACCGCCACGGCGATGAGCGCCACCGTAGACATGATCTTGATGAAGATGTCCAGGCAGGGGCCGACCGTATCCTTGAGCGGGTCGCCCACCGTGTCGCCGATTACCGCGGAAGAATGCGCCTCGGAACCCTTGCCGTGCCCTTCGATTGCGCCGGTCTCAATGTATTTCTTGCCGTTGTCCCACGCGCCGCCCGCATTGCCGGTCAAAATGGCGAGCATGATGGAGCAGATGGTCGAGCCGATCAGGATGCCGCCCACGAACTCCGGCCCCAGCAGGAACCCGGCAATCACCGGCACGAGGATGGCCAGCAGCGCAGGCACCTTCATCTCGCCCAGCGCCCCCCGCGAGGAAATCTCGACACACGTGCGGTAATCCGGCTTTTCCGTCCCATCGAGGATGCCCGGGATCTCGCGGAACTGCCGGCGCACCTCCTCCACCATCTTGCGCGCCGCCTTCGTGACGGACTCGATCAGCATGCCGGAGAACAGGAACGGCAGCGCGCCGCCGATCACCGCGCCGGCCAGCGTGACCGGGTCGATGAGGTTCAGCAGCAGCGGCGTGGCCGGGTCGTTGTACGAATAGAGATAGGAGACCATCAGCGACAGCGCCGCCAGGCCGCCGGAGCCGATGGCAAACCCCTTGCCGATGGCGGCAGTCGTGTTGCCTACGGAGTCGAGCATATCCGTAATGCTGCGCACCTCTTCACCCAGCCCGCTCATCTCCGCAATGCCGCCGGCATTGTCGGAAATGGGGCCGTAGGTATCGACCGAGACGGTCATCGTGACGAACGACAGCATGCCCACCGCCGCCATGGCCACGCCGTACAGGCCCGCCACGCTATACGCGCCGATGATGCCGACGCCCAGGATCATACATGGCGCCATGCAGGACTTCATGCCCAGCGCCAGGCCCTGCGTGATGGTCAGCGCAGTCCCTTCCACAGACACGTGCGCCAGCGACCTGGTGGGCCGGAACTCCGCGCTGGTGTAGTACTCGGCCAGCGCCCCGACGAGCACGCCCGCCACAATGCCGATCAGCGTGCCGATCCACGGCGAGATGGCGCCAGCCTGGAACGAGACGGCCGACACATCCAGACCCCGGAACAGCAGCAGCGTGATGACCAGCGTCGCCGCCGTGGTCAGGCCCGCCGCCAGATAGGTGGCGCGGTTCAACTCCCGATGCGGGTCGCTGTTGAGTTTTCTGCCGAGGAACATGGCAATGCTGATCATGCAGGCCAGCAGCCCCGCCGCCGCCACCAGGGCGGGATACAACAGCAGCCGGTTGAGCAGCGTGCCGCTGATGCCGCCGCCGGTCGCCTGCGCGGTCAGATACAGGTGCACCGCCAGGATGGCCGCGGCTGCGATCGCGCCCACAAAGCTCTCCAGCAGGTCGGAACCCAGGCCGGCCACGTCGCCCACGTTGTCGCCCACGTTGTCGGCAATCGTGGCGGGGTTGCGCGGGTCGTCCTCCGGGATGTGCGCCTCCGTCTTGCCCACGAGGTCCGCGCCCATGTCGGCCGCCTTCGTATAGATGCCGCCGCCCACGCGGTTGAACATGGCGATGACCGAGCAGCCCAGCGCATAGCCGGACAGGCACATCGTGAACGGCACGATCTCGACACCCAGCCAGTTCGGCGTGGACACCATGTTCTCCAGCGCCAGCAGGTTCAGTCCGAGCCCAAAGATCAGATACACCAGCATCAGGCCCAGCAGCGCCCCCGAGCCGACGCAAAGGCCCATGACGCTGCCGCCGCGGAACGCCACGCGCAGCGTCTCCTCGATACGCCCGGTCTGGCGAGCCATGTTCGACACGCGCACGTTGGCATAGGTGGCGATCTTCATGCCCACCATGCCGGCCATGGCGCTCATCAGCGCGCCCAGCAGGAAGCAGAGCGCCGTCTGCCACGACACGACCGCCGTCAACAGCAGCGCCACGATCACGACCACGACGGCCAGCACCCGATATTCATACCGGATAAACGCATTGGCGCCCACGCGGATGGCGGACGCGATCTCCTGCATCCGCTCCGTGCCCTCTTCCATACGCCGGACGTGTGTGAAATTGAATGCGGCATAGGCCAAGCCCAACACCGCCGCAAACAACCCCAGAATCAACAACAGAGACATACCCAATCACCCTTTCTTCCAATCCGCTTCCATGCAAGCTCCACACGCCTGCTCCCATCATTTCCCGATCATTCTACCGAATTTGCGCCGTCCTGACAAACGGGAAAAAGGAATAACACATCGCGTTGTTATCGGCAAATTCGATATTTACAACTTTTTTACAGAAAGTGGAATACGGCGGCGCCGGCAAGCGACAACGGGTGGGCGCGGCCAAGCTGGTAAGCGTTACGGCACGCGCGCGCCTGCAACCTCGCTCCAGCCTCGCTACCGCACACAGAAAACGGGCGCGGCCTTTTGGCCGCGCCCGTTTTGCGCATTGGGAATTCAGGCGGAATGCCGCCCGTGGCTCAATACATGCCGCCGCCCATGTCCGGCGCAGCGGGAGCCGCCGCCGGCGGTGTGGGGATGTCCGCCACCAGGCTCTCGGTCGTGAGCACCATGGCCGCGACGGAAGCGGCGTTCTGCAACGCGCTTCTGGTGACCTTGGTCGGATCGATGATGCCCTTCTCCTCCATGGAGCCATAGGTGTCGCTGGCCGCGTCGTAGCCGTAGCCCAGCTTGTTCTCGCGCTTGATGTTCTCCACGACGACGGAGCCTTCCACGCCCGCGTTGGTCGCGATCTGGCGCACCGGCTCTTCCAGCGCGCGCAGGACGATCTGCACGCCGGTCTTCTTGTCGCCCGTCTCGCCCGCCTCAAGCTTCTTGACGCGGTCGATCACGTTGATCAGCGCCACGCCGCCGCCCGGGACGATACCCTCTTCGACGGCCGCGCGGGTCGCGTTGAGCGCGTCCTCGATGCGCAGCTTCATTTCCTTCATCTCGATCTCGGTCGCAGCGCCCACGGAGATCACCGCCACGCCGCCGGCCAGCTTGGCCAGCCGCTCCTGCAGCTTCTCGCGGTCATAGTCGGACGTCGTGTCCTCGATCTGCTTGCGGATGGAGGAAATGCGCGCTGCAATCTCCTTGCTGTCGCCGGCGCCCTCGACGATGACGGTGTTCTCCTTGTCGACCTTCACCTGGCGGGCACGGCCCAGCATCTCCATCGTGGCGTCCTTGAGCTCGAGGCCCAGCTCGTCGCAGATGACCTGGCCGCCGGTCAGGATGGCGATATCCTGCAGCATGGCCTTGCGGCGGTCGCC
>URQH01000022.1 GCA_900549955.1 uncultured Eubacteriales bacterium | reverse complement strand
TGAGCAAAAGTCAGCGTGGGATTGATGTGGTATCTTTATCTAAGTGAACCCCCGGCTTCCCACTTGGAGACGGTCTGCCGCACGACGTTCAACCTGGCCGCAAGCTCCGTCTGCGACAGCCCGCTCGCGGCGCGGGCCCGCCGCAAATTTTCACTGAGCATCCCCATGCCCCCTTTCTTCCGCCTCCCAGTATAGGCCCGCTGCGCCGCGGCGGCAGGCAACGCGCAATAACAGGCCTCGTTTTACCAGAAAACAGCAGGAAAACGCCTGCCGTCCGTTGCGCGGCGGCGCGCAAGCACGTATAATAACAGATGAAAGAGAACAAGGGGGAAGAAGCCTATGGGGTATCTGGAGACCTATCGCGCCTGGTGCGCATCCGACGCCATCGATGAGGCGACGCGCAGCGAGCTGCGCGCCATCGAACAGGACCCGGTCGAAATCGAGGACCGGTTCTACCGCTCGCTCGAGTTCGGCACCGCCGGGCTGCGCGGCGTCCTCGGCGCGGGCACCAACCGCATGAACGTCTACGTCGTCCGCCAGGCCACGCAGGGGCTGGCCGACTATCTGAACGGCATCGACGGTGCGGCCAAGCGCGGCGTTTGCATCGCCTACGACTCCCGCCATTTTTCAGACGTGTTCGCCCGCGAGACCGCGCGGGTGCTCGCCGCCAACGGCGTGCGCGTCTACCTGTTTGAACGGCTGCACGCCGTGCCGCAGCTCTCGTTCGCCGTGCGGCACCTGGGCTGCGCGGCCGGCGTGGTCATCACCGCAAGCCACAACCCCGCCAAATACAACGGCTACAAGGTCTACTGGTCGCACGGCGGGCAGTGCACGCCGGAACAGGCGGCAGACATCCTGCGCCGCATCCAGCTGGTGCCGATGTTCGCCGCACGGCTGTGCGAGCTCGACGAGGCCGTGGCGGACGGCCGCGTGACCATGGTGGGCAAAGAGGAGGACGAGGCGTACTACGCCGCCAGCCTGTCCGTGCTGCCCTATCCAGACCTGCTGCGCGAAAAGGGCGGTTCGCTGCCCATCGTCTACACGCCGCTGCACGGCACGGGCAACCTGCCCGTGCGCGAGCTGCTGCGGCGCGCGGGCGTGACCAACGTCTCCGTCGTGCCCGAACAGGCGGAGCCGGACGGCGCGTTCCCGACCGTCCACGCGCCCAACCCGGAAGACCCCGACGCCTTCCGCCTCGCCATCCAGCTGGCAGAGCGGACGGGCGCGCACGTATGCCTCGCCACCGACCCGGACGCCGACCGGCTCGGCGTGGCCGTGAAAAAGCACGACGGCGGGTGGGCCGTGCTCACCGGCAACCAGATCGGCTGCCTGCTGCTCGAGCACCTGCTCGGCGCGCTCAGCGAGCAGGGCCGGCTGCCCAAAAACGGCGTGGTCATCAAGTCGATCGTCTCTACGCGCCTCGCGGACGCCATCGCCGCGCGCTACGGCGTGCAGCCGATCGACGTGCTCACCGGCTTCCGCTTCATCTCCGAGCAGATCGACGCCTTCCAAAAGAGCGGCGAAAAGCAGTTCCTGTTCGGGTTTGAAGAGAGCTATGGGTTCCTCGCCGGCGGCTTTTCGCGCGACAAGGACGCCATCCTCTCCGCCGTGCTGGCCGCAGAAATGTGTGTCTGCTTTGCCGAGCGCGGCATGACGCTCTACGACGGGCTGCAAGCGCTCTACCGCACCTATGGGTTCTATCATGAGCGCGTCGCCTCCTATACCCTCGAGGGCAAGGCCGGCATCGAGCGCATCGCCGCCACGATGGACGCCCTGCGCCGCGAACCCGTCACCGCAGTGGCCGGGCTGACCGTCGCCGCCACGGAGGACTACGACGCACGGCAGCGCACCGACGCCGGCGGCGCCGTCGCCCCGCTCTCGCTCCCCCGCTCCAACCTCATCCGTCTGCTGCTCGCCGACGGCTCCTGGATCGTCGTCCGCCCGTCCGGCACCGAGCCCAAGCTCAAGCTCTACATCGGCAGCCAGGCGCAGACCGAAGCGGGCGTGGAGGCGCGCCTTTCCGCCCTGTTTGCCGACATGGACGCGCATCTCAGGACGCTGCTCGGCCTCGCGCAGTAACGCTGCACTTCCCTGCACATAAGCGCCGCCCCCGAAAGGGGGCGGCGCCTGGCTTCTCTGCGTTCCTTTTCTCTTCTCTTGTTTTCTCTTCTTTTCTTTTTCTGGAAAAAGAAAAGAAGCAAAAGAAAAAGTCAACATACCAATGTTACAGAGGGAGCCTTGCCGGAAATGCCTTACTTATTATGTCCGTTCGTGACTTTCGCTGCTTACTCCTCTTTTAGGAAGCAAAAGATAAAGTCGCGAAACCAGTATTGCTAAGGGAGCCTTGCCGGAAATGCCTTAGTTATTATGTCCGTTCGTGACTTTCGCTGCCTACTTTTCTTTCTGGAAAGAAAAGTAGGTTTTTTATAATTTGATAACGTGAGCGAGCGGGGCCGCGAAAGGGCGTCACCGGGCGGCGGGCTTGGTTTTTTGCGCGCCGGCGCCGGCGGCGCGGCGGACACGCACGAGCAGGTCAACCCCGTCCTCATAGTCGGTCTGGAGCAGCTCCACCTGCATGCCCACATCCCGCAGCTGCTCGGCGCCGCTCTTGACGGTATTGAGGAACAGCCGGTAGTCCTTGAGCAGGCGCAGCAGCTTGGGGCGCGGCGAAGGCGTAACGGCCTCGATCATGCGTTCGACAAGCCGCTCCGTCTCCTTGACGTTGAGCGACTTGTCCTGGATGCGGGAGATGGCCTCGAGCTGGAGCCGTTCGTCGCGCAGGCGCAGCAGCGCGCGCGCGTGCCGCTCGGTAAGGTGTGTTTCGACCATGGCGCGGCGCACGGCCGGCGACAGGTGCAGCAATCGCAGCTTGTTGGCAATGAACGACTGGCTCTTGCCAAGCCGTGTGGCCAGCGCCTCCTGCGTCAGCCCATACGTGCGCAGCAGCTGCCGGTAGCTCTCCGCCTCCTCGAAAAAGTGCAGGTCGCGCCGCTGCAGGTTTTCGATGAGCGCGAGCACGGCGCTCGTCTCCTCGGTCGTGCGCTGCACGATGCACGGCACTTCGCGCATGCCGAGCAGGCGGCACGCGCGCAGCCGCCGTTCTCCGGCAATCAGTTCAAACGTGCCGGCGATCTTGCGCACGATGAGCGGCTGAATGAGCCCCGCCTGCGCGATGGACGCGGACAGCTCGCGCAGTCCTTCCTCGTCGAACTGGCGGCGGGGTTGATTTGGATTGGCCTCGATGCAGTCGATGGGCAGCATCATCAGCTGCCGCCCCTGAAGCGCCGCCTGTTGCCGCGCCGTGTCGGTTTCGCGTGAAAACATCGACATGCCCATTCCCCCTTTTCTGTCGTAGGGGGTATGTTCGCCGCGCGGGGCCGCCGCTCCTGCCGGGGCGACAAACGACGTGCGCATTCGGCAAAAGTCGTTGCCTTTTTTTTGCATATTCCTGGCAGGCGTTTGAAAAAAAGCGCGGCGGCCGGCGGTTTTGTGCGGCGCGGCGCCATTTTTTCACGGTCGGTTTGCAAACGAGGGGCAAAAAACGCATGAATCCGCACACACTAATCCAAACGAACGGAGAAACGGAGGATGCGGATGCGCAAGATCATCATCGTCGTCTGCGTGGTGGGCGCGCTGGCGCTCACCTGGCTGCTGACGACGCTGTACGGCATCTGGCAGCGCCCGGGCAGCGCGTTTGAAACGCCGCAACAGGCGGCGCAGCCGACGCCCGCGCGCACGGCGCCCGCGGCGGCCACGCCGGCGCCGACCCAATCGCCGGAGGAAGCGCTGCTCGAGCAGGCCGACCTGTCCTTCATGGACGGGCGCGTGAACGTGCTGCTGCTCGGCTACGACCAGAGCCCGGAACGCGAAGACGAGGACAGCGACCTGTACCGGGACGAGGACAACAACTACCGGTCCGACGTCATGATGCTGGCAGCCATCAACTTTAACGAGGAGAGCGTGCACCTGATTTCCATCCCGCGCGACACGTATGCGGCCATCTACAACACGCGCGGCCGCTGGAAGATCAACGCGGCGTTTGCCAAGGGCGGCGCGGCGGAGGGCGACGGGTTCCTGTACGCGCAAAAGACCGTGGAAATGCTCATGGGCGTGCCGGTGGACTACTATGCCGGCGTAAACATGGAGGGGCTCAAGCGCCTGGTGGACGCGATGGGCGGCGTGGACTACGACGTGGACGTCGAGATCCGCCTGAACGGCCGCACGCTGGAGACCGGTTTGCAGCGGCTGAACGGGCAGCAGGTGCTGGACTATTGCCGCGCGCGCAAGGGCATCAGCACCGACGTGGGGCGCAACGACCGGCAGCAGCGCATGCTGCTGGCCATCTTCGACCAGCTCCGCCGCGAAAAGCGCCTCGTGGAGCTGCCGGGCATCTATGCCGCCGTCGCGGACGACATCGAGACCAACCTGTCGCTGTCGCAGATCGCAGCGCTGACGGTGTTCCTGACGCGGCTGGACCTCTCGAACTTCAAGCGCACCACGCTCGCCGGCGAGTATATCTCCAACGTCTATAACGCGTCCTACTACGTGCTGTACAACAAAAAGCTGATCGCGCTCGTGCAGGACGAGTTCGGCATCACGATCACCCGGGACAGCAAGTACGACGTGGCAACCGTCAAGCGCGACAAGGCGGCGGCCGAGGCGCAAAAGGCGGCCGAGGAGGCCGAGTCGCTCGCCTCCATGGCCGTGCTGCCCTCCGGGCTGTACGAATCGAACACGCACGACCTCGTGGCGGAGGTATATTTCCGCGCCGAACGCGTGCGCAGCGTGATCGAGGCGGGCGGCAGCGCCGCGGCCATTCTGGAGGCGCGGCACCGGCTCAACCTCGCCGTGGCCGCGCTCAGCCGCGAACAGGGGCTCTCTGCGCTGCCGGACGCCTTTTCGGGCCTGAGCGTGGCGCAGTGACCTGCCGGGCGGGCGGACGACGGGCCGGGGCAGGGCGACAACGCCCTGCCCCGGCCCGTTCCCATGCGATCATTCCACGATGGGCAAATTGGGAATCGCGTTGAGCGAATCGGCGTCGCCGCCGTGCGCGCGCAGGCGGTAGTAGCCCGCCGCGCCGACCATGGCGGCGTTGTCCGTGCAATAGGCAAAGTCCGGGCAGCAGAAGCGCACGCCGGCCGCATCGCAGCGCCGCTGCAGCGCGGCGCGCAGGGCGCGGTTGGCCGATACGCCGCCGGCCAGCGCAAGCGTGGGCGCCGGCCCGCCAAACTGCTGCGCGGCGCGCACCGCGCGGGAGGAAAGCGCCTCGACGACCGCAAACTGGAACGAGGCGGCCAGATCGGCGCGGCTGAGCGCCTCGCCGCGCTGCTCCGCCGTGTGCAGGCGGTTGATGGCTGCCGTCTTGAGCCCGGAAAAGCTGAAATCAAACCCGTTGTCGCTGTGCAGCGACGAGTGGAACGGCACCGCGTGCGGGTCGCCCTCGCGCGCGAGCTGCTCGAGCGCCGGGCCGCCGGGATACGGCAGGCCGAGCACGCGGGCGATCTTGTCGAACGCCTCGCCCGCGGCGTCGTCGCGCGTGCGGCCGATGAGCCGGAACGCGTCATACCCCTCCACGGCGATGATGTGGCTGTGCCCGCCGGATACGACGAGGCAGAGGAACGGCGGCTCGAGATCCGGCCACGTCAGGTAGTTGGCCGCGATGTGCGAGGCGATGTGGTTCACGCCCACAAACGGCAGCCCCTTTGCAAACGCATACGACTTGGCGAACGTCAGCCCCACGAGCAGCGCGCCCACGAGGCCGGGGCCGTGCGTAACCGCGACGCCGGCAAGGCCCTCGCCGTCCGGCATGCCGGCCTGCTCGAGCGCGTGCGCTACCACGCTTCGGATCATCTCCACGTGGCTGCGCGATGCGATCTCCGGCACCACGCCGCCAAAGCGCCGGTGCAGCGGGATCTGCGTGTGGACGACGTTCGAGATCACGTCGCGCCCGCCGCGCACGACGGCCGCGGCCGTCTCGTCGCACGAGGTTTCAATCGCCAGCAGCGCCGCATCCGCGGCCAGTCCCGGCGCGCTCATGCTTCCTGCTGCGGCGCGCCCGCCGCGGCGGCCTCCGCCGACGCCGCATCCGAAGCCTCCGCCCCGCGCCCGTCCGCCTGCTGCCGCGCCTGCCGGGCCTTGCGGCGCGCGGCAATGGCCTTCTCCCGTGCCAGACGGCGCTTCTTGCGGATGGACGCAAGCGCGACGGCGGACGCCACGAGCAGCAGCACAAACGCCACCCCCGCCAGGATGGCCATACGCAGGATGACATCCGAGAAGAACTGTTCCGGCAGCATGTTGATCATGCGGCTCGTGGACGCGTCGAACAGCCAGTCGTTGTTCCAGAACAGCATCTGGTGAAAGAACGTCCAGAAATTGGAGAAATCCAGCGCCGCCCACGTGCCGAGAAACCCCGCGAACAGCGCGATGACGAACGCGCCGTACACATAGCCCGAGGCCAGCGTGTGCATGGCACTGCGGATGTGCAGCACCGCGCCCAGCAGATACAGCACGAGCGCCAGCAGCACACCAAAGTCCCGGAACGTGCGGAAGCGCTGGTAGAGCAGCCGCACATCCGCCATGTGGCTGATCTCCTGCTCCTGCTCGAACATGAGCACCTGCTCCCCGTCGACCGTGACCTGGATGTCGATGCTGTCCACGCGGCCCTCCATATAGTCGATGAGCCGCTCGCACGAGCTGACCAGGTCGAGGTTGCTCACGCCCATCTCCCGCGAGAGCGACAGCCGGGCATACTCGTATTCGATGAAGTTCTTGTCGTTGATGGTCAGCTGCAGCGCCGTGAACAAAATGCACAGGATCAACACGATCGAGGCCAGGGTGCTGAGCATGACGGCAAAGCGTTTGCGCATGAAATTCCCCTTTGCTACATGGATTCCGCCTGCGCGGCAGGCCGGCAGGGCAGGCGGCCTTGGAACAGTATACCACACATTTCCCACTTTGGCGCGCCCTGCCGCACAATCGCCCCGGGGAATGCCAAAAAGGCGGCGGGCGCGCAGACGCGCGCCGCCGTCGGATTACCGGTAAAACGTGTTGCCGCCGATGAACTCGCGCAGCACGGACGTGGGCGGGATCTCGTCCTCCACGTTCGCCTCCAGGATGTAGTTCAGGAATTTTACGATGCTGCGCACCTCGTCAAAATACGGGCTGTCGGGCCGCACGGCCTGCAGCAGCGGGAAGATGTGCTTTTTGAGCACCGCGGGCTCATACACGAGCGCGGAGTTGAACATCGCGTCGGCCTGCTCCTGGTACGGGAAGATCCAGCGCTCCTCGCCGCGCCGCACGCTGTCCCACATCGAGAGCGTGTGTTCGATCGTCGCGCCGCGCGTCTCGTGGTCGCGCACCATGCGCCTGAGCAGCCGGATCTCCGCCGTGGAGATGCGGTTGTGGTCGTCGAGGTTCAGCGTGGTCAGCGCGCTCACATACAGCCGGTAGATGAGGCGCTGGTCGAACGACGCCGGCAATAACGCCGGGTTCAGGCCATGCAGCCCCTCGATGATCAGCGGCGTGTCCGCGTCGAGCCGCAGCGTGTGCCCGTCCATCACGCGCTTGCCGGTCTTGAAGTCGAAGCGCGGCAGCGCCACCGTCTCGCCCGCCAGCAGGCGGGACAGGTCCTCGGCAAACAGCGCCGTGTCGATCGTGTTGATGTGCTCGAGGTCGATCTGGCCGTTTTCGTCCGGCTGGATCTTGTCGCGGTCGATGTAGTAGTCGTCGAGCGACATCAGCACCGGCGACTTGCCGTGCACGCGCAGCTGCGTGCAGAGGCGGTTGGCGCTCGTCGTCTTGCCGGAGCTGGACGGCCCGGCGATCAGCACCGCGCGCGCGCCGCGCGCGATGATCTCATCCGCAATCTGCGCATAGCGCTTTTCGTGCAGCGCCTCGTTCACGCGGATCAGCTGCCGGATGTCGCCGGTGCGCACCATGTCGTTGAGTTCCGCCACGACGCCGCAGTGCATGAGCCGCCCCCACTCGTCGCTCTCGCGGAACACGGCGGCCAGCTTCGGCATCGGCCGGTAGGGCGCGGGCACGGCCGGGTTCTGCGGGTCCGGCCGGAGCAGCAGCACGCCGCCGTCCTCCAGGCGCAGGTCGAACACCGACACAAAGCCCGTGGACGGCAGCATTTCGCCATAGAAATAGTCCTTGTAGTCGCCCACGCCGTACACGTCAAAATACGTGAAGCGCCGCCACTCGAGCAGGTTGACCTTGTCCGTCTGGCCGTCCGAGGCGAAGAAGTCGATCGCGTCGTCGATGTCCATGCGCTGCCGCACGAGCGGATAGTCCGCGGCTACGATCCGCCGGCACTCGTCGCGCAGCGCGTCCACGTCCGCCGCCGTCAGCGCCGGCTGCTTCTGCACCGTGGCAAAGACCGCCTCGCCCACCACATAGTCCACGTGCACGCGCGCCTCCGGGAACAGCGTGCGCACCGCCAGCAGGAACACGAACAGCAGCGAACGCTCATACACGCGCTTGCCGCGGTTCGAGTCGTACCGCACGAGCGCGATCTCCCCGTGCGACATGCGCACCGCCCGCCGCGCCGGCAGGCGCGTGCCGCCCGCCGTCTCGCGCACCGGCACATAGTTGAGCGTAAACGTCTCCCCCGCCATGCGCGCCGCCAGCGGCCGCGTGGGCAGCTCGCCGGTATCCAGCCCCAGCCTGCGCACGAGCGTGAGCAGCGTTTCGCCCGGCTGCGCGTCGACCGGCCGGCCGTCGATCTTCAATTCCATCGAAATCCCTCCTCGCGTGGAGCATCTCCGCTATCATTTCCAATATGGTACCAAAAAACCGCCCGGTGCACAAGGCGGGCGGGGCCGGTTTCACATTCCCTCTCCAATTGGCCGCCGTTTTGCGGCCGGGCGGCGTGCCCCGGCGCAGCAAAACGCCCGGGCGCACGCCGTTCTGCGCCCGGGCGGGACACGCCGGCTACCGCTGCCGGCGCGCCGGTCACTCCTGCGGGAGGGAGACGTATTCCTGCGGGTCCACCGGCTGCTCGTCCACAAAGAAGCCAAAGTGCAGGTGCGGCGCCTCGCCGCACTCCGACAGCGCGGTGTTGCCCACGGTGCCGATCACGTCGCCTTCGTTGACCTTCTGCCCCTCCTCGACGGGCACGGTCTCCGCCAGGTTGGCATACAGGCTCAGCCGGCCGCTCGTGTGCTCGATCGTGACCACCTGCCCGAGCGCGTCGTCCTCGTACACGGCGGCCACCGTGCCGGAGAGCGCCGCGTGCACTTCGCTGCCCTCGTCCGCCGCGATGTCAATGCCGGCGTGCGTCGTCCACTGGTCCAGCGTGCGCGAATAGAGCAGCTGGTCCATCGCAAAGTTCCACAGGATCGCGCCCTGCACCGGGGCGGTGCCCTTGCGCGCCGGGCGGCTGCCGGAGGAGGCCGGCGTATTCGTCGGCGCAGGCGTCGGCGTCATCGTCGCGACCGGCGTGGGGGACGGCGCCGCGGTGGGCGTCGGCGTGTTGCGCGTGAACAGCGTCTCGTCGTCCGACTGGTTGGCCTGGGCCGCCTGGTTGTCCGTCGGCGCCGGCTGCTCGCTCTGCTGCGGCAGCGCGGTCACCGCCACCGCCGCGCCGACGATCAGCAGGCACAGCGCAAGTACGATATAGAAGCCCTGCTTCTTCATGAAACTGCCCGTCTTGGGTTCGGAGTCAAAAAGCTTGTTTTCATCCATGTTCTTTCACCTCAACGGTAGTATTCACGGACGGAGCGCCTTTCATACGAAACAAACGCACGCACTTTTCGATTTCAAACGTTTCATTTTGAAGCGGGGGCCGGCGGCTCTGCCGCCGCAGCGGGAACGGCCTTTTAAAAAAACAAGGCCGGGCGGCGCATGCCGCCCGGCCGGGACGCGCCCGGCCTTCCGGGCGTCCGAATGGTTCTGATCGCGCCCGCCCGTTCAGGTGAGCAGCGCGCGGTCGTTGGCAAACTCGCCGCCGGCAGCCGCCGCAAAGCGCGCGAGCAGGTCCTCCACCGTGAGGCGGCTCTTCTGCTCGCCGCTGATGTCGAGAATGATCGTCCCCTCGTGCATCATGATGAGCCGGTTGCCGTGGGCAATGGCGTCGCGCATGTTGTGCGTGACCATCATGGCCGTGAGGTGGTGCTCCTCGATCAGCTGGTCGGACAGGCGCAGCACCTTCTCCGCCGTACGCGGGTCGAGCGCGGCGGTGTGCTCGTCGAGCAGCAGCAGCTGCGGCTTGCGCAGCGTGGCCATGAGCAGCGTGAGCGCCTGCCGCTGGCCGCCGGAGAGCAGCCCGACCTTGGTGCTGAGCCGGCCCTCGAGGCCGAGGTCGAGCGCGCGGAGCGCCTCGCGGTACTGCTCGCGCTCGGCGGCGCTGATGCCCCAGCCCAGGCCGCGGCGCTGGCCGCGCCGGTGCGCCATGGCCAGGTTCTCTTCGATGCCCATGCCGGCCGCCGTGCCCATCATCGGGTCCTGGAACACGCGGCCGAGCATGCTGGCGCGCCTGTGCTCCGGCAGCCGGGTGAGGTCCGTGCCGTCGAGCAGGATCTCGCCCGTGTCCGCCGGGAACACGCCGGCGATGAGGTTGAGCAGCGTGCTCTTGCCCGCGCCGTTGCCGCCGATGACCGTGACATAGTCCCCGGTTTCAAACGTGATGCTCACGTCGTGGATGGCCGTCTTTTCGTTGACGGTGCCCTTGTAAAAGGTCTTGCTGAGGTTGCGGATTTCCAGCATGGCTTACCTCCCCTTCCCCACCGGCACGGCGCGCCGGTTGGCCAGGCGCTGCCGGATGGACGGGATGGCCAGCGCGATGGCGACGACCAGCGCGCTGAACAGCTTGAGATCGGTCGTGCTGAGGCCCAGCTGCAGTACGAACGAAATGATGATATAGTACACGATCGAGCCGACGATGATCGAGCCCATGCGCACGGCAAAGTTCGCCCGCTTGCCGATCAGCACCTCGCCGATGATGACGCTCGCCAGGCCGATGACGATCGCCCCGCGCCCAGACTGCACGTCCGCATAGCCCTGGTACTGCGCCAGCAGCGCGCCCGCCAGGCCGACCATGCCGTTCGAGATCGTGAGACCCAGCACCTTCATCGTGTCCGTGTTTACGCCGAGCGCGCGGGCCATGCGCTCGTTGTCGCCGGTGGCGCGCACGGCGCAGCCGATCTCCGTGCCGAAGAACCAGTACAGCACGCCGATCACCACCACGGCGACGATCGCGCCGATCAGGATCGCGTGCGGGATGTTGAGCAGCGTGATCATCGTCGGCTGGCCGAGCAGGCTGACGTTCGCGCGGCCCATGATGCGCAGGTTGACCGAATAGAGCGCCAGCTGCGTGAGAATGCCCGACAGGATGGCCGGGATCTGCAGCTTGGTGTGCAGCAGGCCGGTCACCGCGCCGGCGAGCATGCCGGCAAGCAGGGCAAACAGCAGCGTGAGCACCGGGTGCATCCCGGCGCCAATGAGCACCGCGCTGACCGCGCCGCCGGTGCAGAGGCTGCTGTCCACCGTCAGGTCCGCATAGTCGAGCACCTTGAACGTGATGAACACGCCGACGCCCATGATCCCCCAGATGATGCCCTGGGAGATGGCGCCGGGACAGGCGCTGAGGAACGAGAGTATCTTGTCCATAGCTTGTCGGGTTCCTTTGCTTTGATGTGTTTGATCTGTTGGGTTTTCAGTGAATTCGCGGCCAAAGAGCGCCGCTTCAAAACGCCCAAACGGCGGGGCCTAAAACAGGCTCCGCCGCTGGGACTGAAACCGCGAAACCGCCGGTTATTGCAGCGACTCCGGCACGGTGAGGCCGAGCTGCGCCATGACGTCCTCGTTGACGACCAGCTCCAGCTCCGCGCTGTAGTACTCGATGGGCATGGTGGAGATGTCCGCGCCCTCGCTCAGGATGCGGATCGCCTGCGCGGCCGTCTGCTCGCCAAGGCGGTAGTAATCGATGCCGTAGGTCGCCGTGCCGCCGCCGTCGACCATGTTCGACTCGCCGCAGATGATCGGGACGCCGGCCGGCGTGCAGACCATGGAGATGGTGGCGATCGTATCAGCCATCAGGTTGTCGGTGGGGATGTACAGCGCGTCCACCTGGCTGGCCGCGCTCTGCGCGACCGCCTGCACCTCGGTGCCGTCCGCACAGGTGAAGATCTCCACCGTGAGGCCCAGCGCCTCGAGCGCCTCCTGCGCCATCTCGGCCTGCAGCACGGAGTTGTCCTCCGAAGAGTGGTACATGATGCCGACCGTCTTGGCCTCCGGCACCAGCTGCACCAGCAGGTTGGCCTGATCCTTGACCGGGTTCATGTCGCTCGTACCGGAGACGTTGCCGCCCGGCGCGTCGTTGCTCGCAACGAGGCCGGAAGAGGCCGGATCCGTCACCGCCGTCACGAGGATCGGGATGTCCTTGGTCGCCTGCGCGGCCGCCTGCGCCGCCGGCGTGGCGATGGCCAGGATCAGGTCGACCTTGTCGTTGACAAACTTGGTCGCGATCGTCGCGCAGATCGTCTGCTCGCCCTGCGCGTTCTGCGTCTCGATCGTCACGTTCAGGCCGGAGACGTTCAGCGCATCCTCAAAGCCCTGGCGCGCCGCGTCCAGCGCCGCATGCTCGGTCAGCTGGATGATGCCCACGCGGAACTCCTTGTCCGCGCCGTCCGTATCCGTATCCGCCGGGGCTTCGGTCGCCTCTGGCGCTTCCGTGACCTCGGGCGCGTCGGTCGCTTCCGGCGCTGCGGTCGGCTCGGCCGCCGGCTGCTGCGTACACGCGCAGCAGAACGCCAGCGCCACAATCAGCAACATGGCAATCCATTTCTTCATCGTTTATTTCCTCCTTCTCTGGTCCACGGGACCGGACCGGCCCCAGGTCTTGCGCCGGCCGCCGCTTGCGGCAGCCAACAAAAAAAGCAGTTTTGCCGCCCGGCGAAACTGCTGCCTTTCTCCTGATGCGCCTCAGCAGGTTCGCGTCGGGCCCCGCCCGGTGGCCGGCGCCAGCCGGCCGCAAAAATAGCGGAAATGGCGCATAAAAAACAGCCCGCTGAACAGACGAGCCTCCCCCGACGCCAACAGCGCGCCGCCGGCAGGCGCGCGCATGCAACGCGACGTATCCGCCATTTGCGCGCCGTTGCCCTTTGTCTGCGACATGACCGCTGGCCTCCCACTTAGATTTTGATAAATTATATATGATATACGGATGCTTGTCAACCCATTGACAGGGAAAAACGCAAATATCTTTGGCGCGTCGCCCGCCATGCGCGCTCCAAGCCGAAAAAAGCAAAATTTCCCTTGCAGGAACGCGCGCATGCTGGTAATATATCATATATGTTATGCGGCCTGTACCGCCGCAGCCGATAGAAGGGGGCGTTTCGATCCATGGACATCCGCATCACAAAGACCGCCGCGCCGGCCGCCCGGCCGGACGCCGGCACGCTTGGTTTTGGCAAGTATTTTACCGATCACATGTTTATGATGGACTATGACGCCGGGCAGGGCTGGCACGACGCGCGCATCGTCCCGTTTGCGCCGCTCACGCTGACGCCCGCCGCCGCCGTGTTCCACTATGGCGCGGAGGTCTTCGAGGGGCTCAAGGCCTATCGCACCGCAGACGGCAACGTCCAGCTGTTCCGCCCGATCGACAACATGCGCCGCATGAACGACTCGGCGGAGCGCATCGGCCTGCCCCAGTTTGACGAGCAGGACGGCATGCAGGCGCTGCTCGCGCTGGTCGACCTCGACCGCGACTGGGTGCCGGCAGCGGACGGCACGTCGCTGTACCTGCGCCCGTTCCTCATCGCCACCGACCCGAGCCTCGGCATCCACACGATCGAACACGCGCTGTTCTGCATCATCGCCTCGCCCTCGGGCAGCTATTATAAGGAAGGCATCAACCCCGTCCGCATCATGATCGAGACGGCGGACGTGCGCGCCGTGCGCGGCGGCACGGGCTACGCCAAGTGCGGCGGCAACTACGCCGCGGCCAACCGCGCCGGGGCGCGCGCCGAGCAGCTGGGCTATTCGCAGGTGCTCTGGCTCGACGGCGTGGAACGCAAATACGTCGAAGAGGTCGGCAGCATGAACGTCATGTTCAAGATCGCCGGCACCGTGGTCACGCCGAAGCTGACCGGCTCGGTCCTGCCCGGCATCACGCGCAGGAGCTGCATCCAGCTGCTCCAGGACTGGGGCGTCCCGGTGGAGGAACGGCTCCTGCCGGTCGACGAACTGATGGACGCGCTGCAGGCCGGCACGCTCGAGGAGGCCTTTGGCTGCGGCACCGCCGCGGTCGTCTCCCCCATCGGCGAGTTGCGCTATGGCGATGTCCAGATGCAGGTCGGCGGCGGGCGCATTGGCGCGCTGACGCAGCGGCTGTACGACGAGCTGACCGGCATCCAGTATGGCCGCCGGCCGGATCCGCACGGCTGGGTCTGCCCGGTCTGAACCAGCGGCCGAGCTGCTGAGAATCACATGCGGCGGGTGATTTCGCCCGCCGCTGCAGATATGCTACATACGTCCCCCCATGTATGTTGCAGAACACGGACTGCGATGGCCGCTTCCAGACGAGGTTCCCCCCTCGCGCGAGGCGGCCGTCCGTGCCTTTGGAGACGCTTGCCGCCGCCGCACACGCGGCGGATTTTTTCTTTTCTGATAAAATTCCCGTTCCAAAAGGGAACCGTTTGCCCCGCCGCAGCGTATTGGAAGTGAAAGGAGGCGCGGACCCTTGATCGACGCCTACATCCGCCAATATGGACCGCGGCTGTACGGGCTGTGCCGCTCGCTCTGCGCCTCGGTTGCCGATGCCGACGACCTGTACCAGGAGACGTGGCTGAAGGCCGTCCGCTGCATCGGGCAGTACGACCCGGCGCGCGAATTCGAGCCGTGGCTGACGCGCATCTGCGTCAACACGTACCGGAGCGCCTGGCGGCGGGCGGCGCGCGCGCCCGTGTGCCGCTTTGACAGCGACGAAGCGCTAAACGCCGCGCTGCAGGCCGTGCCCGCCGCGGAGCGGGCGGACTATTCGGCACTCTATCAGGCCGTGAACGGCCTGCCGGAAAAGCTCCGGCTTGCGGTCGTGCTGTTTTACTTTCGGGATCTGGATGTCGCCGCCACGGCGGCCGTCCTGCGCCTTTCGGCTGGCACGGTCAAATCCCGGCTGCACAGGGCGCGCAAACTGCTTGGGGAGGCGTTGCAGCATGAGACAGATCTACCGTTTTGACGCGTTTGTGCCGCCGCCGCTGTCCGAAGCCCGGCTGCGGCGGGAATTGGAGCGCCGCAAGCTGTGGCGGCAGGCGGCGCTGCTGGTGCTGGGCGGCCTGCTGACCCTGTTCTGCATCGCGCTGGCTGCGCTGTCGCTCTATCCGGTGCTGCCGGCGCTGGCGCTGCTGTGCGTGGGCTACGTATGCGTGGCCGTTGCGGGCGGCGCCGCCGTGGTGCTGGTCTTTTTACACAGAAAGGAGTCGTTATCGCCATGCGGATGAGCATTCTGGCCATGTGGCCGTTACTTGCCGTCGTATTGCTGCTGTGCTGCCTGCCGGTGCTGATCGGCGTCTATGTATACCGGGACGCCAAAAGCCGCGGCATGAACGCCGTGCTGTGGACGCTGATCGCCCTGCTGGCCCCGACGCTGATCGGCCTGCTGATCTATCTGCTGGTGCGCGGCAGCTATTCCAACCTCCGCTGCGCCCGGTGCGGCGCGCCGGTCACCGAGCAGTATGTCTCCTGCCCCCAGTGCGGCGCGCGGCTGCGCGCCACCTGCCCCGGCTGCGCCGCCCCGGTGGAACCGGGCTGGAAGGTGTGCCCGCGGTGCGCAGCGCCCCTGCCCGAGCAGCCGGAGGACCTCTGCACGCCGGTGCGCAAGCAGGACCGGATGCTGCCCAAGATCCTGCTGGCCGTGATCCTGATCCCCGTGCTGCTGATCGTGGCGGCGCTGCTCGCCTTCTCCTCGCTGACGGTGAAAGGGGGCGGCGGTGGGGCGACCTCGCTGCCCGTGGACGACTACCTGCAAACGGTCGACCAACCGGCAATCGCCGCCTGGCTGGACACCTGCGGCGGCGAGTTCGGCCGGGCGTACGCGCTCCGGCACGCGGATGCGTCAGACACCGGGGAGCGGCGCGTGCGCTATCTGATCTATCTGCCCGACCTGGCCGAAGGCGCCCCGGTGTCCGTCGCGTTTGACTCCGGCCTGTTTTCCGACACGCCGCAACCGGGGTGCGGCAGCGCGCCCGGCGGCAGGGGCAACACGCTCCTGCTCGCGACCTGCACCAGCGAGCGCACGCCCGGGCTCCGCCTCACGCTCGACGGCCGGACGGTTCCCTGCCAAATCATCGACACGGACTGCCCGCTCGGCCTGCCGGACGGCAGATGACGCCCCCACAATGGGGACGCCATATCCGATCGCCTGTTCGATTGTACCGGGAGCTTGTTTTGCATCCGCCCGGTGCCGGAGCGCGCGTCACGCCGCGCGCTCGGCAAAGCAGGGCAGTTTTTTGAACGCGCCGACCAAGCGGCCGGTGAAATACATGGCGCAGAGCGTGCCCACGCCGATGGCCAGCTCCCCGCCAAAGCAGCCGGCCAGCAGCCACCCCAGCCCCGCCGTGCCCGTGGACAGCAGGTGCCACAGGGAGAGCAGCGCCGCGACCGTCACCCACGTGACGTCGCCCACGATCTTGACCTGACCCAGCGGCCGCCCGGTCCTTTGGCTCACGGCGTGCAGCAGCGCATCGGGCGCCGGCAGCATCAGCCCCGCCCGCACGATCAGCACGATGCCCAGCGCCGAAAGCGCGATGCCCGCGGCGCACAGCAGCGCGCGCAGCCACAGCGCCGGGGCCGGCAGCACAATCCAGCTCATGAACAAATCCAGCAGCGCCGAAAACGCGATCGCCAGCGGGAACTGCAACACCATCTGCACCGTGACGCGCCGGCAGACGCCCACCTGCAGCAGGATGCACGCCGAGTGGAACAGCAGCGTCAGCCGCCCGAACGTGAAAAAGTCCTGCCCGGCCAGCAGCTTGGAGAGCACGTACGGAATGGAACTGAGCGGCGTGGTGCCGAGATCCGACCGGTTGAGCAGCGTGATGCCCAGCGCCATGGCCACAATCCCGAGCGCATACAGCGGAATCCGCTTTTTCATTTCCTCGCCCCTCCCTGCCCGATGCTCGTCTTTCCTGCATCATACCAAGCCCCGCCCTCGCGTGTCAACCGCTGCCGCAACGCCAACCTGCGCCATTGCGGCCAGCCCGTCCCAAACGCAAGCGCGCCGCCTGCGCCATCGCGGCAGGCCGGCGATTGTCTCCGCGCGCGGAACGCGGTATAATAGCCACAGAACAACGGGGAGGGACGGGACATGCCTGCCGACATGAAAGAGGCCATCGCACAGGCCGCGCGGACGCTGCTGACGGCACAGCACGTCAAAAAACTGACCGTAAAGGATCTGGTGGAGCAGTGCCACATCACGCGGCAGACGTTCTACTACCACTTTGCCGACATTCCCGAGCTGTTCCGCTGGATGCTGGAGCGGCAAACCGAACAGATGCTGCGGGAGATCCAGTCCCGCGGCGACCCGGAGGAAGGGCTGCGGTATTTCTTTGCCATGGCAAGCCAGCTGGCCCCCCATATCCAGCGCGGCATGGACAGCAGCTACCGCGCCGAACTGGAGCCGATGCTGCGCCAGTACCTCCAGCGGTTTTTCTTCCTGCTGGCTGAAAACCGGCAGTATTACGCGCAGTGCAGCGTGGCCGAAGTGAAGATCATCTCCCGCTATCACAGCCTGGCCGTGCTCGGCCTGTTGCAGGAATGGACGGCGCAGGACACCGAGCAGCTCGATCAGATCGTCCATACCGTCTACCACCTGATGACGGACGGCATCCCCCCGCAAGGATAGCGCCCGCCCTTGCCTGACAAAACGCCCAAAGTGTAACATTTTTTTACACTTTGGGCGTTTTGTCTATACACGCGCGCCGTTTTGCGCATGTCCTTTGCCGCCGGCGTGCTTTACAATAGGGGCATGGAAGGAGTTGCTATTATGGCACATGAAATCCTGTCCGTCAAACTCTGCGAGCTGGAGGACCAGCTGGCCCGCCTGTTCAGCCGGATCCAGCTGAGCGAGGCGGCCGGCGCGGCCGGGCTCGGGGCGGAGATCGACGCGCTGCGGCGGGAATATGCCGAGAACGCGCTGGCCCTGCAGGCGAAGCTGGACCTGTCCCGCGCGGAAATTGTCTCCACGATCGCCCACACCTATGCGGAGGTGCGGCAGGCGCTTGCGCGGGGCCAGGCCGCACTGCAGGCGCCGCTGCCGGAGGGCGCCCCCGCGGAGGCGGAGGCGGAGGCGCGCATCCTGCTGGCCGAATATGCGCTGGACTTTGCCGTCCAGGCCGCCAATCACGCCCTGCTGCTCTCGATGGAAGCCATCGACGCCCAGGCCACATCACCGGAAGAAGGAAGGGAACCGTCATGAAAGAGGTCAAGTCGCCCAGAAAACCGCTGCTCTATTACTACGGCATCGTGCTGTTGATCATCCTGCTGTTCAACCTGCTCGTCACCCCGCTGCTCACGGCCAGCCAGGTGACCACGGTAGACTACGGCACGTTCATGGACATGATTGACGACGAGGACATCGGCACGGTGCAGGTGGAGGATACCGAGATCCTGTTTACGGACCGCGCCGGCACGAACGTCTATCAGACCGTGCCCATGGAGGACCCCACGCTCACGGAGCGGCTCCATGCGTGCGGCGCGGAATTCGCCCGCGTGCTGGAAGAGCCGGTCTCCCCGATCTGGAGCTTCCTGCTGACGTTTGTGCTGCCCATCCTCATCTTTGTCGGGCTCGGGCAGTACATGAGCAAAAAGCTCATGGAACAGACGGGCGGCAAGAATTCCATGGCGTTCGGCATGGGCAAGAGCAACGCCAAGGTATACGTGCAGTCCACCAAGGGCATCCGGTTTGACGACGTCGCCGGCGAGGACGAGGCCAAGGAGAGCCTGGCCGAGATCGTGGACTACCTGCACAACCCGACAAAATACACCGACGCCGGCGCCGCCATGCCCAAGGGCATCCTGCTCGTGGGCCCTCCGGGCACCGGCAAGACGATGCTCGCCAAGGCCGTGGCCGGCGAGGCCAACGTCCCCTTCTTCTCCATCTCCGGCTCGGAGTTCGTGGAGATGTTCGTGGGCATGGGCGCCTCCAAGGTGCGCGACCTGTTCCAGCAGGCCAAGGAAAAGGCGCCCTGCATCGTGTTCATCGACGAGATCGACGCCATCGGCCAAAAGCGCAACTCCGGCAACCTCGGCGGGAACGACGAGCGCGAGCAGACCCTGAACCAGCTGCTCACGGAGATGGACGGCTTTGAGGAGAACACCGGCGTCATCATCCTGGCCGCCACCAACCGGCCCGAATCGCTGGACCCCGCCCTCACCCGCCCGGGCCGCTTCGACCGCCGGGTGCCCGTGGAGCTGCCCGACCTCAAGGGGCGCGAGGCCATTTTGAAGGTGCACGCCAAGAAGATCCGGACGGCGGAGGACGTGGATTTCCACACCATCGCCCGCATGGCCGCCGGCGCCTCCGGCGCGGAGCTGGCCAACATCATCAACGAGGCCGCGCTGCGGGCCGTGCGCAACGGGCGCACGATCGTCAACGAGGCCGACCTCGAGGAGAGCATCGAGGTCGTCATCGCCGGCTACCAGAAGAAGAACGCCGTCCTCTCCGACCAGGAGAAGAAACTCGTGGCCTACCACGAGATCGGCCACGCGCTCGTCGCGGCCCGGCTGAGCCACACCGCCCCGGTGCAGAAGATCACGATCATCCCGCGCACCTCCGGCGCGCTCGGCTATACCATGCAGGTGGACACCGGCGACAAGAACCTGCTGACCCACGAGGAGATCGAAGACAAGATCGCCACCCTGACCGGCGGCCGCGCAGCCGAGGAGACCGTGTTCGGCACCTATACCACCGGCGCCTCCAACGACATCGAGCAGGCCACCAAGCTGGCCCGCGCGATGGTCACCCGCTACGGCATGAGCGAGGAGTTCGACATGGTCGCCCTCGAGACGGTCAACAACCAGTACCTGGGCGGCGACGCGTCGCTGGCCTGCTCGCCGCAGACGCAGCGCGAGATCGACCAGAAGGTGGTCGCGCTGGTGCGGCAGCAACATGAAAAGGCGAAGCGGATCCTGCAGGACAACCGGGACAAGCTGGACGAGCTGGCGCAGTTCCTGTATGAAAAAGAGACGATCACCGGCGAGGAGTTTATGCAGATGCTGACGGGAGGGAACAGACAATGAAACGGCACTCTGGCTTTGGCTATCTGGAACTGGTCCTTGGCATTGTACTCATTGTGCTGGGCATCCTGGCGTTTGCCAATCCGGACCTGGCGCTCACCGGCCTGGTGTTTGCCTACGGCGTGGCCGCCATCGTGATGGGCATTGCGGATATCGTGCTGTATATCCAGGTAGAGCGGTACTCCGGTTTTGGCCCCGTCCTTTCGCTGATTTCCGGCATTTTGAGCGTAATGTCCGGCATCATGCTGGTGGTCTACCCGGGCGCAGGGGTGCTTGTGCTCACGATGTTGTTCCCCATCTGGTTTATTGCGCACTGCATTTCCCGCCTCACCCACCTGAGCCATATCCGGTTTGTGGCGGGCGACGGCATCTACAGCCTGACGCTGATCCTCAACGTCATCGGGCTGGTGCTGGGCTTCCTGATGTTCCTCCGGCCGCTGCTCACGCTGACGGTCATCCGCTGCCTCGCCGGCTGCTACCTGCTGCTGCTCGGCATCGACAGCGTGGCAATGGCGTTCAGCCGCCTCGGCAGGCGGCCGTAAGTCCCTCCCCGCACCGCGGGCGCTCGGCTCCGCCCAGTGAACAGCCGCGATCCGGCTGCCGCACAGCCCCGTTGCCCGGAGACAACCAGCCGGCGGCACAAAAGGAAAGGCACCCTCATGGGTGCCTTTCCTTTTGTGGCTCCCCCTGTTGGACTCTCCGCTCAATCCGCGGCCTGCTTGCCCTCCGGGCTGCGCAGGTGACCGCTCCTTTCGCTACCCGGCCCCGGAAAACGATGCACCGCATCGTTTTCTCCTCGGGGCTTCGAGTCCAACCTCATCGGGTACAACCAAACAGCAGCGCCACCCCTTTGGGTGGCGCTGCTGTTTGGCTCCCCCTGTTGGACTCTCCGCTCAATCCGCGGCCTGCTTGCCCTCCGGGCT
>URQH01000021.1 GCA_900549955.1 uncultured Eubacteriales bacterium | reverse complement strand
AACCTGTGACCCCTTGCTTGTAAGGCAAGTGCTCTCCCAGCTGAGCTATGCTCCCCCGGCACCGAAACGCGCATGAATTAGTATAGCGTAAGAACGGAAAAGTGTCAACGGTTTTTGTAGAGGTCTTCGATGATTTTCTGTAAGATTTCCATATCGGCTTCATAGTAGCGCTGCTCACCCTGCTTCACGGAATCGACGGGGAGCAGCTGCAGCTCCATGCCTCCGAGATCCAGCGCCTTGAGCGTGTGGTACAGCAGCCAGCCCTGTTCCCCGCTGAGGTTGGCGTCCGCATTGCCCTGCAGCGTCCGTTTGGCGGACCAGAGCTGTAAGAGGTTCAGGCTTTGGATGCGCAGCGCAAACGCCTGCAGAAACACCTGTTGCCGCGAAGCGCGCAGGATTTCGTCCAGGCCGTCCGCTGCAAAATAGGCGAAGGCCTCAGGGCCGGTATGCGCCGTCCCGTCGATGGTTACGCTGCCGAGCGCATCCACGCAGGTGGGGATGGCATCTTCCTCAAAGCACACGTAGTATTGAAAGGAAACGCCGAGCAGGCGCTTAAGCCGGCGTAGAACGTCGGCCGTATCGTTCGCGCCGGACAGGGGGCCGCCGGCGCACAGCGTATTTTTCGGGATCGAGAGCAGGGTGCAGGCATTTCCGCGTATGGCGAGCACGGCGACCAGGTCAGCAAACCCCTGTTCATCCATGCCGATCAGCACGAGATCCAGGCAGCCTTCCTCAAACTGCGAGGGGATGGGCGTTGCCGCGGCAGGGGAAGGGACGGCCTGTGCGGGCGTGGGCGACGCCGCGGTCGGCAGTTCCGCACCGGTTTGGCCGGGCGTTGCGTCGGGAGCCGGCGTTACGACGGACAGCACCGCGTCTGCCGGCGGTTCTGTCGGCATGGGCGTGGCGGCAGGATCCGCTAGCTCGATCAGCCCGGAGGCCTGCGGCTGGGGCGTCTGTTGCAGCTCCCGCGTGACGATCTGGCCGGAGAGCCGCAGAGCGCCATAGAGCAGCAGCGCGGCGAGAGCCACAAAGCCGGCGGTGGCCGCTTTGGATGCTTGATTGGTTTGCGCTTTTTCCCGTCGTTTCATGGCGTCGCCCTCCTTCTGCATAGTTTGCGTGATTTTATTTGCCATATCCGCGCAAACAGTATATAATGTGTAAACAGTTCACGTTTATCTGGGAGGTCCGGGGCATGACGTCGTCTGTCCATAAGCGCAATATTTTGTCTCTGGTGCAGTTTTCCGTTTTGGTCGCGATCGAAGCGATCGTCGCGTTTACGCCGCTCGGCTCGTTGCCGATCGGCCCGCTCGTGGCCACGCTGGCGCACGTGCCGGTCATCATCGCCGCCATTTCGCTTGGCACGGGGTTTGGCTCCGCGCTGGGGTTTGTGGCGGGGCTGTTCAGCTTCCTGGTCTGGACGTTCATGCCGCCGAGCCCGGTGCTGGCGTTCGTCTTTACGCCATTCTATTCTTTCGGCGAATTTCAGGGCAATTTCTGGAGCCTGGTCATCTGCTTTGTGCCGCGCATCCTGATCGGCACGTTTGCAGGCCTGGTCTATCGAGGCATGTCCCGCATCTGCAAGGCCGACGCGGTGAACATGGGCCTTGCGGCGGTGGCCGGCACGCTGGCCAACACGCTGCTCGTGCTGGGCGGGATCTACGTCGTCTTTGGCGTGGATTACGCGGCGGCCAACGGCATTGCCTATCCGCTGCTGCTCGGCGCCATCGGCACCGTGATTGCGACCAACGGCGTGCTGGAGATCGTCGTGGCCGTCGTGGCTGCGATCGCCGTCTGCACGGCGCTCAAGAAGGTTATCAAACATGGCTGAGCAGCGGCTGCTGGGCGTGGACATGGGCGTCTCCGCCGTCAAGCTGGCGCTGCTGGAGGGCGGGACGGTCGTGCGCACGGCCCGCGTGGAGGCGGGGCGGTTTCAACTGTCCGATCTGGACGAGCTGCTGCAGGCGGGACCGGAGGCCATTGCCGTCACGGGCATGGGCGCCTCGCGGTTTGGCGAGACGTTCCGCGGGCTGCCGGTGCGGCAGGTGCCGGAGTTTTCCGCCATTGGCGCGGGCGCGCTGGCGTTCTCCGGCCTGGCGCGGGCGCTGGTGGCCAGCGTGGGTACCGGTACGGCGTTTGTCATGGCCGCGCGCGGGGAGCCGGCGCGGCATCTGGGCGGCAGCGGCGTCGGCGGCGGCACGCTCATGGGGCTCGTCCGGCACATGGGCGGCGAACCGGACGCGGAGCGCGTGGCGGAATGCGCCGCACGTGGCGACCTGCGCGCCGTCGACCTGTGCATTGGCGATCTGACGGACCGGGACATCCCGGGCCTACCGCCCTACACGACGGTTTCCAATTTTGCGCGCCTCGGACGGGAGGCCTCGCTGGACGATCTGGCGCGCGGCGCGGTCAATCTGGTCTGCCAGACGGTCGGCGTGATGGCGGCGTTCGCCGCGCGCGCCGAGTGCGTCCAGGATGTCGTGCTCATCGGCACGCCGGTCACGCTGCCGGTGTTTCAGGAACTGATCCACATGGTCGAGTGGCTGCATCCCGTCCGTTTCCACGTGCCGCCGCTTGCGCCGTTTGCCACGGCGGCCGGCGCCGCGTTCTCTGCGCTTTCACCCGAGAGGGAACCCGATATCGTACAGTAAAGGAGACTCAGCATGACCACCCACACCATTGCAATCCTCGGCTTTGGCACTGTCGGCTCCGGCGTCTACCGCATTGCGACGGAGAACCACGGGGATATCCTGCACCGCGAAGAACTGGATCTGCAGATTGCCCACATCCTCGTGCGGGATTTTGAGCACGAGCCCAACCTGCACCTGGCGCCGCGGGAGCTGTTTACCACGTCGATCGACGACATCCTGGAGGATGCGCGCGTCGGCATCGTGGTCGAGTGCATGGGCGGGGTGGAGCCGGCGCGCACGTTCATCCTGCGCGCGCTCTCCAGCGGCAAGACGGTCGTCACGTCGAACAAGGAGGTCATGAGCAAGCACTGGCACGAGTTCGAGGCGGCGGCCAAGCAGACCGGCGCCGGGCTGTATCTGGAGGCGACGGTGGGCGGCGGCATCCCCATCATCCGCACGATCACCGACTCCATGCAGGCCAACAACATCGAGCGCATCATGGGCATCATCAACGGCACGACGAACTATATCCTGACCAAGATGGCCGAAGAGGGGCGCGCGTTCGACGAGGTGCTGCACGAGGCGCAGGCGCTGGGCTATGCCGAGGCCAACCCGACCGCCGACGTGGAGGGATACGACGCGATGTACAAGCTGTCCATCCTGTCCTCGATGGCGTTTCACGCGCACATGCCCATCGACGTCATCTACCGCGAGGGCATCACCAAGCTGACGGCGGAGGACTTTGAGGCGGCCAAGCTGCTGGGCTATGAGATCAAGCTGCTGGCCATCGGCAAGAAGCAGGGGCACGCCATCGAGGTGCGCGTGCATCCGACCATGCTGCCGAAGGACCATCCTCTGGCCTCCGTGCGCGGCGTGTTCAACGCCATCTTCCTGACGGGGCATGCCGTGGACGACGTCATGCTCTATGGCCGCGGCGCGGGCTGCATGCCCACGGCGTCCGCGGTCATGTCGGACGTGATCTATGCCTGCCACGCGGCGGGCCACCATCGCTACATGACCTTCCGCAACGAGGCGGGCATGAGCGACGAGGTGGAGCTCGTGCGCAATTTCCGCTGCATCTATTGTATCCGCCTTTCCGTGGCGGATGCGCCGGGCACGATGGCGGCCGTCGCCAACGTGTTTGCCGACCATGGCGTGTCGCTCAAGGACGTCCTGCAGCTGGGCGAGCGTGTGGGCGGCTCCACGCACATCACGTTCATGACGCATACGGCGCAGGAGCTGGATGTGCAGGCGGCGCTGGAGCAAATCCGCCGGCTGCCCTGCGTGCGGGAAGTGGAGAGCGTCATCCGCGCAGAGGCGTGAGGCGGCGGAAAATTCCTCTTGCAAAACGGGGATATATTCGCTATAATGGGTTCGTTGCGAGCCCATAATGCTGATGTAGCTCAGTCGGTAGAGCACCTCATTGGTAATGAGGAGGTAGGCAGTTCGAATCTGCTCATCAGCTCCACACTGCTGCGAGCGGATCCGTTTGCGGCAGTTTTTTTGTCTTCCGGCGTCATCCCGGCAGGGCGCCGGCTGGAAAGGAGGAGGCCGCCATGCGGATTCGTTTGTCTGAACGGAAGCTCCCGGATTATACCCGGGGAGAAGAACTGTTCAACATGATTTCCCACATCGCGGGAGGCGCGCTCGCGGTGACGACGCTCGTGTTGTGCGTCGTCAAGAGCGTGCTGGCGGGGCGCGTGGCAGGCATTGTCTCCAGCGCCGTATACGGCGGGTGTATGTTGCTGATGTACTGTATGTCGAGTATCTATCACGGCCTGCGCCCGTCCCTGGGGAAAAAAGTGCTGCAGGTGCTCGACCACTGCGCCATTTATTTCATGATCGCCGGCACCTATACGCCCATCCTGCTCTGCGCCATCCGCCCGATCCATCCGGCCCTGGCTTGGGCGGCGTTTGGGGGAGAATGGGGATTGACGGCGCTGGCAGTTACGTTGACGGCAATTGATCTCAAGCAGTACCGCGCGTTTTCCATGGTCTGCTATATCGTCATGGGGTGGGCCGTGGCGGCGTTCTTGCCAGAGACGTGGGCGGCGCTGACGCGGCCGGGCTTTTTCCTGCTGCTGGCGGGCGGGATCAGCTATACGGTCGGCGCAATCCTGTTTGGCATCGGTGCGCGCCGGCGGTATTTTCACGGCGCGTTCCACGTGTTTGTGCTGCTTGGCAGCCTGTTGCACTTCCTGGCCATCTATCTGTTTGCGCTCTGACCGGGGGTTTTTTGGCGATTTTTGTCGAACCGCTTCGATTTTGTGCGATTGTATTGCGCGTCCCGCGAAAATATGCAACAATGTTGCATATTTCCCGAAATAATTTCAGAAATCGAATGGGGGACGCGAAAATGGTCGAAATTGAACGGATGTTGCTGGCCATGGGAGCCAGGCCCAGCCGCAGGGGATATGTGCAGGCGATGGAACTGCTGGACGTCCTGCGTGAGCGGAAAGATGTGGAGCACTTGTCCGATGTGTATGCGCTGGTGGCACAACGGATGCATGCATCCCCGCAGCAGATTGACCGCAATCTGCGCGCGATCATCCACGAGATCTGGCAAATTGGCGATCAGGCGCTGCTGTTGCAGCTGATGCCATGGTGCAGCAAGACGTGCCCGCCGAGCAACAAGGAGTTTCTCTGCGCCATGGCGGCGCATCTGCGGGCAGGGGATTGGAAGGAGAACGGGCCATGGCAGGAAAACCGGGCCGAAACCCCACAGGATCAAACGCAGGATGACGAGCGGCAGAAGCAGAAACGGCAGGCCGGGCGGCGGGGAGGCCCGTCGACCGGGCGGTAAAGCGCATGGCGTGTTGCGGGGCGGCGCAGCGCGCGGGGGGCGCAGCGTTTGTGGCCTTGGGGTGCGCGTGGAGGTGGGCCGTGCCCGGGCATCCTTCCCGTGGCGTTTGGAAATGAGACGGAGGTGTGACATGCCAATTTTTGCACACGGCGTTCCAAAGGACAAGCTGACCATCCTGTTTTTCACCCGTGCGGCGGATCTCGATATTACGCGGGAACAGCTCTACCGGGCGATGGTGGAAAACGATTGCATGTCCTATTTTGATTTTCAAACGGCAATGGCCGAGATGGAGGAAGACGGTTTTCTCGCGGCTATCCCGCGTACATTTGGACAGGGATATCGCGTGACCTCGCGCGGCGAGGAGGTGCTCGGCATGTTCGAGGAGAGCCTGCCGCACTCCCTTCGGACGCGGCTTGCGGCGTATGCCGAGCGGAATCACGAGTCCATGCTGCGCGAGACACAGCTCGTGTCCTCCATGGAGGAGCTGTACGGCGGGGCGTACCGCGTGCATCTGCGCGCGCAGGAAAAGACGTCCGTCGTGCTGGATATTTCTTTTGACGTCATTTCCCGGGCCATGGCGCAGCGCGTGCGGGCCGGCTGGACGGAGCATGCGGAAGAAATCTATCTCTATATCCTCAACACATTGCTTGCAGAGGGGAAGCCTGGTACGGATGAACAGGACGGATGAGTTTTTGGATTTGTATCGCACGTTGGAGCTCGAGGCGGCGTCGCAGTACCATCTGCCGGTGGACCACCGCACGATCCAGTCGCTCATGACGCGGCCGGAGTTCGAGCGCTTCCGGCCGGAGCTGGAGTATTGCCGCGACGTGCGCAACCTGCTCAGCCACAAGCCGCGGGTGGACGGCGCGTATGCGGTGGAACCGTCGGAGGCGATGCTGGAGACGTTGCGCCGCGTGTTGCGGCGGTTACAGACGCCGGAGACCAACCTGCAGTGCGCCACGCGCATCGAGCGCGCGTTGACGGCTGCGCCGGAGGATGCGGTGCTGCCCGTCATGCGCAGGATGCACGAGCAGGGCTTTTCGCACGTGCCCATCCTGGTGGACGGCCGGGTTGCGGGCGTGTTCAGCGAGAACACGATCTTTGCGTGCGTGCTGGACGAGACGATTGCCGGGTTGACGGAGGCGACCCCGTTTTCCGCGCTGGAGCGGTATCTGCCGCTGTCCGCCCGGCAGAAGCGCCGGTTTGCCTTCGTGCCGCGCAACGGCTCCATCTATGCTTCGGAGCGGATGCTGCGCGAGTCGTTCGACCGCGGCGAACGCCTGGACATGCTGTTTGTGACGGAGAACGGGCGCGAGACGGAGCGCGTGCTGGGGCTGCTGACGCCGTGGGACGTGCTTGGGCAGGAGTACAACTGAAAGGGAGCCGTCGCGTTCCCAGGGAAGGGCAGGCGCCCCGCCCCGGCATCCTGCCGGGGCGGGGCGCTTGATCGATCATATGGGACGGGCTGCGCAGATCCAAAGGGCGTCAGCGCCCGCAGCGGAGCGCGGCAACCATGGCCTGCGGGTCCTGGGCGCGGAACACGCTGTTGCCGGCGACGAGAATGGTCGCGCCCGCGTCGATGCACGCGCGCGCGGTATCGGGATTGACGCCGCCGTCCACTTCGATCTCCGTGGACAGGCCTCGCGCATCGATCATGGCGCGCAGCGTGCGGATCTTGTCGAGCACTTCCGGAATGAAGGACTGGCCGCCAAAACCGGGGTTGACGCTCATGAGCAGCACCAGGTCGCACAGTGGCAGCACGGCCTCCGCCATGCACGCGGGCGTGGCGGGATTGAGCACGACGCCGGCCCGCATCCCGCGCGCGCGGATGGACTGCAGCGTGCGGTGCACGTGCGCCTCCGCCTCGACGTGGAACGTGATGCAGTCTGCGCCCGCCTGGTGGAACGGCTCTATCCAGTCGGCCGGGCGGGAAACCATGAGGTGGACGTCGAGCGGCAGTTTGGTCAGCGGGCGCACCGCGGCACACATCATGGGGCCAAAGGTGAGGTTGGGGACGAAGTGACCGTCCATCACGTCGAAGTGGACCCAATCGGCGCCCCAGCCGGCCAGCCGCTCTACGGCGGCGCCCATCGCTGCAAAATCGGCAGACAGGATGGAGGGGGCAATTTTAATCATAGCGGTGTTTTCTCCTTTGTTCGAATTCCTTTGCAAGCAGCACATAGCGCGCATAGCGGGAGGGGCTCATGCCGCCGGCTTCCACCATGCGTTTGACGGCGCAATCCGGTTCGGAGACATGCATGCAGCCCGGGAAGCGGCATTGCGCCGGCAGCGCGCCGAATTCCGGGTAGCAGGCGTCCAGCACGTCCTGTTCAAGGTCCTGCGTATCATACAGCGAAAACCCAGGCGTGTCCAGCACTGCGCCGGCGCCAAAGGGCACGAGCTGCGCGTGGCGCGTGGTATGGCGGCCGCGCTCCGTCTTGCGCGACAGGCCGCCCGTCTCCAGAGAGAGGCCGGGGATCAGCGCATTGAGCAACGAGGTCTTTCCCACGGCGGACTGCCCGGCAAAGCAGGAAACGCCTTCCTGCAGCAGCTCCCCAAGCTGCCGGATGCCCTGGCCGGTCTTTGCGGATACGCACAGGGTGTCAAACGACGCGTAGTCCTTTAGAAATGCGTCGAGCGTGTCCCGGTTGGCGGCGTCGCACTTGTTCAGCAGCAGCAGCGGCGCAATGCCGGCGCAGTGCGCCTGGATGAGCAGTTTGTCGGCGAGCAGCCAGTCCGGCGGCGGCGCGGATGCGGACAGCACGAGTAGCAGGCGGTCGACATTGGCAGCCATGGGGCGCACGAGCTCGTTTTTGCGCGGCAGGATCTCGTCCACGAGCGCGGCGCCCTCACGCTGGGGCAGTATGGTCACCAGGTCGCCGACGAGAGGCGGCTTGCCGTCGCGGCGGAAGCGGCCGCGCGCGCGGCATTCCACCACCAGGCCGCCGTCCAGCTGCACGTAGTAGAATCCGCCTATGCCCTTGATGATGCGTCCCTGTTCCATTATTGCGATCTCAAGCCAAAGCTGGCTTCCTGCCTGCGTACTTCCTGCCCGTCGATGTACAGGATCAGCTCGTGCAGGCCCTCCGACGCGGCATAGGCCGTGAAGGAGACGGGGATGATGTCGCCCTTTTCGAGCGTCACCTCATATACGACGCGTTCAAACCGCACGCCGGCCTCCGCCTCCACGATGGTGGCCATGACGTCGGTGCCGTTGGCGCCGATGGTCAGGTTGTAGGCGATGTCGGCGCTGTAGGGGCGGTCGGCGGGCGAACCTGCGACGACGAGCGACACGGCCATGCCGGCCTGCACCGTGGCGAGCGCCTCGGGCGACTGTGTGTCCACCATGCCGGGTTCCTTGGCGGAATCGGCGTCATATCGC
The DNA here is from genome assembly GCA_900549955.1 of uncultured Eubacteriales bacterium. Taxonomy (GTDB): domain Bacteria; phylum Bacillota; class Clostridia; order Christensenellales; family CAG-138; genus Aphodomorpha. The sequence goes on along the minus strand of URQH01000021.1, from coordinate 12,490 downwards.
AGCAGGATGTCAGAAAACCCGTTCTGATCCAGCAGCGACAGCGCTTCGGTCAACGGCAACCCCGTGACGACCGGCATCTGTACCTGCTGTGCCGAGGTGGCGCTGATGCAGACGTCGACCAGCTGCCCGGCGCTGACTTCGGTACCGGCCAGCGGCGTCTGTTCACAGATGTAGCCGATGGCCACGTCGGATACGCGATAGGAGACCTTGCCGATGTCGAGTCCCGCTTCCGCAAGCAGCGTGAGCGCATCTTCATAGGTCTGGCCGACCAGGTTCGGCACGGTCGGCGCTTCCGGACCGGCGCTCACGACGACGTAGATTTCCGTGCCGGCCCGGGCGGACGTGCCGGCGGCCGGTTCCTGCGAAATGATGCAGCCGTGAGGCACGGTGTTGCTGGTTTCATATTCGGCAATGACCAGTGCAAAACCGTATTCGGACGCGCGCTGCGTGGCCTCCGCCACGGTCTTTTCGGCGAGGATCGGCACGGGCAGCTGTGCGGTGGCCGGCTGAGTGCGCAGGCTGCGCATGCCGAAAAAGGTGCCCAGCAGCGCGCAAATGCACAGCCCCACCACGAGCGCAATCTTGAACGAGCCGTGCCATTTGGCCGCCTGGTCTGCCGGGTTCTGTTCCCCGCCCGATGCTGGGCTGCCGGACAGGGAAACGGGGTGCCCGCGCAGCGCGCCTGCCGGCGCATGCTGGGCGTGCAGCAGGTCGTTGCGCATCGCCTTGGCCGTCGGATAGCGGTCGGCGGGGTTTTTGCACATGGCGCGCAGCACGATGCTGTTGAGCATCGGCTGGATTTTCGGGTTTTGCTGGATGGGCTCCACCGGCACGTCGTTGATGTGCTTGAGCGCGATGGACACGGATGTCTCCCCGGTGAAGGGCACGGTGCCGGTGAGCATCTCGTACAGCATGACGCCGGTGGAATAGATGTCGCTCGCGGCGGTCACGGGCGTGCCGGTCGCCTGTTCGGGGGAGAGGTAGTGCACCGAACCGATTACCGTGTCGCCGGCGAAGGTGACGGTGCTGGCGTCCACGTCGCGCGCAATGCCAAAGTCGGTCAGTTTGGCGCGCCCGTCGCGGGTGACGATCACGTTTTGCGGTTTGACGTCGCGGTGGATGATTCCGGTGGCGTGGGCGGCGGAGAGCGCTTCCAGCACCTGGCAGGTGATCCGGATGGCGGTTCGCGCCGGCATGGGTCCGTTTTCCTGGATGATCTGTTTGAGCGTCTTTCCCTCGACGTACTCCATGACGATATACGGGATGCCGTCGTACTGCCCGACGCCGTAGGCGCGCACGATGTTGTCGTGCGACAGGTGCAGCACGGCGCGCGCCTCTCGCTCAAACCGCATCAGAAACTCTGCGTTGTCCCGGTATTCCTGCCGCAGGACCTTGACGGCCACGGGGCGGCGGTTGGTGAGGTTGATGGCGCGATAGACCAGCGCCATGCCGCCGGAGCCGATGAGCGCCTCAATGCGGTAACGATGGTTCAAAATGGTGCCGATCGTCATGCGCAATCGCCCCCTTCGCAGCGTGCGAGCACGACGGTGATGTTGTCGCTGGCGCCGTTTTCAAGCGCGGCGGCGACCAGACGGTCGGCCATGTCCGAAAGGGAGCCGCCCTGCTGCAGCATGCGCAGCATGTCCGCGTCTTCCAGGCTGCCGGACAGCCCATCGGAACACAGCAGCAGGATGTCGCCTTCCTTCCACGCGCGGTCGAACACGTCCACGTCCACGCGCAGGCCGATGCCGATGGCGCGGGTGATGATGTTGCGGCGTGGGTGCGTCCTGGCGGCTTCGCGTGTGATGTTGCCGGACTGCACGAGCATTTCGACCAGGGAGTGGTCGGTCGTGACCTGTTCGAGCGTCGCGCCGTCAAAGTGGTACAGGCGGCTGTCGCCCACGTTGGCCACGAGGTATCGTTTGCCGCTGAGCAGCGCGCAGACCAGCGTCGCGCCCATGCCGCGCAGCGTCTCCCCGTCCTGCGCCGCGCGGTACACGTCGAGATTGACCCGCGTGATCGACCGCTTCAGCAGGGAGATGGGGTCCATGTCGTACCCGTGGCGCAGCTCGTCGAGCATGCCGTCGATCGTCATGCGGCTGGCGATTTCGCCCGCCGCATGGCCGCCCATGCCGTCGGACACGGCGACGAACGGCAGCGCGTTCTGGCCGGACGGGATGTGGCCGCGGTCCTCATTGTGGGCGCGCCGGCCGATGTGGGTCTTAATCGCGTAGTTCATGGAGGATCCTCCGTCGCAGTTGTCCGCAGGCGCCTTCGATGTCGGTGCCCATCTCGCGGCGCACGGTCGCGGAGATGTGCTCCCGGGTCAGCCAGCCCTGAAAGGCCACCGCTTCCTGGCGCGTTGCGCCCGCCAGGTTGCGCTCCGGCACCGGGTTGAGCGGGATGAGGTTCACGTGGCAGCGGATGCCGCGCAGGCGGCGCGCCAGCGCCACGGCGTCGGTTTCGGCGGCGTTTACGCCGCGGATGAGCGCGTATTCGAACACGACCCGGCGCCCCGTCTTGTCCGCATACGCCTTTGCCGCGCGCAGCACGCTGGCGATGGGATAGGCGCGGTTGACAGGCATGAGGCGGCTGCGCGTCTCGTCGTCGTGCGCGTGCAGCGAGATGGACAGCGTCACATGCGGCGCCTCCGCCGTGAACCGCTCGAGCTGTGGCACCAGGCCGCAGGTGGAAACCGAGATGTTGCGCGGGCTGATGCGCATGCCGTCCGGGCTGGAGACGAGGCGCAGGAAGCGCAGGACGTTGTCGAGGTTGTCCATCGGCTCACCGCTGCCCATGAGCACAAGGTTGGTCACGGCGCGCTGCCCGGCCGGGGCCGGCTCGTCGCGCTCGATGGCGGCGATCTGCCCGAGCATTTCGCCCGCGTGCAGGTTGCGCACACAGCCTTCGAGCGTGGAGGCGCAGAACGCGCAGCCCATCCGGCAGCCCACCTGCGTGGACAGGCAGGCCGTGTTGCCATATTTGTAGCGCATCAGCACGCCTTCCACGAGATTGCCGTCCTCGAGCTGAAAGAGGTACTTGGCCGTGCCGTCGCGCTCCGACACGCGCTTGTGACGGATGTCCACGGCGCCAAAAGGCAGTTCGGAAAGCCGGTCGCGCAGCGCCTTCGGCACGTTGGTCATGTCGGCCGGGCGCACGCCGCGCGTCAGCCAGCCATAGACCTGGCGCGCGCGGAAGTCCGGTTCGCCAAACGAACGCACCAGTGCGGCGATCTCTTCAAACGACTGTTCGGTCAGGTACATCGTTGCATCCTCGCGAGGTAGAAGCCCTCCGTCCCGTGCCGGTGCGGCAGCAGCTGCAGCTCGTGGCCGTCGTGGAACGGGAGCGGGGCGGGGGAAAATTCGGGGTGGCGGCTGAAAAAGGCGGCCGTCTGCCGCTCGTTTTCCGCGGCGCTGACGGTGCAGGTGGCATAGACCAGCGTGCCGCCGGGGCGGACATACGGGGCGCAGGCGTCCAGAATGCGCGCCTGGATCTGGGCGAGCGTGCCGATGTCGGCCGGTTGCTTGCGATAGCGCAGGTCGGGCTTGCCACTGAGCAGGCCGAGCCCCGAACACGGCGCATCGACCAGCACCGCGTCGAACGCGCCGTCGAACGCCGGGTCGTGCACCGACGCGTCGCGTTGCCGAAGGTCGGCCCGCACGTGCAGCCGTTCCAGCGTGCTCTGCAGCAGCGACAACCGGTGCGCGTGCAGCTCGAAACAGGTCAACGCCGCCTGGTTTTCCGACAGCGAGGCGATATAGGCGCTCTTGCCGCCCGGCGCGGCGCAGGCGTCGAGCACGCGCCGGCCCCGGCAGTCGCCCAGGGCGCGGCAGGCGAGCATGGCGCCCTCCCCCTGGACGGCCAGGCGTCCCGCCTGAAAGAGCGGGTCCGCGGTCACGTCCATGCCCGCGTCGAGATACAGGCAGTTTTCATCCATGCGCCCGCGCGTGGCGCCACAGGGCAGCGCGGCGAGCACGCCTTCCGTCGTTTCCGGATATTGCGCGCGTACGGAGAGCGGCCTTGGCGCTGCGGCGAGCAGCTGCCGCGCTTCCGCTTCGCCACGCTCTGCGCACCAGAGCCGTACGAGCCACAGCGGATAGCTGTATTCGATGGACAGCCTGGCGTCGGGCGCGTCGGGCAGTGGCGGCAGCGCGTCGCGCTCGCGGTCGATGCGGCGCAGCACGGCGTTCACAAACCCGGCGGCCGCGCCCTTGCCGAGCTGTTTGCAGAGGGAAACGTATTCCGATACCGCCGCGTGCGGCGGCGTGCGCAGGCACAGCAGCTCGCATGCGCCGAGCCGCAGCAGCGCGCGTACCGTCCGCTTTTGCCGCCCGGGGGCAAAGGCGGAGAGGATGTAGTCGAGATAGAGCAGCCGGTCCAGCGTCGTGTAGACGAGCGCGGAGAGGAACCGCGCGTCGGCTGCGGAGAGGCCGGCCTGCGCCTGCTTGAGGCGTAGATTGGCATAGGCGCCGCCGTCGGTCACGTCGGACAGCACGTCAAGGGCAAGGCGGCGGACGTTCATGAGAGCGTGTGCCCGGCAATGGGCCTGCCGCGCAGGAATGTGCGCCCGTCGAGCCGCTTGCCGCCGGCGGCCTGCACTTCCAGCAGTTCTACCGCGCCGTCTGCGCATTGCACGAACAGCCCGGTTCTGGCGTCGCCAAAGCAGGCCCCGGCCGGATGCGCCGCGCTTTGCGGGCCCGCCTTTTGCGTCTTCCAGATCTTGAGCGTGGAGCCGTCGTCCAGCAGCGCGTAGGCGCCGGGCCACGGGTTCACGCCGCGCACACGGTCGTGCACCTGTTGCGCGGTCTGTTGAAAGTCGAGCTTGCCATGCTCCTTTTTGAGCATACAGCATTTCGTGGCAAGCGCTTCGTCCTGCGGGGTGCGCTGGAGCGTGCCTGCCTGGAGCGCGGCCAGCGTGTCGAGCAGCACGCGCGCGCCGATGGCCGCCAGCCGGTCATACAGCTCGCCGGCCGTCTCGTCCGGGCCGATGGCCGTCTCCGCCTTTAGCAGGATGTCGCCCGTGTCCATGCCGATGTCGGTCATCATCGTCGTGATGCCCGTCACGCGTTCGCCGTCGATGATGGCCCACTGGATGGGCGCGGCGCCGCGGTATTTGGGCAGCAGCGACCCATGCACGTTGATGCAGCCGAGCCGCGGCACATCGAGGTTTTCCTGTGAAAGCAGCTGCCCGAAGGCGGCCGTCACCATCAGATCCGGCGCAAACGCCCGGAGCGCCGCGACGCCTTCCGGCCGCCGGATACGGTCGAACTGGTATACCGGGATGCCGTGCCGGAGCGCCAGCGCCTTGACCGGCGTCGGCGATATCGTGCCGTGGCGGCCCACCGGCCTGTCCGGCTGGGAAAAGACGCAGAGCGTATGCCCGGCGTCGATGAGCGCCTGCAGCGACGGCACGGCAAATTCCGGCGTGCCGAGGAACGCGATTTTCATGCTTCATGCCTCCGTAGCCCCGCGCCGGCGTGCCCGGCGGCAGGGTGATTCCTTCGCCTGTTCAGGGAAAAAGACGGGGTCGCCCGTGCCGGCTTACCGCTCTTCAAAACCCTCCGGCGGGTCTTTTTTCAGCCGCAGGAACACCAGCCCGTCCAGATGGTCCAGCTCGTGCTGGATGGCGCGCGCAAAGAGCCCTTCGGCTTCGTAGGTGTGCAGCCGTCCACGCCGATCCTGGCCTTCCACGGTGACGCGGTTGGCGCGCTCGACATAGCCAGCTTGTCCGGGGAAGGAGAGGCAGCCCTCGATGTCGCCCTGGATGCCGTCGCTGCTGGTGATGCGGGGGTTGATGAGCTCCACCGGCCCTTCGCCCACGTCGATCACCACGGCGCGGCGCAGCACGCCGATCTGCGGCGCGGCCAGCCCCACGCCGTCGGCATGGTACATCGTTTCCAGCATGTCGTCGAGCAGCTCGGCAAGCCGCCCGTCAAACCGGTCGACAGGCCGGCAGACTTTTCTCAAACAGGGGTCGTCGTTGACGCGTATGGTTCTGAGTGCCATGGATATCCTTTCTGGCCGGGCGGCGATTGTACGCGGCCCGCACCGGCCCAAGCGGCCGGCAACGGGCGCGGCCGCACATTTTTCCTTATATATTATACAGCAGTCCATCTCCTCTGTAAAGAAAGTGTGCGCGTTTGCCCGAAACACACTGTAGGGTAAGCGGGATGCAAATAAACCGGGCCAGTGCTTGCAGAGCGCGTAAAATTGACATACAGAACCAATTTATATTAGATAATTTGTAAAGGTTGTGATATAATAAAAACAAAGTAATTGGCATCTTGCCCATTATTATGGGTTTTCTTGGCTTTTTTATGGGACTAATGATGTTGGGGATATTGGCATTCTTATAGTGAAGGCATTGGGATCTTTGCTGCCCGGCATTGGCTTTGTATCTATATACCGCGAAAGAAAAAAGATAAAGGAGAAGATAAAATGAAAAGAACATTGGCAATTATCCTGGCAATTATTTTGGCTATGTCATTGGTAGCATGCGGTAGTCCTTCTGATGAAGAGATTAAGGAGCCCTCTAATGTTGTTACTGGCGACAACACCGAGGAAGGACAGCAGGAGGAACAAGTAGAGGAACCCGAGGAAACAGAAGCGACTATTAGTGAGACCGTTCTTGTTGATGAGGCTGGCATAAAAATTACTGCTAAAAGCCTTGAAGTTGACGAGGTTTTTGGCCCAGAAATCAAACTGCTTATTGAGAATAATTCTGGCAAAGACCTAACTTTCCAATGCCGCAACGCTTCCGTTAATGGCTACATGGTGGAAACGATGATGTCGGTTGATGTTGTGAATGGCAAGAAGGCAAATGATAGTTTGACGTTTATGCAATCGGATTTTGAGGCGTGTGGAATTGAAGCAATCGCTGATATGGAAATTGCATTTCACATTTTTGACATGGCTGATTGGGAAACGTATTTGGACACTGACGCAATCCAGATCAGGACTTCTATCGCTGATACCTTTGAGTATACCTATGATGATAACGGCGATTTGGCCTATGAGGGAAATGGTATCAAGATTGTTATTAAGGGGCTTGCAGAAGATGATTCCATATTTGGTCCCAGCATCGTGACTTATATTGAAAACACAGGAGATAAAGATGTAACCGTACAGACCAGAGATGTATCCGTCAATGGATTTATGGTAGAGGCTGTGTTTTCCTGCGATGTAGTTGCAGGCAAACGTGCCGTGGATACCATTACTTTTATGGAGTCTGACCTTGAGGAAAATGGGATTACTACGATTGAGAATGTAGAGTTGTCCTTCCATGTTTTTGACTTTGACGATTGGGAAACCATTGTCGATACAGAAATTGCAAATATTACTTTCTGATAAAACATAAACAAAGTTAGAGGCTGCACCCGAAAGGGTAGAGCCTCCTTTTGTGTCCCAATGAATAAATCTACATTAGATTTTGATTTTGGGTTTTGGTCTACGGGAACACAAAAGGGAATGGGGGGGGATAATTGATAATACAAACAGTGCAAAGGAGGTGTTACCGTGCTGTTACAGCTCGATTTTGAAAGCGAAGAGCCGATCTACCTGCAAATTCGCAACCAAATTGTGCAGGGCATCGCCGCGGGCGCGTTGCGCGACGGGGAGCGCCTGCCCACGATCCGTGCGTTTGCGGACGAGAGCGGGGTCAACATGATGACCGTCAGCAAGGCGTACCAGCAGCTGCGGCGCGAGGGATATCTGACCGCGGACCGCCGCGGCGGCACGGTGGTGTCGGCGCAGCCGCGCGGGGCGGGCGTGCCGGACAAGACGCTGCGCGCGTTGCGGCTGTGCCTGTCGGAGCTGCGGGTAGCGGGGCTGGACGAGGCGGCCGCCGTGGCACTGTGCCGCGAGACGTACCGGGAGGCGACAGATCAGGGGGCCCTGCGCGGCGCGGCGCCCGGCGCGGGGCGGACGGACGCGGTAAAAGACAGCCAAGAGGAAGGAGACAATGCCCGATGAACTGGATCATGCTGCTGCTCCTGTACCCGGTTTTGCCGGTGATGACCGGCATATTGGCCAATGAGGCCAAGCCCAAGAAGAACATCGTCATCGGCGTGACGCTGCCGTTTGAGGCGCGGCAGACGGAGGAAGTGCGCGCAATCTGCAAGCAGTACCGGAAGCGGCTCTGGCTCCTGTTCGGCCTGCTCACGGCCGCCCTGCTGCCGTCGCTGCTGTTTTCTCACGACTCCCTGGCCTTTTCCTGGCAGATGCTGTGGGTGCTGGTGGTGATTGTCGCGCCGTTTTTCGTATATGCCGCCGCCCACCGGCAGCTGCGCGCGCTGAAACAGGCGCGCGGCTGGGCGCCGGAGAGCGCGGGGAAGGTGTTTGTGGAGATGAAAGCTGCGGCGCTGCCGCAGCGATGGATGAGCGCCTGGTGGTTCGTGCCGCCGGTGCTGATGGGGCTCGTGCCGGTCGTGTCGCTGCTGTGGCGGCGCGTGGATGCGATGTTCTGGGCGCAGCTGTCGGTCTACCTGATCGACGCGCTCATTGTCGCCGGGTGCTATGCCAGCTACCGGTATCTGTACCGCAACAGAGCCGAGGTCGTGGACGGGGAGGTGGACGTCACGCTCGCGCTCACCCGCGTGCGGCGGTACCACTGGGGCGTGTTCTGGGCCGGCACGGCGTACCTGACCGGCGCGTTTTCCCTGGCGGTCTGGTTGCTGGAGGCGAGCGCGCTTGGGGTTTTAATTGCCGCGGGCGTGTACACGGTTGCGCTGCTGGCGCTGGCGCTGCGCGCCGAGCTGCTGGTGCGCGCGGCGCAGTCCAGGCTCACGCAGCAGAGCGGGCGCGGCGCATACGTGGACGACGACGCCTGCTGGTGGCTGGGGACGTTTTACTATAACCCCAACGACACGCACAACGTCGTGAACCAACGGATTGGCATGGGCAGCACGCTGAACCTCGCGCGTCCGGTGGGCAAGGCGCTGATGATCTTTGCGGCGCTGTGCCTGCTGTCGATCCCCGCCCTGTGCGGCTGGATGGTCGCGGAGGAGTTTACGCCCATCCGCGTCGCCTGCACGGACGAGGCGGTCACGGCGGACCATCTGGCACGCGTGTATACCATCCCGCTCGACGAGGTCGAGTCGGCCGAGCTGCTGACAGGACTGCCCGGCGGCAGCAAGGTAGCGGGGTCCGCGATCGGCACGCTCTGCGAAGGGACGTTCCAGCTCAACGGGATCGGCCTGTGCAAGGTGTGCGTCAACACCGGGCAGACGCTGTTTGTGCGCGTGGACACGGACGACACGGTGTATGTGCTCAGCGGCAACTCGGCGGAGGAGTCGCGCGCGCTGTATGAGCAGATCACAGCCGCGCTGTCGTGACGCGGGGCCCGGCGGGGGCAAGCGGGCGGCGTTTGCCGGGCGGAGAAGCGGAAAACCTTGCGCAGGACCGACCGCCGATGGTATGATATGCTGAAAACCTTTGGAAGGGACGGCTGCAATGGCATACCCGATGGATTTGATCCGCAATTTTTCGATCATCGCGCACATCGACCACGGCAAATCGACGCTGGCCGACCGCATGATGGAACTGACGGACACGGTCTCCGCGCGCGACATGGAGGACCAGCTGCTCGACTCGATGGACATCGAGCGCGAGCGCGGCATCACGATCAAGGCGACGGCGGTGCGCATGTTCTACACGCATACCGACGGCAAGCGCTATATGTTCAACCTGATCGACACGCCCGGGCACGTGGACTTTACGTATGAGGTGAGCCGCGCGCTGGCCGCGTGCGAGGGCGCGGTGCTCGTCGTGGACGCGACGCAGGGCATCGAGGCGCAGACGCTGGCGAACGTCTATCTGGCGGTGGACAACGGGCTCGAGGTCGTGCCGGTCGTGAACAAGATCGACCTGCCGTCCGCGCAGCCGGAGCACGTGATCCGCGAGATCGAGGACGTGATCGGCATCCCGGCGGAGGACGCGCCGTGCATCTCCGCCAAAAATGGCGTGAATATCGACCAGGTGCTGGCCCAGATCGTGGACAGGGTGCCGCCGCCCGAGGGCGACCCCGGCGCGCCGCTTAAAGCACTGATTTTCGACTGCTACTATGACAACTACAAGGGCGCGCTCTCCTACGTGCGCGTCATGGACGGCACGGTGCGGGCGGGCGACCGCATCCGTTCCATGGCCACCGGCAACGAATTTGACGTGACGGAGGTGGGCGTGTTTGCGCCGCAGCTCAAGCCGGTGGAGGAGCTGACGGCGGGCGAAGTGGGCTACATCGCCGCGTCCATCAAGAGCGTGGCGGAGACGAAGGTCGGCGACACGATCACCGGCGCGCAGCGCCCGGCAAAGGAGCCGCTGCCCGGCTACAAGCAGGTCAACCCCATGGTGTTCTGCGGCATCTATCCGGCCGACGGCGCGCACTACGACGATCTGCGCGACGCGCTGGACAAGCTCAAGCTGAACGACGCGTCGCTCTCGTTTGAACCGGAGACGTCCGTCGCGCTGGGCTATGGCTTCCGCTGCGGCTTTCTCGGGCTGCTGCACATGGAGATCATCCAGGAGCGGCTCGAGCGCGAGTTCGACCTGGACCTCGTCACGACCGCCCCGTCGGTCATCTACCGCGTGCGCATGACGGACGGCACGGAGCGGCTCATCGACAACCCGACCAACCTGCCGCCGGTCACGGAGATCGAGAGCATGGAAGAGCCGATGGTCAATGCGAACATCATGACGCCCTCGGCATACGTGGGGACGATCATGGAGCTGTGCCAGGAAAAGCGCGGCATCTTTGTGGACATGAAATACCTCGAGGAGACGCGCGTGGAGATGCACTACATCCTGCCGCTCAACGAGATCATCTACGACTTTTTCGACCAGCTCAAATCCCGCAGCCGCGGCTATGCGTCGTTCGACTATGAGCTGCGCGAATACATGAAGTCCGACCTTGTCAAGCTCGACTTCCTGCTCAACGGCGACATGTGCGACGCGCTGTCCACCATCGTCCACCGCGACAAGGCGTATGCCAAGGGCCGCGCCGTGGCCGAACAGCTGAAGGAGGTCATCCCACGCCAGCAGTTCGAGATCCCCATCCAGGCGGCCATCGGCGGCAAGATCATCGCCCGGGAGACGGTCAAGGCCGTGCGCAAGGACGTGCTTGCCAAGTGCTATGGCGGCGACATCACGCGCAAGAAGAAGCTGCTTGAAAAGCAGAAAGAGGGCAAGAAGCGCATGCGCCAGGTCGGTTCCGTGCAGGTGCCGAGCGAGGCGTTCATGAGCGTGCTGCGCATCAACTGATGGCCGGCCTGTATCTGCACATCCCCTATTGCGTCAGAAAATGCGCCTACTGCGACTTCGTCTCCTTTGCCGAGCCGGAGGCGGTGGGCGCTTATGTTGCGCCGCTGTGCCGGGAGATCGCGCTCGCGGCGGAGCGGCTGCCCGTGCCGCCGCGCGTGGAGAGCGTGTTTTTCGGCGGCGGCACGCCCTCGCTGCTCACCGGGGCGCAGCTCGGCGCGGTGCTCGAGACGCTCGGGGCGCGGTACCCGCTCTCGCCGGACGCGGAGGTCACCGTCGAGTGCAATCCGGGCACGGTGACGCCGGAGCGCCTGCGCGCCTACCGGGCGGCGGGGGTCAACCGCCTGTCGATCGGGCTGCAGTCGGCGGACGACGCCCTGCTTGCGGCGATCGGCCGCATCCACACGCGGGAGCGCTTTCTGGAGACGCACCGCGCGGCCTTGCGCGCCGGGTTTGACAACCTGAACGTGGACGTCATGCACGGCCTGCCGGGGCAGACGCAGGCGCAGTATCTCGACACGCTGCGGCTCGTGTGCGCCCTGGACGGCGTGACGCACGTGTCCGCCTATGCGCTCATCCTCGAGGAGGGGACGCCGCTTCTGGAAGCGGTGCGCGCCGGGCGCACGGCGCTGCCGGAGGAGGACGCGGTGGCGGACATGCAGGATGCCGGCATGGCGTATCTGGCGGGGCAGGGGTTTTTGCGCTATGAGATTTCCAACTTCGCGCGCGCCGGCTTTGCCTGCCGCCACAACCTCGGCTATTGGCACAACGGCGAATACCTGGGCTTTGGCGTGGCGGCGCACGGGGCGCTGCGCGTGGACGGGGCCTGGACGCGGCGCGCGAACACGGCGTCGCCGGCGGCCTACCGGCAGGCGCTCGAGGCCGGACGGCTGCCCGTGCAGCAGGTGCAGGCGATCGGCTGCGCGGAGGAGATGTTTGAAACCGTCATGCTCGGGCTGCGCCTGATCGAGGGCGTTTCACTGCAAGCGTTTTTGCGCCGCTTCGGCGTTTCGCTGTATGCGGCGTACCCGCAGGCGGTGGCGGAAATCCGCCGGCGCGGCTGGGCGCGCGAGACGCCCGAGGCGTTTGCGCTGAACGCGCGCGGGCTCGACCTGCAAAACGAGGCGCTGCTGCTGTTTGCGCCGTGAGGCAGCCGCCCGGCCGGCGGAAACGGGAGCTGGGGGCCGGTTGCGGCCGGGCCGGGCTGTAGGGCGCGTGCGGCCGGAGGGCGGGCGCGCCG
>URQH01000020.1 GCA_900549955.1 uncultured Eubacteriales bacterium | reverse complement strand
GCCCGCGCGCCCTCCAGCGCGACGCACACGCCCCCGTCGCTCTCCACGTCCCGCAGCCGCGCGGCCATGTCCGCCTCGCGCCTGTACTGGCAGACCGCCAGTCCCTGCGTGGCCGCCGCATAGCACGCCAGCAGCGCCGCCGGGTCGCAGGCACGCGGCGCGACGGGCGCGGCCTCCGCCTCGCCCGTGCCAAACGCGAAGCAAACGGCCGAATACGGCAAAAAGCCGAGCGGCAGGTAGATGGCCGGATCGACCGGCCGGAGCACGAGCAGCCGCGCGCCGGCCTGCGCGGCCAGCGTCTCCACGCGCGCCATGGCGCGTTTCATGTATCCGCGCCGCTCAAATCCCACCTCGGTGGACACGCCCGCCACCAGCACCGCGGGAAGCGCCCCGCCGTCCCGCAGCGTGACCGGCCGGCCAAGCGCCATGCTCCGCAGACGCCCGTCTTCGAACAGCCCGGCCGACAGCGCGGGCGTAAACCGCTCCTGAAAATACCAGCCGCAAAACGGGTCCGTGTCCGAAAACCGCGCCTGCCAGAGGGCAAGCGCGGCCCGTCTGTCCGCCTGTGTCAGCGTCCTGACCCGCACCATGGGCTCAGACCGTGTAGCGCGCCTGCGGTTTCGGCTGCGCCTCCAGCTCCGCGCGCTTGGCGTCATATCCCGGCTTGCCCAGCAGCGCATAGGTGGCGTTCTTGCCCTCCTCCACGCCGGGCTGGTCGAACGCGTTGATGTCCAGCAGCTCGCCGGCAAATGCGGTCATGACCTCGAACAGGTACAGCAGCTGCCCCACGGTGAAGGCGTTCACCTCCGGCAGCGTGATCGTGTGCGACAGGTGCCCGCTCTTCATCACGGCGTACTCCGTGGCGGACTGCTCCGCGCGGATCAGCTCGTTCTGCGTGTGGCCGGAGAGGAACGACACGTCCGGAATATCCCGATAGCCCTCCGGGATCTTCGTCTCGGTGCGGTAGCGGTCTACGCCGAGGAACGTGATGACCTTGTCAAACGGCCCCTCGGTGTACAGCTGCACCTGCGAATGCTGGTCCGTCACGCCCAGCGCCTTGACGGGCGTCTGCCCTGCATGCACGGTGCTGCCGTCGCGCCCCACGCGCTTGCCGAGCGACTCCGCCCAGAGCTGGGCGTACCAGTCGGCCATGTACTTGAGCGAGTCGGCATACGGCATCAGCACGCTGATGTTGCAGCCGCGGCGCATGGCCAGGTATTGCAACGTGGCCAGCAGGTAGGCCGGGTTTTTGCGCACGTTGCGCGCGGCGCACAGCCCGTCCATGTAGGCCGCGCCGGCGAGCAGCTCGCGGATGTCGATGCCGCACACCGCCGCCGCCAGCAGCCCCACCGGGCACAGCTCCGAAAACCGGCCGCCCACGCCGTCCGGCACGACGAACGTGGTCAGCTTTTCCCGCGCGGCGATCTTGACGAGATTGCCCTTCACCGCGTCGGTCGTGGCGATCAGGTGGGAGGAGATGTCCTCGCCCAGCCGGGCGTGGAGCAGGTCCGTGACGATCAGCAGCTGCGACATGGTCTCCGACGTGCCGCCGGACTTCGTGATGACGTTGAACATGGTCTTTTCGACGTCGATCACATCCAGCAGCGCCGCCATGCGCTCCGGGTCGACGTTGTCCTCCACATAGAGGCGCGGGCCGCCGCGCCTGTCCCGCGGCAGCTCGTTGTACCTGAGGTGGCAGAGCGCCTGGTGCACCGCGATCGGGCCGAGCGCGCTGCCGCCGATGCCGAGCACGACAAACGCGTCGAATTGCTCGCGCACCCGCTCTGCCACGGCCTCGATCTTTGCCACGACCTGCTCCTGGTTGTACGGCAGTTCGCGCCACTTCATGTTGCCGCGCCCGGCCTCCATGGCGTCCGCCGCGGCCGCCAGCTTCGGCAGGAGCGCGTCGATCTCCGCGTCCGCAATGCCGCGGTCGCCCAGGCGGTCCTGCATCATGTTGTTGTAGTCCACGCGTACGCGCATGGCGTCGCGCCATGCCGGGTCTGCATATCGTTTGCCTGTCGTCATATCCAAGCCTCCCATTACTTTGTTTTCGCCGGTATTATACCACGCAATTTGCCAAATGAACAATCATATACTGAACCGGTGATGAAGAATGCGCAAAACCTTTCCGGCCCTGCTGCTCGTCAGCGCGCTCTGCTGCGCCTGCTTCCTGCTGTGCGGCGCGCCGCCCGGAGAACCGGCCGTCGCAGACACGATGTGCGCGCTGGACGTGCAGGTGGTGGACGGCCGCACGGAAGCGCCGCTGCCGGGCGCGACCGTGGTCATTGCGGAGACGGGCGGCCGTTACACGACGGACAGCGACGGGCAAACCGGCGCCATCGAACTGCCATATGCCCCGCAATCGCAGTCCGGCGAAGCAGAAGCGCCGTGGAGCGAGGCGACCGTGCTGGCCTATTGCGACGGCTACTATCCCTACGCGCTGTTCCACGTCACGCTCCGCAGCGGGGAAGTGCGCGACGGGCCGCGCGTCTATCTGTTCCCGGACGACGGGAGCATGGGCGACGCGCCGTTCGTGCTCGTCGAGGCGCCGCCGTCCGACTGGGCAGCCGCGCTGATCCGGCAATTCCAGGCCGGCTGACGCGCGCCTACGCCCGCCCCATCTGCGCCTCGCAATACGCGCGGCTTTCAAACAGCGCGTCCAACTCCCGGTACATATCGCTGTAGACCTCCACAAACGCCGGGCCGGCATAGCCATGCGCGCGCAGCGCCTGCGCGAGCGCGGCAAAGTCGCACGCGCCCTGCCCCGGCATGCGCCAGACGTATCCGCCGTCCTCCCGCGCGGCATAGTCGCACAGGTGCACGTTCACCAGCCGGTCGCCCACCGCCTCGAGATATGCCGCCGGCGCATATCCGCTGCGCACGGCCTGCTTGACGTCGAGCGTGAAGTGCAGCTTGTCGCCCGTGCGCTCCCGCAGCTCCCGGCCGAACGCGGGAGACGCAAACACGCACCAGCTCACGTTCTCGAGCGCCAGCGTCACGCCATACCCCGCCGCCATGTCGTTGAGCTCAGCGAAGATGGGCGCGATTCGCTCCATCTGCAGGTTCTTGGCCGCCCCCGCAAGCGTCGCCGCGCCGTGCATCACATAGCACCGCGCCCCCAGCCGCCCGGCCGCCTGCAGCACGCGCTCATAGATCCGGAGCGCGTCCGCGCGCTGGCGCGGGTGCAGCGAAAACAGCTGCGGCTCAAACTGCGTGCTCATCGGGTGGACGCTGTAGGCCGTCACCCCGGCCCCGGCCAGGCGGTCCGCCAGCCGGTCGACGAACGCCGGCTCATACTCGGAAAACGTGTTGAGGAACAGCTCGCACAGCGGCACGCCGTGCGCGCCGATATCGCCCACGGTGTCCTCGATGGGCATGCGGTTGAAATAGCTGGCCGTGGACATCCCGATCTGCACAGGCATCCCCCTCTCGCGTCCCGGCCGGGGACGCAGGCAAAATATGCTATAGTATACCACGTCCGCGCATTTTATGGTATCATATCCCACATGAAACATCCCATCCCGCCGTCCTGCCGTTCCCTGCTCCTGCGCCTGCCGTGGCTGCTGCTCCTCCCGCTCGGCCTGCTGCTGCCGCGCCTGTTCGCCGCGCAGAGCGCATGGGTGGAACAGGTGTATGTCCCCGCCATCTACCCCGCCATCCGCGCCGCGCTGACGGCGCTCACCGGCTGGTTCCCCTTTTCGCTTGCGGAATTCCTGCTCTATGCGCTCGCAGCCGGCGTGCCGCTGCTCATCGCGGTGCAGGGCGTGCGCGCGCTGGCCCACCGCATCCCCGCCACCCGCTTTTTCTCCACACTGCTCTCGCTCTGCATCCTGGGCGGCGTGCTGGTGAACCTGTTTTACGCCACTTGGGGGCTGCTCTATTTCCGGGAGCCGCTGTCCGAGCGGATGGGCCTGTCCGTGGAAGCGCGCCCGGTGGAGGAGCTGGCGGCGCTCACGGAGTGCCTCGCCCGCCACGCCGCCGCGCTGCGCGAGCAGGTGGAGGAGGACGCCGACGGCGTGTTCGCCGCCGACGTGGACGCCGGCTTCGACGCGGTGCCGGCGGCCTATGCCGCGCTCGCAGAGGCAGACGGCACGTTTGCCGGCAGCGTCTCGCGCGTCAAGCGCGTAACCTGTTCGCGCGGGCTGAGCTGGCTCGGCATCTCCGGCATCTACATCGGCCTGACGGCGGAGGCCAACGTGAATGTGGACCAGCCGCCGCTGCTGCTGTTCCACAGCGCGGCGCACGAGACGGCGCACCAGCTGGGCCTGGCCTCGGAAAACGAGGCGGACTTTGTGGCCTTCCTCGCCTGCATGCGCGCGGAGGCGCCCGCGGTGCGCTATTCCGGCGCCATGCTCGCGCTGATCCGCTGCGCCAACGCGCTCTATGCCGCCGGCGCCGAGCGATACTTTGCCATCGCCGACGCCTGCTATTCGGACGGCATGCGGCGCGACCTCGCCGACTACAGCGCCTACTGGGACGCGTTCGAGGGCCCGGCGCAGGAGGCGGCCAGCGACGCGAACGACAGCTACCTCAAATACAACGCCCAGCCGAGCGGCGTCAAGAGCTATGGCGAGGCCGCCGACCTGCTGCTCGCGCTGTACGCCGCGGGCGGGGAAGCGGCTCTGTTCCCGGAAAACTAAAAATTGTTTTTGTACGCAAAAATTATTTTTGTTTTTCTGTTTACAAACTGCGACAAACAGTGTATGCTTAATCTGTGCCGGAAAGTATCCACAATAAATAAGAATGGGAGCTGAGCAAATGATCGATCTGACCATCCATCGAGACAGTTTAAAACGCACCATCGACCGGGCGCGCGAGAAGGGCATCATCATCCCGACGTTCGCGCAAATGCGCAATCCCGACCTGATTCCCGACAAAATCAAAGAACAGCTCAAGAACGTGGGGCTTTGGGACCTCAACCCGCTCAACCTGTTCCGCATCACCTGGCGCAACGAGCCGAAGGAGAAGGGCGGCACGTTTGGTGACGTGAATTTCATCGAAATCCCGCAGTCGCTCACCGGTGTGAAGGCCCGCATCATCCTGCTCACGGGCAAGTGGTTCCCGACCGGCTGCCACAAGGTCGGCGCGTCGTTCGGCTGCCTCGTGCCGCGGCTCGTCACCGGTCAGTTCGATCCCACCTACCACAAGGCCGTCTGGCCCTCCACCGGCAACTACTGCCGCGGCGGCGCGTTCAACTCCAAGCTGCTGGCGTGCGATTCCATCGCCATCCTGCCGGCCGAGATGAGCCGCGAGCGCTTTGAGTGGCTGTCCAACATCGCGGGCGAGGTCATTGCGACCCCCGGCTGCGAGTCCAACGTGAAGGAGATCTTTGACAAGACCTGGGAGCTGCGCAGGACGCGCAAGGACGTGGTCATCTTCAACCAGTTTGAGGAGATGGGCAACTGCATCTGGCACTACCAGGTCACCGGCAAGGCGATTCAGGACGCGTTCGAATCCATCCGCGGCGAGGGCGACCGGTTCGCGGGCGCCTGCTTCACCTCCGGCTCCGCCGGCACGATGAGCGCGGGCGACTACCTGAAAGAGCAGTATCCGCACGCCAAACTGGCCGTGGGCGAGGCGCTCCAGTGCCCCACGCTGCTCGAGAACGGCTTCGGCGGGCACCGCATCGAGGGCATTGGCGACAAGCACGTGCCGTGGATCCACAACGTGAAGAACACCGACATGGTCATCGACATCGACGACGAAGACAGCCAGAAGCTGCTGCGCCTGTTCAACGACCCGGTCGGGCAGAAATACCTCGTCGAGGAGGCCGGCGTGCCGGCGGACTTCGTCAAAAAACTGCCGCTGCTGGGCATTTCGGGCATTGCGAACCTGTTGTGCTGCATCAAGATGGCCAAGTACTACGAGCTGACCGAGCACGACGTGATCGCCACCGTAGGCACCGACTCGGCCGTCATGTACCAGAGCCGCATCAAGGAACTCGAAGAGGCCGACGGCGCATACACGCCCGTCATGGCCGCCGCGGACTATGCCGGCCATCTGCGCAGCGTCCGCACCGATGCGATGGAGGAGCTCACCTACCCGGCGCGCAAGCGCGTCCACAACCTCAAGTACTACACCTGGGTCGAGCAGCAGGGCAAGACCTACGAGGAGATCAACCAGCAGTGGTACGACGAGCACTACTGGACCGACATGCACGACCAGGCCAAGGACATCGACGCGCTCATTGACGAGTTCAACGAGGCGACCGGCCTGCTCAAATCCCTGTAAGCACAGGCAAAACACAGACGAGACACCGGGCGCGCGGCACCAGGCCGCGCGCCCCTTTTTGCGCCCCAAAGCGCCGGCGCACACTCCACCTCTCCCGTACACAAAAGCGCCGGCTGCCCGGCAAGGCAAGCCCTGCCGCGAACAAAATCCCCCCGCCAGGCCGAGGGCACGGATGTTCCGGTTGCAAACAAAAAGCGCCTCGCGGTCGAGCCGCAAAGCGCGCGATAGGGCGTATGGAGCAAAAATTCATATCCCATTGTATGCATCTTCCGTAATTTTCCCAAACTCCCGCTCAAAGGCTATGACATGCTGGCGCAACGTCCAGATAATCTCTGCGCTGCGTGTGCGGCCATAGTATTCGGCAATATAGTTGAGTTTTGCAGCCAATTCAGGGTGCAACTTGAGCGTGAACTTGACTTCTTCCGTTTTTCCCTTCACCAGGCGCTCCTCCCAAAGATTACTTGCAAATAGTATACTCCTGTGGTAACATGAAAATGTCCATTTGGTATCTATTAGGTATCTCGTGAGTATTTAGTTTTGAGGAGGGAATGGGATGACGTGTCCAAAATGTGGTAGCCAGCAGGTGACGGTCGAACTGGTACAGACAGCTGGCAAGACGGCCCGGCACGGTACGGGCTTTGGCGGGAAACTGAACAACACAGCCCGCGCAATCGTCGCGCTGAGTACGCTGGGAGTATCCAACCTGTTTTGGAAAAAGTCCAAAGGAACGGAAAAGACCCGGTTTGTAACGGAAAAGATCTGTCTGTGTCAAAGCTGCGGCCACTCCTGGCCAATGCCATAACCGGGAAAGCGCAAACCGCCCATGGCAACCATGGGCGGTTTTTGACAAGCATCTATCGGCCGTTGCCCTCCCTGCCGGGCTCCGGCGGGAGCGACCAACCGGCTATTTTGCAAACTGGCTGTTGTACAACTCCGCGTAGAAACCGTTTTGTTGCAACAGCTCGGCGTGCGTGCCGGATTCCACGATCCGCCCGTCGCGCATGACGAGGATCACGTCCGCGCTGCGGATGGTCGACAGCCGGTGCGCCACGATGAAGCTCGTGCGGCCCTGCATCAGGCGGGCAAAGGCGTCTTGAATTTTCCGCTCGGTGCGGGTGTCGATGGAGCTGGTCGCCTCGTCGAGGATCAGCATCGGCGGCAGGCGGAGCATGACGCGGCTGATGCACAGCAGCTGCTTCTGCCCCTGCGACAGATTGCCGCCGTCCTCCGCAATCACGGTGTCGTACCCCTCCGGCAGCCGGCGGATAAAACCATGCGCGTGCGCCGCCTTTGCCGCGGCGACGATCTCCTCCTCCGTGGCGTCCGGCTTGCCGAAAGCGATGTTCTCGCGCACGGTGCCGCGCTTGAGCCACGTCTCCTGCAGCACCATGCCGTAGGCGTCGCGCAGGCTGCGGCGCGTGAGCGAGCGGATGTCCCTGCCGGACACCCGGATGCTGCCCCCGTCCACATCGTAGAACCGCATGAGCAGGTTGATAACCGTGGTTTTGCCGCAGCCGGTGGGCCCGACGATGGCCACGCGCTGCGCGCGCTTCACATCGAGGTTCAGCCCCTCGATCAGCGGCCGGTCCTTGCGATAGGAGAACGACACGTCGGAGAGCGTCACGCGCCCGTCCGGGTCGGTCAGCGCCTCCGCGTCCGGCGCATCCTGCACGCGCGGCGTGTCCTCGATGAGCGAGAGGATGCGCTCGGCGCAGGCGATGGCGTTCTGCATCTCCGTCACGACGCCGGAAATCTCGTTGAATGGCTTGGTGTATTGGTTGGCATAGCTCAAAAAGCTGACCAGGTTGCCGACGCTAAAGCCGCCGGTCACCGCGAGCAGCGCGCCGGACAGGCACACGCCCGCATACACCAGGCTGTTGACAAAGCGCGTGGCCGGGTTCGTGATGGACGAGAAGAAGATGGCGCGGCGGCTGGCGCGCTCGAGCCGGTCGTTGATCGCGTCAAAGCGCGCCTGCACCGCCTGCTCCCTGCCAAAGGCCTGCACCACGCGCGCGCCGGTCACCATCTCGTCGATCAGCCCGGTCTGCGCGCCGCGCTCTTCCGACTGGATGCGGAACATGTCGTACGTGCGCTTGGCCACAAACGCCGCCACAAACAGCGACACCGGCGTGATGAGCACCACGACCAGCGCGATGGACGGGCGGATGGCGACCATGAACCCGAGCGTCCCGACGATCGTCAGCACGCCGGTAAACAGCTGCGTAAAGCCCATCAGCAGGCCGTCCGCAAACTGCTCCACGTCCGCGATGATGCGGCTGACCAGTTCGCCATGGGCGTGCGAGTCGATATAGGAGAGCGGCAGCTCGTTGAGCCGGCGAAACGCATCGCGCCGGATGTCGCGCACGACGCAGAAGGTCACGCGATTGTTGCACACGCTCATGATCCATTGCGCCAGCGACGTCACGCCCACGCAAATGCCGATGGTCAGCGCAATCCGCGCCACGCCCGCAAAGTCGACCTCGCCCGGGCCGACGATCCGGTCCACCGCCTCGCCGGTGAGGATGGGCACGTACAGCGTCAGCGCGACGGTCACGGCCGCCAGCAGCAGCGACAGGATGAGCAGCGGCAGATAGTGCCGGAGATAGCGCAGCACGCGGCGCAGCGTGGCGCGCCGGGCGGCGGGAGCCTGTTGGGAAGCGGACCTGCTCATGCCCTCACCTCCTCTTCCGGCTCAAACTGCGAGGCATAGATCTCGCGGTACACCGCGCAGGAGGCGAGCAGCGCCTCGTGCGTCCCCTGGGCAATGACCGCGCAATCGTCCAGCACCAGGATCTTGTCCGCATGCTGCACCGAAGACGCGCGCTGCGAGACGATGAACACCGTCACGTCCGGCAGCGAGGCGATGGCCTGCCGGAGCCGGGCGTCGGTCGCATAGTCGAGCGCGGAGGCGCTGTCGTCGAGGATCAGGATGTCCGGCCGGCGCACGAGCGCGCGCGCAATGGTCAGGCGCTGCTTCTGCCCGCCGGAGAGGTTTTTGCCGCCCTGCTCCACCGCAAAGTCGAGCCGGCCCGGTTTTTCCTCCACAAAGTCGCGCGCCTGCGCGAGCGAAAGCGCCTCCCAGAGCATGTCGTCCGTCGCGTTCGGGTTGCCCCAGCGCAGGTTGTCCGCGATCGTGCCCTGGAACAGCTGCGCCCGCTGCGGCACCACGCCGATGCGCGACCGCAGCTGCGCCACATCCAGCGTGCGCACGTCCTGCCCGAACACGAGCACCCGGCCCTCCGTCGCGTCATAAAAGCGGGGGATCAGGTTCACGAGCGTGCTCTTGCCGCTGCCGGTGCCGCCGATGATGCCCACCGTCTCGCCCGCCCGCACGGAAAAGTCCGCCCCTGTGAGCGACGGCGCACCCGCGCCCTCGTAGGTAAACGACACGGCGTCGAACGTGACGGCGTCGTCGTTTTCCTTCGGCGCAGGCGGCAGCGTGGGCAGGCCGACGGGCGTCTCCAGCATCGCCTGGATGCGGTTGCCGCACGCGACGGCCTTGGTCATCATGATGATGAGGTTGGCCAGCTTGATGAGCTCCACGAGGATCTGCGACATGTAGTTGACCAGTGCCACCACCTTGCCCTGCGTGAGCGTGCCGGCGTTGACCTGCACGGCGCCCGACTGCAGCAGCGCGATGATGGCCAGGTTGATGATGACGTAGGTAACCGGGTTCATGAATGCGGACAGCCGCTGCGCGCGCTGCTGCAAGCGCGTCAGGCGGTCATTTGCCTCGTCGAACTCCCCGATCTCGCTCTGCTGCCGGTTGAACGCGCGCACGACGCGCGCGCCGGAAAGCGTCTCGCGCGTCTTGCCCAGCACGCGGTCCAGCGCCGCCTGCACGCGCCCATATAGCGGCAGCGAGAGCAGCAGGATGCCGAACACCACGACCGACAGCGCCGGGATGGCCACGACGAACGTCATCGCCTCGCGCGTGTCGATCGTAAACGCCATGACCGCCGCGCCCAGCACGATGAACGGCGAGCGCAAAAACAGGCGCAGCGTGAGATTCACCCCCGACTGCACCTGGTTGATGTCGCTGGTCAGGCGCGTGATGAGCGTGGACGTGCCGATGCTGTCGAGCGCCGTAAACGAGAGCGCCTGCAGGTGCCGGAACGATTCGCGCCGCACGCGCGCGGCAAACCCCGTGGCCGCGCGGGCCGCAAAGTACTGCGCGGTGATCGACGACACGCAGCCGACGACCGCAAGCACCACGAGCAGCAGGCTCATGCGCACGACATAGCCCATGTCGCCCGCTGGAATCCCCTCGTCGATGATCGCCGCCACGACAAACGGCACCAGCAGTTCAAACGCCGCCTCCAGCATCTTGAACAGCGGTGCCAGCACGGTCTCCTTCCCATATCCCGCTAAAAAACGCAACAGCTTCTTCATAACCTGATTATTTTACCACATCCCCGCCGCGATGCACAGCCGCAACGCACATTTTCCCGAGCGTGCCGGCGGGACAAACGGCGGCGGGGTCGCACTGCACGTACGGCCCCGCCCACAAAGTCTCTGTTCCGTCCGCCGTTATTCGGGCATGACGGCCTGGTCCTGAATCTCCTGCGCGCTCTCGACGTAGCCCGCGATGGCGTCCGTCTCGGCCAGCGCCGCAATCGCCTCGTCCACGGCGGCCTTGAACTCCGGCTCATCCTTGGGCAGCGCGGCCACATAGCCCTCCGCGCCCGTCTCAAACGTGACCGGCGCAATGGTCAGCTCCGGGTTGGTCGCGATGTACGACTCGGCCACCGGCTCCTCCACGAGGATGGCCGCCAGCGCGCCCGCCTTGAGCTCCGGCACGAGCTGGGTGATCTTCTTGAGCGCCATCTTCTCCGCGCCCTCGAGCTGCGGGAAGTAGTCCGTCTCCAGCGTGGTGCCCAGCTGCACGCCCACGGTCTTGCCCGCAAAGCTGTCCAGCGAAGTGTACTGCTCGGCCTCGGAAGCCAGCGTCAGCGCCACGACGGTGTCGATATAGTAGACGTCCGAGAAGTCCATGATCTCGGCGCGCTCCTCCGTCGGGTTATAGGCGGCCATGATCATGTCGATGGTGCCCATCTGCAGCGCGCTGTCGAGACCCGCAAAATCCATCGCCTCGATCTTGAGCTCCACGCCCAGCGCCTCTGCGATGTCCTCGGCAATCCAGATGTCGATGCCGACGGTCTCCATGGAGCCGTCCTCGCCGGCAACGATGAACTCATACGGCGGATAGTCCGGCGACGTGCCCACCACGAGCACGCCCGCTTCCTGGATGGCGTCCAGCTTGGTCTGCTCTTCCGCCTCCTGGGGCGCGCAGGCGGTCAGCAGCGCCATGGCCATTACCGCAGCCAAAACGATGCATACGATCTTTTTCATGTCGATTTCCTCCTTCAATATCCTTTCCTTTTATGCCTTTCCCGGCGCTCTCACTTCAGAGCACCTTGGAGAGAAACAGTTTTGTGCGCTCGTGCTGCGGGTCGTCAAACAGCGCGTGCGGCGCGCGGTCCTCCAGGATCTGCCCGCCGTCCATGAACAGCACACGGCTGCACGCCTCGCGCGCAAAGTTCATCTCATGCGTGACGACGACCATCGTCATGCCATCCGCCGCGAGCGACTTCATCACGTCCAGCACCTCGCCCACCATCTCCGGGTCGAGCGCGCTGGTCGGCTCGTCAAAGAGCATCACGTCCGGCCGCATGGCCAGCGCCCGCACGATGGCGATGCGCTGCTTCTGCCCGCCGGACAGCTGGCTCGGCATGGCGCCCGCCCGGTCGGCCAGCCCCACGCGGCTGAGCAGCTCCATGGCATAGGCCTCCGCGTCGGCGCGCTTTTCCTTCTTGGCCAGCGTCGGCGCAAGCACGATGTTCTCGAGCACCGACAGGTGGTTGAACAGGTTGAACTGCTGGAACACCATGCCCATGCGCTGCCGGTGACGATCGATATCGGCATGCTTGTCGCTGATGTCCACCCCTTCAAAGATGACGCGGCCCTCCGTGGGTACCGCAAGCAGGTTCAGGCAGCGCAGCAACGTGCTCTTGCCGGAACCGGACGGGCCGATCACGCCCACGACCTCCCCCTGCTCAATGGCCAGGTTCACACCGTTGAGCGCGGTCAGGTGGCCAAAGCGCACCGTCAGGTTTTCCACGCGGATCATCGGTTCGCCCATATCAGCCTTCCTCCCGTTTCATGCGCCGTTCGAGCACGCCCATCAGTTTGGACAGCGGGAACGTGATGCAGAAGTACAGCAGCGCCGCCACGATGAGCGGCTCAAACGGCCGCGCCGTACCGGCGCGCACGAGATCCGCCATGTACATCAGCTCAAACACGCCCACCACCGAGCAGATGGAGCTCTCCTTGATGATGGCCACAAACTCGTTGCCCAGCGCCGGCAGGATGTTGCGAAACGCCTGCGGCAGCACGATGCGCGTCATGGTCTGCCCCTGCGTCAGCCCAAGGCTGCGCCCCGCCTCCGTCTGGCCCACATCCACCGCGGAGATGCCGGCGCGGATGATCTCCGCCACGTACCCGGTCGAGTTGAACGCCATGGCCACGACGCACGGGATGAACACGCTCATCTTCGCCAGCTCCGGGAACAGGATGATGAGCCCGTACCGGAACAGGTACAACTGCACCAGCAGCGGCGTGCCGCGCACAAACTCGACATACGCCGCGGAGACAAAGCGCAGCACCCGGCTCTTCGCGATGCGCAGCAGCCCCATGAGCGTGCCGAAAAACGTGCTCAGCACGAGCGAAACGAGCGAAAGCTTGAGCGTCATCCACAGGCCGTCCAGAAAGAACTGCCCGTAGGTCTCTAAAAATGCAAAGCTGAACGTATACTTCATGCGCCCGCCCCTTTCGCTGTTCATGGAAGTATACCGCATACCCATGTAACTGTCAAGCCGCATGATGCATAAATATAAATATTGTGGCGGTTTTACGCGGTGCCCATCGAATAAACGTACAAAATGCCCCGGGTGTGCGGCTGGCCCGCCGCTCCCCGGGGGGAACCAGGTCCCATTTCGCGCGCCCGCGAGCGCGCAGCCGCCGTCACTCCGTCGGCTGTTGCGCCGCCGCACCGACAGGCGCAGCCGTGAGCGACGCCCCCTCCAGCGTCTTTCCTTCCAGCATCTGCTCGGCCAGCGAGATGCACATGCGCCCCGCCTCGGCCTCGTCTACGCCGTAGGCGGCGGCGACGAGCGCCGGGTGCGCCTCCATCAAATCCAGCAGCGCGTCGCTGCTGCCGGTGCAGAAGATCTCCATGTCGGACCGCCCCGCCGCCAGCAGCGCCTGCGCGGCGGCCACGGCCAACTCCGCCGTCTCGACGTAGATGCCATCCACCATGCCTTCAAAATACCGTTCCAGCCGGCCCGCCATCCACGCTTCTGCGCTCTCCTCCGCCTCGGAAGCATAATAGGCGCCCTTGACGAACACGCGCCCTTCGGCCACCGCCGCCTGCCACGCGGCGCACGCCGCGCTCTCCCGGCTTTCAAACAGGCCGAACAGGCGCACCGGCGTGTCGTGCGGCGGGTAAGCAATCGCGAGGTCGAGCACCGCCGCTTCCGCCACCGTCTCACGCACCGCGCGCACACAGACCGCGCCCTGCGGCACCTCTGCTCCCTCCGGCGCAAACACCACCGTGCCGACGCCCCGTTCGAGCAGGGTCTCGACCGCCTCCGCCTCGCCCTCGGCCCCCGTCCAGTACAGCACGACGGCCGTCTCGCCGGCAAAGGCCTGCGACGCAAGCGCCGCGGCGCCGCCGGACACGTGGCGCAGCCGGAACGTGTCCGGAATCGCATGCGCCAAAAACTGCTTGGCCGTCTCCGGCGCGGCCACCACTACAGCCGGCGCGGGCGTGGGGCTCGGCGTCGGCGTGGGCACCGGCGTCGGCGTGGGCGTTGGCGTTGGTTCCGGCGGTTGAAACAGGTTGCAGCCGCACAGCAGCAGCGCGCAGCACAACAGCAAGCCAATGGATCGTCTCTTCATAACCATACTTGTAGTATTCCACAGCATTGGACAAAACCCTGCCTGGACGGCCACATTTCCATACACGGGCGCTCGCTAAGGCCCGCCGCACGGCTCCACGGCGCTTGTGCACACAACAACAAGGCGGCAGAACCGCGTCTGCCGCCCATGCAGGTCTTCTGAGAATGTGCCCACGCGCTCAGGCGCTGCGGCGCGGTTTTTTGGTCTCCTTGCCCTCCGGCAGCGCGGCGGCGCCGGTCTCCACCAGCAGCGGCGGCTGCTCCTTCTCGATCGTCTTTTCCGTGATGCGGCATGAGGCGATGTTCCCGCGCGACGGGATTTCGAACATGATGTCGAGCATCACATCCTCGAGGATGGCGCGCAGGCCGCGCGCGCCGGTCTTGCGCTCGATGGCCTTGCGGGCCACGGCGCGCAGCGCGTCGTCATCGAATGTAAGCTCTACGCCGTCCATCTCGAACAGGCGCTTGTACTGCCGGGTGAGCGCATTCTTCGGCTCGGTCAGGATGCGCACGAGCGCGTCCTCGTCGAGGTTCTCGAGCGTCACGATGATCGGCATGCGGCCCACGAACTCCGGAATGAGCCCAAACTTGAGCAGATCCTCCGGCAGAATGCTCTTGAGCGTCGTGCCCACGTCCTTTTCCACGTTGGACTGGACGTCCGCGCCAAAGCCCATGAGTTTCTGGCCGATGCGCTTTTCGATGATCTTGTCGATGCCGGAAAACGCGCCGCCGCAGATGAACAGGATGTTCGTCGTGTCGATCTGGATGAACTCCTGGTGCGGGTGCTTCCGGCCGCCCTGCGGCGGCACGGAGGCCACGGTGCCCTCGAGGATCTTGAGCAGCGCCTGCTGCACGCCCTCGCCGGACACGTCGCGCGTGATGGACACGTTCTCGCTCTTTCTTGCGATCTTGTCGATCTCGTCGATGTAGATGATGCCCTTCTCCGCCTTCTGGACGTCGTAATCGGCCGCCTGGATGAGCTTGAGCAGGATGTTCTCCACGTCCTCGCCCACATAGCCGGCCTCGGTCAGGCTCGTCGCGTCCGCAACGGCAAACGGGACGTTCAGAATCTTGGCCAGCGTCTGCGCGAGCATCGTCTTGCCGCAGCCGGTGGGCCCCAGCATGATGATGTTGCTCTTTTGCAGCTCCACGTCGTCGTTCTTGGCGCTGGCGGCGTTGATGCGCTTGTAGTGGTTGTACACCGCCACGGCCAGGGCGCGCTTGGCCGCCTGCTGGCCGATGACATATTCGTTCAGCGTATCGAGAATCTGCTGCGGCTTTGGCACCTCGGCCAGGTCGAGCGGTGCGGACTCGTTGTCCTCTTCGATGATCTCGTGGCACAGCTCCACGCACTCGTTGCAGATGTAGACGCCCGGCCCCGCGATGATGCGGTGCACCTCGTCCTGCTGTTTGCCGCAGAATGTGCAGCGGATATTTTTATCGTCGTTCTTTGCCATACGGGTTCTCTCATTACCTCCTTGCGGGGATGATCTCGTCCACGATGCCGTATGCGCGCGCCTGCTCCGCGCTCATGTAGTTGTCGCGCTCGGTGTCCAGACTGACCTTTTCGACCGGCTGGCCGGTACGCTCGGCAAGGATCTCGTTGAGACGCTGGCGAATGCGCAGGATCTGCTCGGCATGGATGTGGATATCCGTCGCCTGTCCCTGCGCGCCGCCGCTGGGCTGGTGGATCATGATCTCCGCGTTGGGCAGCGCCTTGCGCTTGCCCTTTGCGCCAGCCGCGAGCAGGAACGCGCCCATCGACGCGGCCAGGCCGACACAGATGGTGGACACCTCACACTTGATGTACTGCATCGTGTCGTAAATGGCCAGGCCTGCCGACACGGAGCCGCCCGGGCTGTTGATATACAGGAAGATGTCCTTGTCGGGGTCATCGCCCTCCAGGAACAGCATCTGCGCCACGACCAGGTTGGCCGTGTCGTCGTCGATCTCGCCGCCCAGGAAGATGATACGGTCCTGCAGCAGGCGGGAGTAAATATCGTAGGATCGCTCGCCACGGTTGGTCTGCTCTACGACCATGGGGATCAGGTTCACAGGTGTCACCATCCTTCTTTGGCACGGGGCCGCCCCGGAGGACGGCCCGGCCGGAAATTCCGTCTTGTGGATGCGGGTCACTCCGCCGCGGGCGCCTCCGCGGGCTGCTCGCTCTTTTCCGTGAACACCGCGTTGTCTACGATCAGCTGAATGGTCTTCTCGGCCACCTTGCGGTCGCGCAGGTAGTCGTAATCGTCCTCCTTGAGCTGGGCCTTGAAGGACTCGACGTCCGTGCCGTTCTGCTCTGCATACTCGGCGATCTCCGCCTCCAGCTCCTCGTCCGTGCAGGCAATCTGCTCCGCCTTGCCCACGGCCTCGATCACCAGCTGCATCTTCACGCGGCTCTCCGCGTCCGCGCGGTAGCTCTCGCGCAGGGCTTCGAGGTCGGTGCCGGTGTACTTGCAGTAGTCCTCGAGGGAAATGCCGCTCATGCTCAGGCGGTACGCCATGTCCTGCAGCATGTAGTTGATCTGCCGGTCCGTCATGCAGGCGGGCACTTCCACCGTGGCGTTGTCGCACACGGCCTTGATGCACAGGTTCTCCCGCGCCGTCTTTTCGTTGCGCGCGGCGCGCTCCTCCATGGCCTTGCGCTTGGAGGCGCGCAGCTCCTCGAGCGTGTCGAACTCGGACACGTCCTTGGCAAACTCGTCGTCAAGCGCCGGCAGCTCCTTGACGTGCACATCGCGCACCTTGACCGCAAACACGGCCTCCTTGCCCGCGAGGTTTTCCGCGTGATACTCCTGCGGGAACGTCACGGTGATGTTCTTCTCTTCGCCGGCGCGCATGCCGATTATCTGCTCTTCAAAGCCGGGGATGAACGTGCCGGAACCGATCACGAGCGTCTGCTCCTCGGCGGTGCCGCCGTCAAACGCCACGCCGTCCACGCTGCCGCTGTAATCGAGGATCACGCGGTCGCCGTTCTCCACCGGGCGCTCCACGCCGACGAAGCGCGCGTTCTTCTCGCGCTCCTGCTCGATCTCGCGGTCGACGTCGGCGTCCTCCACAGTATACGTCGGCTTTTCCACTTCTATACCCTTGTACGCGCCCAGCGTCACCTCCGGCTTGAGCTGCACTTCGGCCGTGAATACCACGCCCTCTGCAAGGCTGATCTTCTCGATGTCGAGCGTCGGCTTGTCCACCGCGACGAGCTCGAACTCGTCGAGCGCGGCGTCGTACGCGTCGCCCCAGACGATCTCGAACGCGTCCTCGAAAAAGACGCCCTCGCCGTACATATTCTCGATCACCTTGCGCGGCGCATGCCCCTTGCGAAAGCCCGGGATGTTGTAGTGCTTGGCGGTCTTGAAGTAGGCCTGCTGCACGGCGGCGGCAAAGGTCTCCGCGTCCACGGTGATGGTCAGCTTTGCAATGTTGTGTTCTTTCCGTTCAATGGTTGCCATGTCGTCCTCCAACAATCCATGCAATATATTTTTACCGATAATTATCCAGTATCCAAAGTATCTTATCACACCTTATCCGCGAATGCAACCGTATTTGCCCCCAAATCCGGGCACAAAAAACGGCGGGGACGCCAAATGGCGTCCCCGCACGTCTGCACCGCCCGACACCGTCACGCGGCCGGGAACATGTATCGCACCATCTCCGCAAATAACGGCGCGAGGCGGATTACCGCGACCAGCAGCGCCAACGCCAGCGTGCAGAGCAGCGCCGCGCACGACCTGGAAAAGAGCTTCCTTGCGTCGCTTCTGAGCTGCTCCCACGGTTCCGCGCGGCGCAGGTAGTCCGCAAGCGGAACGCGCCCGTCGGTCGTGGCGCGCATGCGGCAGTACCCGCGCAGCACCCCGCCCGCGAGCACCACCAGCGCGCCGTATGGCAGCAGCGCCAGACACAGCAGCAGCCGCACCCAGACGTCGCCCGTGGGCGCCGTCCACAGGCCGGGGGACCGGATTCAAGACCATGCCCCCCAGCACGATGTAGACGCCGACCCTCGTCCCCCAATAGAGCACGTCGCCCCAGGCGTTCCAGCCGCGGCGCGGCGCGCATTTCGTCCCCTGTTCCATGAAAGTCTCCTTTCCTTTTTTATGTGTCAGTATGCCGAACGCCGTCTGCGCCGTGGCGGAGGACGCCCCGCCGCTCGTGGCGGCAGGGCGCTCCCCGTCGTTTGCACTTCACCACAGGATGGACAGGAGATCGTACAGCGCGGGCAGCGGCAGCGTGACGAACAGCCCCCACACCATCTGATACAGGCGTTTGGCAACCCGGCGCCGTACCGCCTCGCTGTGCCGGTACCTGTCCCACAGATAGTCGAACAGCTTCAGTCGCTCCGCCGTCTCCGCGCGGGCGAGGCAATAGGCGCGGTTGCAGTCCATCCAGCCCGCCATCAAATGCACGAGCAGCCACAGCAGCGGCAAGACCCGCAGGAAATATGCCACGAACTGTTTCGGCGTCCCGCTCCTAAAGGCATCCGATGAGCTCCAAAGGATGGCAATTCCACTCGCCGTGACGCACGCCAGCACAATCGCGAAAGTGCCCATCCCCTGCCAGAAGCGGCGGTGGCGGGCCGTGGGCGGCGGGGCGCCGTCCCTTCCGATCTCTTTGCGGCTTTCTTCCAGCCCTTCCATGTGCTTCCCCCTCCTTTATCTTTTTTTGTGCGCCGCCCGCCGGTCAAAACAGCAGGCCGTATCGCCCCAGCAACAGCAACAACGTCGCCAGCACCCCCACGCGGGGAAGCTGCTCCCGCCTGAGCCACCGGCGAAGCGGCCTGCCCGTTTCGCTCTCAAGGTAGGCCGCAAGACTTTCCCGCTCCCGCGTCTCTGTCCTGGCTAAGCAATAGCCCCTGAGCACCACACCGCAGACGATGAGGACATCGGCCGCCAGCAGCAGCATCACGATGAGCAGCGGCAGCTCGCCCGCAATGAGCGCGAGGTCTGCGCCCGCCCAGATCGCATCGCGCACCTGCTCGCCGGAAAACGATACGGCGCACGGCTGCACGGCGGCATACATGCACAGCGCCTGCGCCGCCCAGCCCACCCGCGCCAGCGCGCGCGGCGGCGGTCTGCGGCGTCCTGTTCCATCCATACTCCCCTTTGTCTAGATGAAAAGTTTTGTCTAGATGAAAAGTCGGAATCGTTCCACGTTTTCTCTTGCTGTGCCGTTTGCAATCTTGCTTTGTTCCGGATCAGCCGCACGCGGCGCGGCGGCCCGCCTGTGCCCTGGATTTGCCACTGCCTGTACTGATACCCCGATTGTATCGCCCGGCGGGCGGCCATGCAACCGCAAAAGACAAACGTAATAAAAATTCACACATTGTAACGCATCGTCGCGCTGCCCGTCTCCTGCCCGCGCCAAAACAGAAAAAGGGGCCGCCCGGCCCGGGCGGCCCAAAGGCCTGCAGTGGCACGGTGGCCGGCACAAGCCGGCTTTTTCAGGGGCAGCGGCACGCATCCGCCGCGCGCTCGAGCAGCGCCACATTCCCGCGCAGCCGCTCGTTCTCCGGCTCCAGCGCCAGCGCCGACCGAGCTGCATCCAGCGCCTGGCCGGGCCTGCCGGTCCGGTCGAAGGCAATGGCGCGCAGATCGTGCGGCAGGCTGCCCCAGGGCGCTTCCTCGCAGATATAGGTGCGCGGGCGCTCCTGAATGGCCAGCGCGCAACCGGTAAAATAGAGCACGCCCTCCCACGCTTCCTGTTCATACAGCAGGTACGCCAGCTCCACATACGGTTCGCGCAGGTGCGGCGCCTCCGCAATGGCGCGCAGATACCAGTTCCGCGCCTCTCCGGCATTCCCCAGCCGCAGATACGACCGGGCGATGTAGCGCATGGAGGCGCACCGTTCGTCCGGCCAGGTGGCCTTTTTCATGGCCAGGTGCTGCCTGAGCGTGCGGATGCAGTCCTCCCACCGGCGGCGGTACAGGTATTCCCGCCCGAGATAATGCATGTTGCGGTCGTCGTCCGGGTCCTCCTGCACCGAGAGCTCCAGCAGGGGGAGATACTGCCCGCGCGATTTGGCCGGATCGGGATGGTGATCCAGCTGCACGCCCTCGGCCGTCACCACCGTGCCCGGCGCGCCCTCGCCCGTCCACTCGAGCACCTCGTGCACGGGATGCACCCACCGGTAGCCGTGGCGGGCGTGGATCTTGTCGATCCAGAACACGACGCCCTCCGTGCCGTCCGGGCGGAAAGACCAGGTATAGCGATAGCTGGCCCGCGCCGTGCCGGGCCGCCAGGCGCGCTCCAGCGCCGCCCGCCAGCCGGGGCGGAACGCCTCGTCCAGATCGGTACACACGCAGATGTCCGCGTCCTCCGGCACCAGCGCCAGCGAGCGGTTCCGCGCAACGTCGAACCGCCACGGGGACACGGGGTCCACGGCGACCCGCGCGCCGCGCGCGCGCAGTTTTTCCACGCTGCCATCCGTCGAACCGGTATCCAGCACCACGACCTCGTCCGCCTCGGACATGGAGTCCATCCAGCGGTCGGCAAACTGCGCCTCGTCCTTACAGATGGCATAGACCACCAGTTTCATGCGTTTCCCTCCCTTCGCCGGGCCGCCGCACGCATGCGACGGCCCGGTCTGGTTGCCCTTTCGCGGCAGTCATGCGCCTGCCGTCAGGACGGGCTGTCGCCGAGCCGGGTGACCGTCATGGAGACGGCATCGGCCAGGTAGCTTGCGCCGGTCGCGGCCACCTGCAACGTCTGAGGCGCGCTGGATACCGCGATCGGCACCGTGAAGGACTGCTCCGAAGCATCCGACGCGCTCTGGAAGTTGTAGGGCACCGAGACCCCGGGCACGACCGTGCCGTTCTGCGTCAGCGACGTGATCAGGTTGACCGGGAAAGTGTCGGACGAGGCCGGCGACAACACGCCGTGGAAATGCACGGAATAGACGCCCGGCTGGTTGATCGTGAAGGTGCTGCTGCCCGCGGTATGGGAGACATCGCTACCATAGCTGAGCGCATTGCGGTCGAACACGATCGGGCTGCCGGAGGCAAGCCCCTGCGACGGCGTGGAATATGCCGACAACAGACTTACGGGCGCTGCTTCGCCCGTATCGCCCTGCGGGATCGTGAAGTTCAGGATCGCGTTTTGCCTCGTGCCGGTGTTCGTCACCTGCGCATCGGTGCCCGGCGCTCCCGTCGTGACCGTGCCCACAGCCAGCGTGGCCGCGGTGCCGGTTGGCCCGGTCGCCCCCGACGTTCCGGTCGCCCCCCGCGGGCCGGTCGGGCCGGTTGGGCCGGTCGGGCCGGTTGGGCCGGTGGGGCCCGTCGCGCCTGTCGCGCCCGTTGGGCCGGTAGCGCCCGTTGCGCCCGTTGCGCCCGTCGCGCCGGTGGGGCCGGTTGGGCCTGTAGAGCCGTTTATTTATGCACAACATTAGATTTTCCTTTGTGTTGAATAGGCAA
>URQH01000019.1 GCA_900549955.1 uncultured Eubacteriales bacterium | reverse complement strand
GTCCCCGCGGGGGCGGACGCGCCTGCCGCGGGCGCGGGCGGCACGGTTGACGCGCCGTCTTCCGCCAGGCCGGGGAAGCAGGCCGGCAGCCGGAACCGCCGCTGCCGCCCGTCCGCCGTCTCGTATGCGTATAGCGTGCAGCGCCGGGCGGTGCGGAGCGCGAACGGCCGGCGCAGCTCCGTCACGCGCACGTCGCCGCCGGTCCATATGTTGTATCGGTTTTCGCCGCGCCGGTAGCGCTCCACTTCGGACACGATCACGGCGCCGATCCGCGCCAGCCGGCCCTGCCGCCTGGCGTTTTCGAGGTTGTGGGCCGCGGCGGCGGCGCGCGTGGCGGCGTCAAAGCCCACGTCGGTGTCGCCGGTCAGCGTCACATAGTACAGCGTGTCGGACCCGCGCTCGCGCACGACGGCGGATTGCCGCGCGAGAAAGTACCGGCGGGACAGGCAGGTGTCCACGACGAGCGCCGCCACGCCGGCAAACGACAGCAGCAGGCCGGCGAGCATCCACCCGTCGCCAAAGAACAGGAGCACCAGCGGGCAAAGCACATAGGCCAGCCCGCGGCCGAGCAACCGCCCGAACGTGACGCAGGCGCCCCGCTGCCGCGCGTAGGCGGCGTCATAGGGAAAGATGTCGTATCGCTCGGCAGCCGTGCCGGGCTGCCCGGCGCCGCACCGGCCGCAAAAGAAAGCGCCTGCCGGCAGCGTGGCGCCGCAGTGGGAGCAAAGCGCCGCGTGTGCGGATTCCATACCGTCACCTCCGCATATATTGTACCATGGCCGCACGGACCCGGCAATGTGTAGTGCAAATGCCGCCAATTGTGACAAAAGTTTGACTTTTTGGGGTGTTTCCGATATAGTAATATCGCTATCATAGCGCCTGATGTTATGATGGCGCGATATCATACTTTTATATGAATAGGAATGGACGACCGTATGGAACACATGGAGAAAAAACCCAAGCGCCGCCGGGGCGACCGGCGGGACGGCGTATGGCTGCGCGATCTCGACGCGCTGCACGGGTTTACGCCGTACCTGTTCCCCAACCGCGCGGACAACGAGGCTTTCATTGAAGAACAGATCGACCTGACGAACATCCTGGCCTATCTGGAAAAGAAAAACGCCGGGCAGCCGCAGTACCGGTACACGATTTTCCACGTCATCGCCGCGGCGGCGGTGAAGTGTTTCGTGCTCCGGCCGAAGATGAACCGCTTCATCCAGGGCAGCCGCATGTACCAGCGCAAGGTGCTGACGCTCTCGTTCGTGGTCAAAAAGCAGTTCAACGACGAGTCGCACGAGGCGCTGGCCTTCCAGTATTGCGACGGGAACACGACGATCGACACGCTGCACGAGGCGATCATGAAGGAGATCACGGAGTTTCGCGGCGGCAAGACGGACAATTCCACCGACGGCATGGATATGCTGCTCAAGCTCCCGCGCTGGCTGCTGACCATCGTCATCCACCTGCTGCACACGCTGGATTATTACGGCCGCGTGCCGGAGTTTCTCGTCAAGACCGACCCGAACTATGCGTCGATCTTCATCTCCAACCTGGGTTCGATCAAGCTCAACGCCGGGTATCACCATCTGACCAACTGGGGGACGACGTCGTTTTTCGCCGTCATCGGCGAAAAGCACATGGCGCACGTGGTCGACGCGGAGGGAAACGACAGCATCCGGCCGGTGCTCGATCTCGGGCTGACGCTCGACGAGCGCATTGCCGACGGCTACTACTACTCCAAAACGGTCCGGTTGCTCAAGTACCTGCTGCAGCATCCGGAGCTGCTGGAGCTGCCCGCAGGCACGGAGGTAGATTATGAACAGTCCCATTGAAAACCGCCCGGAACCGAAGGCGCCCTGGCTGCGCTTTTACGGCAAGGTGCCGGCGCACCTCGAATACCCCACCGGCTCCATGATGGACGCAGTGACCGCCGTGGCCGAAAAGTACCCGCAGCAGACGGCGTATACGTTCCAGGGCGTCAAGACCACCTACCGGGAGCTCGTGGAGCAGGCGCACCGCGTCGCGCGTGCGTTTGCGGCGGCGGGCGTGCAAAAGGACGACCGCGTAACCATTTGCCTGCCCAACTGCCCGCAGGCGGTGCTGTGCTTTTACGGCCTGAACCTCATCGGCGCGGTGGCCACGATGATCCATCCGCTTTCGAGCGTGGGCGAGATCGCGTTTTTCCTGCGCGACTCGGGCTCGAAGGTCGCCGTCACGCTGGACCAGTTTTACGGTAAATTCCAGGACGTGATGCGCGAGCAGCCGCTCGACCGGCTGATCGTGGCGAACGTGGGCGACGCGCTGTCGCCGGTGCTGCGCGCCGGTTACTGGCTCACGCAGGGGCGCAAGCTCCACGTGCCGCAGATCGTTGCGCCGGCCATGAAGTGGCGCGCGTTTTTGCAGCAGGGCGACGTGTACGAGCAGCCGTACCTCATCAAACGGGACGCGGAGGAGCCGGCGGTGATCCTCTTCTCCGGCGGCACCACGGGCGTGACGAAGGGCATCCTGCTCTCCAATCTCAACTTCAACGCGCTGGGGTTGCAGACCATTGCGATGGCGACGACGTTTGAGCCGGGGCAGAGCATGCTGGCGGCCATGCCCGTGTTCCACGGGTTTGGCCTGGGCGTCTGCATCCACACGATGCTCATCGCGGGGGGCACGTGCATCCTGGTGCCGCGCGTCTCGGTCGAAAGCTACGCAAAGCTGCTCAAGAAGGAGAAGCCGAACTATATCGCCGGCGTGCCCACGCTCTTTGAGGGCATCACGCGCAACCCGTATATGGACGGCGTCAACCTCTCCTGCCTGAAGGGCGTGTTCTCCGGCGGCGATTCGCTCTCGATCGAGCTCAAGAAGAAGTTCGACCTGTTCCTCAAGCAGCACGGCGCGACCGTGCAGGTGCGCGAGGGATACGGCACGACGGAGTGCGTGACCGCGAGCTGCCTGACGCCGTACGACATGTACCGCGAGGGCAGCATCGGCCTGCCGTTTCCGGACACGTATTACAAGATCGTCAAGGTCGGCACGACCGACGAGGTGCCGTATGGCGAGGAGGGCGAGATCTGCCTGACCGGCCCGTCGATGATGATGGGCTATGTCAACCAGCCGGAAGAGACGGCCCACACCATGCAGGTGCATGCGGACGGCCGTACCTGGGTGCACACGGGCGACCTGGGGCTCATGGACGAGGATGGGTTCGTGTATTTCCGCCAGCGCATCAAGCGCATGATCGTGACGAGCGGCTACAACGTGTACCCCTCGCAGCTGGAGAATATCCTCGATGCGCACGAGGCCGTGCAGATGAGCTGCGTCATCGGCGTGCGCGACAGCTACAAGATGCAGAAGGTCAAGGCGTTCATCGTGCTCCGGCCCGGGCTGCAGGAGACGCCGGAGCTCATGGAGTCGATCTGGGAGCACTGCCGCCGGCACATCGCCAAATATGCGATGCCGTACGAGATCGAGGTGCGCGACTCGCTGCCCAAGACGCTCGTGGGCAAGGTCGCCTATACCGTGCTGGAAAAGGAGGAGCTGGCGCGACAGTCTGCCTGAGGATGGCGCGCACGGGCATGTGCAGTATGGAGGGGGAGCCTGTGGGGCGCCCCCGCTGCTTTTCCGGCGCGCTTGCATTTGCGGCTGTGTGTGGTATACTGAACCTGGGATCAGAGGAAAGGGGAGTATCACCGTTATGGTAACAATCAGGGAAGCGGTGCGGCGCAGGGACATCGTCCGGTTCATGGAGTTTCCCAACCGCCTGTACCGCGGCAATCCATATTATGTGCCGGACATGCTCGACAGCCAGGTGGCGGACATGATGCGCGACAAGAACCCCGCGTTTGAATATTGCGAGGCCAAGTGCTTTCTGGCCTACCGTGGGAAAGAGATCGTGGGGCGCATCGCCTGCATTCTCAACCGGCGCGCCAATGCGAAGTTCCAAAAGGAATATATGAACATCTCTCACATCGATTTTATCGACGACGACGAGGTGGTCGACGCGCTGTTCGACGCGGCGGAGGCGTATGCGCGGGAACTCGGCTGCGTGGCCGTCCACGGCCCGCTCGGGTTTTCCGACATGGACCGGGAGGGCATGCTCATCCATGGGTTTGACAAGCCCAGCCTGTTTTACACCTATTACAACCATCCGTATTATGTCACGCAGATGGAGCGCCGCGGCTACGTCAAGGAAGTCGACTGGCTCGAATACCGCGTCACCATTCCGGACAAGCCGGTGGAGCGCATCGACCGCATGGCGGACATGATCCGCAAGCGCTATCATCTCCACACGATCGATCTCGACCATCTCGACCGCCCGCTGTCGCGCCTGGTAGAGGATGTGTTCAAGCTCTATAACGAGACGTACCTGGCGCTGTTCGGCGTCGTGGCGCTCACGCCCAAACAGGTGGAGAAGTATGTGCGGGAGTTTCTGCCCATGGTACAGGGACGCACCACCTCGTTTGTGTACAACGACAAGGACGAACTCGTGGCGTTCGGCATCTGCTGCCCGTCGCTCGACCGGGCGCAGCAGAAGAATGGCGGCCGGCTGTTCCCGTTCGGCTGGATCCCGCTGCTCAGGGCGCTCAAGAGCCGCAAAAACGAGCAGCTCGACATGCTGCTCGTGGCGGTCAAGCCGGAGTTGCAGGGCTGCGGCATCAACGCCGCCATCATGGGCGACATGATGCACAAGGTGATCGCCTCCGGGTTCCGCTTTGCAGAGACGGGGCCGCAGCTGGAGTACAACACCAAGGTGCAGTCCCAGTGGAAGTTTTTCCCGGTGGAACAGCACAAGCGGCGCCGCTGCTGGGTGAAGGAGCTGTCCGGTGGAGCCGGCGACGGAGACGGCACGGTCTGAACAAGGAAAGGGTACGCCCGGCGGGCCGAAAGGCTCGCCGGGTGTTTTGCAAAAAGGAGGGCGTGGGGTGAAGCGCGCGATCGGCTCTGTATTGGTAGGGTATGGCCTGTGGGGGCTGCTGCCCATGTTCTGGAAGCAGTTCCACACGCTGGACGCGGTGTACCTGCTGGCGGTGCGCATCGTGATGTCCATGGTTTTCTGCCTGCTGCTCGTGGGGGTGACGCGGCGCTTTGACGCGCTGCGGGCGGTGCTGCGGGATCGCCGCGTGTGCCTGCGCCTTGCGGTTTGCGGCGTGGTCATCACGGCCAACTGGTGGATGTACATCTATGCCGTGAGCAGCAACCACATCCTCGATGGGAGCCTTGCGTTTTACATCAGCCCGCTGTTGTCCATCCTGATCGGGCGGCTGGCGTTTGGCGAGCGGCTGGCCCGGGAGCAGTGGGCGGCGGTGGGGCTTGCGCTGCTGGGGGTACTCGTGCCGGTGGTGGAGTCCGGCCGGCCGCCGCTGCTGGCGCTGGGCATCGGCGCGACATTTTCCATCTATGGGGCCATCAAAAAGCAGCTGGCCGTGGACAGCATCGTGTCGCTGACGGTGGAGACGCTGTGCATGACGCCGCCGGCGCTGTTGTTTGTGGCCTGGATGGAGCGGGACGGCGGCTATCTCTTTTCGGGCGCGGTGCCGGATGGGGAACTGGCGCTGCTGTTGCTCACCGGCGTGGCCACGTCCGTGCCGCTGCTGTTTTTCGCTGCGGGCGTGCATCAGCTGCCCGTTTCGCTTTCCGGCATGCTGCTGTATCTCAATCCCACGCTGCAGCTGCTGCTGGGCGTGCTGGTGTATCGCGAGCCGTTTACCGGCACGGACGCGGTCATGTTTGCGCTGGTGTTCGCCGCAGTGGCGCTGTTCCTGCTCGGCGGCAGGCGCCGGGGCAAAGCGCTGCCCGGGTGACGGCCGGCCCCGGGCGGGCGCGTTCGGTTTTGACGGCTTTTTGCGGGACAGGGCCGCGGGGCGGCGAAACGACATAAATTGGGTAGAAAGGAGCGGAGGAACATGGGACTGACGATCGGAAGTCTGCACATGATGGGAACGCTGACGCAGGAGCAGCAGGCGGCAAACCCGTACCGTCTGGAACGGGATGGGCGGGTCAGCCTGTATGAAAACGGCTGGGACAACCCGCTTGCCCTGTATGCGGATGCAGAAACGCTTTCAAGAGAGACGGGCAAAGACGTGCTGGCCTTTTACTGCTTCGATGAAGACGCGGTGGCGCTGGCGCTCTATCGGAACGGCAAAACGGTGGCAGAGGGGGTATCGTCACTGGACGAAGGGCTGTTTCAACCGCCGAAGAACATGGGGTTGATCGCGGCGGCATTCGGCGCAGAAGATGCGGGCGGCGCAGAGCTGGAGCGGCTGATGACGGATGTCGCGATGGATACGATGCAGCAGATTGACGAACTGGCGGCGTATCTCAAGCTGCCGCTGCTGCCGGACGCGGCGCTGGCAGAGCAGATGGAGAACGGCGAGCAGGAGCGAAAGCGTCCGGCCGCTGCGCAGAGACTGGATGCAGGGGCGCAGGAAAAGCAGGTGGCGGAGCGTGTGGGGGGAAAAGAGCAGGGAAACATGAGGCTGACGATCGGAAGTCTGCACATGATGGGAACGCTGACACAGGAGCAGCAGGCGGCAAACCCGTACCGTCTGGAACGGGATGGGCGGGTCAGTCTGTATGACAACAGCGGTTGGGATATCTGGAATGTTCTTCTCTGGGACGCAGCAAAGTTTTCATGCAAAACCGGCAAAGACATGCTGGTCTTTTACTGCTACAATGAAGACGCGGTGGCCTTGGTGCTCTACCGGGGTGGCAAAGCGGTGGCTGGCGGCGCATCGTCGCTGGATGAAAGGCTCGCTCAACCGCCGCAGAACATGGGCCTGATCGCGGAGGCGTTCGGCGTAGAAGACGCGGGCGGCGCGACACTGGAGCGGCTGATGACGGACGCGCGGGCGGATGTGATGCAGCAGATCGGCGAACTGGCGGCGTATCTCAAGCTGCCGCTGCTGCCGGATGCGGCGCTGGCAGAGCAGATGGAGGCGGACAAACGGGAGTGGAGGCAAAAGTACCCGACCGCTGCGAAGAGACTGGATGCAGAGGCGCAGAAAATCCTGGGCGAGCGGATGGCGGCGCTGGGGTTCACGACGTTCAAATATCATCGATGGTATAAGCTGATCCGCGACGAGGTGCTGCTGTCGTTCGGGCTGGTGCCATATAAAGGATCATTTGACATGCTGATCGGCATTCAGCCAACCTTCGTGCCATATCTGGACTCGTTTATGACCGAAAAACTGGAGAGTTTGCCGTATGTCATGAGAGTTCAAGATACGCCCAATGAAATGCAGAACTGGCGTCATGATTCGCGTTCGGTTCATTATATTTTTTCTTGCGACGATCTCCACCTAACCAAATGGACCAGGTATACGGTGGAGGAGATATTCGGCCAGGTGGTAGAACCGACGCTGCGCAGGATCACCAACGTGCGGGACGCGGTGATGGAGCTGCAGTGGTGGAGGTTTGCTCGGTACAGACGGTACGATTGTTCTCAACAGTCACCGGGGGGTGAATGGAGGCCGCCGACGGTAGAGAACTATGAACCGCGGGGAGAGCAGGTGCACATCATATTCAACCAGTATTGCTTTTTCCGGATGTATGAGGAACTGTGGCATAAGGTGCTGCGAGACGGAAGCGGATATTCCGTTTCCCGCCCGACGCCGGGCGTGCTTGGCTGGGACGACTACGAGGGGATGGAGCGCGTGATCGAGGCGAAGGAGAACAAACGGGAGGAATACCTGCTGCTGAAGAACCGGGACGAGGCGGCGATAGAGGAGCGGCTGCATCTGGCGTATGAGGAAAACCTGAAACTGATCAAGCGGCGGCTGAAGCTGACGCCGGATTGTAGCGACACGATCTGGGACCGGGACTACCGGCACCCGTACGACATCAAGCAGATGCTGCAGGAGCGGTATGAACGGTGCGCCCCGCGTATGCACGAGGGAGACTATACCATCGATTTTATTTGACGAAGCAACGGAAAGCGCAGAATGGGCGTTCGGTTTGGACGGCTTTCCACGGGACAGGGCCGCGGGGCGGCGAAACGACATAAATTGGGTAGAAAGGAGCAGAGGGAACATGGGACTGACGATCGGAAGTCTGCACATGATGGGAACGCTGACGCAGGAGCAGCAGGCGGCAAACCCGTACCGCCTGGAACGGGATGGGCGGGTCAGCCTGTATGACCTGAGCTGGGAAAATTCCGGTGCGCTGATTCAGGACGCGATTTCTCTTTCGCGTGAAATTGGCAGCGACATTTTGGTTTTTTACTGCTATGACGAGGATATGGTGGGATTGACGTTGTTCCGGGACGGAAACGACGTGGCGTCGGGGGCGGTGTCGCTGGACGAAGAGGTTTCTCAAACGCCGCAGAACATGGGTCTGATCACGGCGGCATTCGGCATCGAAGATGCGGGCGGCGCAAAGCTGGAGCGGCTGATGACGGTCGCGCGGGCGGATGTGATGCGGCAGATTGACGAGCTGGCGGAGCATCTCAAGCTGCCGCTGTTGCCAGGTCTGGAAATGGTAGAGCGGATGGAGACGGACAAGCGGGAGCAAAAGTACAAGCGGAAGCGGAAAACCGCCAAAGAGATTGTCGATGCATATGCGCAGGAGACCTTCGGCGAGCGGATGGCGGCGCTGGGGTTCACGACGTTCAAGTACAACCGATGGTACAAGCTGATCCGCGACGAGGTGCTGCTGTCGTTCGGGCTGGTGCCATATAAAGGATTTTTCAGTATGCTGCTTGGCATTCAACCGACTTTCGCGCAGCATTTGGACTATTTTATGACGGAGACGATTGGGGCGAACCCCTTGCCGTATGTGCTGAGTGCAGACGATATGTTATTCGAGATGCAGCACTGGAGGCATGGACCGGATTCGCGGCACGTGCACCGTGGTAACTTTGTAGCCATGTACGGTTTTTTTGTTCCGGAGGAATTGCAGGTAGTGAAGGAAATATTTGACCGGGTGGTAGAACCGACGCTGCGCAGGATCACCAACGTGCGGGACGCGGTGAAGGAGTTGCAGTGGTGGATATTTGTGCGGTATAGACAGTACGATTGCTATCGACAGGTCTCCGGGGGCGAATGGAGGCCGCCGACGGTAGAGAATTATGAACTGCGGGGAGGGCCGGTGAATATCGTATTCAACGAGTTTTGCTTTTTCCGGATGTATGAGGAACTGTGGCATAGAACGCTGCGAGAAGGAAGCGGATATTCCGTTTCCCGTCCGACGCCGGGCGTGCTTGGTTGGGACGACTACGAGGGGATGGAGCGCGTGATCGAGGCGAAGGAGAACAAACGGGAGGAATACCTGCTGCTGAAGAACCGGGACGAGGCGGCGATAGAGGAGCGGCTGCATCTGGCGTATGAGGAAAACCTGAAACTGATCAAGCGGCGGCTGAAGCTGACGCCGGATTGTAGCGACACGATCTGGGACCGGGACTACCGGCACCCGTACGACATCAAGCAGATGCTGCAGGAGCGGTATGAACGGTGCGCCCCGCGTATGCACGAGGGAGACTATACCATCGATTTTATTTGACGAAGCAACGGAAAGCGAGGCAATGGATGGCGAAAGGGCATGTATGAAGCGGCTTTTGCAAACGGGCGCGGCCTGCGAGTCATACCGGCAATCATGGTTGTGCTCACAGGATTGGTCGTGGCCATGGCAGGCTTGACCGGCTGCAGCCGCGGCCAGAATGACGCGCAGGCAGAGAACGCATATGCGCAGCTGCCGCTCGGCGCGCTCACCAAAATTGAAATGATACGATACATAACGGAGCAAGGCGGGGAGGCGATTACCACCAACAATGCGGACAATTTGTACCGCATGAGAATGGGAGATGATTATCTTGTCCTTGTGTGCGGCCTGGAGGGAACAATCGACGCAATTGCCGTCTATTCCGAAACGGGAGATTTGCTTGATACCAAAGGAGTTGACCCGATCGCATTTGATCGCGAGCATGTTCCGCAAACATATGCCGAGCTGTGTGAAAGATATGGCGCGCCGCATGGCGAGCGCGGTTCAGGATTGTATTACGCATGTTATTTGACCGATGAAGCGCAGATCGTTGCATTTCGTATGGAACCTTCGACCGAATCATATTTTGTCGGAGATGATGATCCGGGTGAGCAACAGGACGAGTTGGTCATACGTTCCATATATGTTGAGAACATTGCGACGATGGAGGATAATAGGCAATATATTTTAGAACCATGAATGCGAGATCTTTTTGACGCGCAGCCGACTTGTGCGGCGGCGCGGCAAAGAGAGAGGGGGCCGGCAGTATCTGCCGGCCCCCTGTTGCGCCCGGCGGCGGGGCCGGGCGGGGTGTTTG
This sequence comes from uncultured Eubacteriales bacterium, assembly GCA_900549955.1. GTDB lineage: Bacteria > Bacillota > Clostridia > Christensenellales > CAG-138 > Aphodomorpha. The sequence goes on along the minus strand of URQH01000019.1, from coordinate 22,116 downwards.
GCTGCCGTGCGGCGCTTACCGCCGCTGCCGCGGCGGATACTGGCCACCGTGCTGCTGCGCCTGCATGCGGCGCTGCTGCTCGAGCCGGCGCTGCCGCCTGCGGCGCGCGGCGGCACGCCTGCGCGCGCGGACGATGGCCAGCGCGACGATGAGGATGACGAGCAGCGCGACGAGCGCGATCAGCAGGTACACGAGGAAGCCGGGCCCGTTCTGCCCCGCGGGCGCGCCGTCCTGGGAGGGCGGCGTGAGAAGGGAACTGTCGCCGGTGTTGCCGGGGCCGTCCGTCGCGTCCGGCTGCACGATGGCGGCTTCCAGGATGTCGCTGGTGGTCGTGAGCGGGATGGAGTAGATGCACTCGCCGTTGAGCATATAGCGGACGGTGCCCAGCGTCTCGCCCGCGCTGATCGGCGCGGACAGCGCGTCGCGCCACTCCACTTCGGCCACGATGTTGCCGGCGTTGGCCTTGTACTGCGCGGCCACGGCCGGCAGTGCGCGGATCTGGAGCTGGCTCACGTCGGCGGTCAGCACATACTGCCCGTCGGCGTTCAGGTCCTCCGGGCGCGCGCCGGCAATGGACACGGCAAATTCCGTCTGGAGCTGCAGGTCTGCGCCGCTCAGCCCGGTGTATTTTTCGGCAAAGACGCTTTCAAAGATGCCGGCTGCTGCGTGGAAGCGGGTATACTGCGCGTCGTTGGCGTCGCCAAAGAGCACGATGATGACGGTCGCACCGTCCTTTTCGGCGGCGGCGACGAGGCACTTGCCGGCCATGGCCGTGTCGCCGGTCTTGACGCCGATGGCGTATTCGTACAGGCAGCTCTCCGTGTCGGTCGCGAGCGTGTGGATGAGCTTGTTGGTGTTTTCAAGCGTCAGGGGCGTGGCGCGCAGGTTGGACGCGTCAACCGTGTAGGAGCCCGTGGAGACGATGCTGCGGAACTGCTCGTTCTTCAGCGCGTAGGCGGTGAGCCGCGCCATGTCGCGCGCGGTGGTGTAGTGGTCGTCGTTGTGTACGCCATGGGGGTTCACAAAATGGGTGCTGGTCATGCCGAGCTCGGCGGCCTTGCTGTTCATGCGGTCGGCGAACGCCTCGATGGAGCCGGCCAGGTGGACGGCGATGGCGGCCGCCGCGTCGTTGCCTGAGACGAGCATGAGCCCGTAGAGCAGGTCGCGCAGGCTGACCGTCTCGCCGATCTCCAGCCTCATGAGCGAGCTGTGCTCGGTAAAGCCCTTCTTGACCTCTTCGCCCACGGTGACCTGCGTGTCCAGATCTTCGCCGCTTTCAAGCGTCAGGATGCACGTCATAATCTTCGTGGTGCTGGCCGGGTAGGCGCGCTCGTCCGCGGCGCGCTCATAGAACACCTGGCTGGGGTCGTTCCCGTCGGTCACGATCATCTTGGGGGTGGGAACGGTGCTGTAATCGTATTCGGCAAGCGCGGCGGCAGGCAGCGCGAGAGACAGCGCCGCCGCCAGCAGCATGCAGAGAAGTCGTTTTTTCATGTCGTTCTCCCATCTTGTCCAAAGCCGGACAGAATTCGGTATTTTAGTATAGCAACATCCCGCTAATTTGTACAGTTTTCCTTGAAAAAAACCCATTTTGGCGCTATAATAACCCACGAAAAGACAGAATAAAAGGAGGATGTACCTATGAAGAAGTTTCGTTGTCCCGTCTGCGGTTACATCTATGAGGGCGATACCCCGCCCGAGTTTTGCCCCCAGTGCAAGGCGCCCGGCAGCAAGTTTGTCGAGGTCGTGAACGAGGAAAAGACCTATGCCGCGGAGCATGTCGTCGGCGTGGCCGCCGGCTGTGACCCGGAGATCCTGGCCGGCCTGCGCGCCAACTTCGAGGGCGAGTGCAGCGAAGTGGGCATGTATCTGGCCATGAGCCGCGTGGCGGAGCGCGAGGGCTACCCCGAGGTGGCCGAGGCGTTCAAGCGCTATGCGCTGGAAGAGGCGGAGCACGCCGCCAAGTTTGCCGAGCTGCTCGGCGAGGTGGTGACCACGTCCACCAAGAAGAACCTGGAGCTGCGCGCAGAGGCTGAGTTTGGCGCGTGCCTCGGCAAGACGGAGCTGGCCAAACTGGCCAAGCAGCAGAACCTGGACGCCATTCACGACACCGTGCACGAGATGGCGCGCGACGAAGCCCGCCACGGCAAGGGCTTTGAGGGCCTGCTGCGCCGCTACTTCTGAGCGGACGGCCGGACAACCGAAAATGCTATCGAGCGCGGCGGCGCGGCGATATTCGCTGCGCCGCCGCTCGCTTTCTGTCCGCCCTGCCCGGGTGGACTTTTTTTCGGCGATCCGGTATAATAGAGCACGGTTGTACGGCAGGGCCTGCGGCCTGCCCGTGCGACGACGAAGAGACAAGAGAGGTTTGACACACGATGGATTACGAACTGGCAGCCAAGATCGACCACACCCTGCTCAAGGCGGACGCCACGCGCGCGGACATTCTGCGCGTATGTGAGGAGGCCAAGACCTATCATACCGCGAGCGTATGCGTCAATGCGTTCTGGGTGCCCGTCGTTGCAAAAGCGCTTGCAGGCAGCGGCGTCAAGACGTGCTGTGTGGTCGGGTTTCCGCTGGGGGCGATGAGCTCTGCGGCCAAGGCGTTTGAGGCGCGCGAGGCGGTCGCCGCCGGCGCGCAGGAGGTGGACATGGTGCTCAACGTCGGGCTGGCCCGCGGGGGCGAGTGGGACGCGGTCGAGGCGGACATCGCGGCCGTCGTGCAGGCGGCCGGGCAGGCGACCGTGAAGGTCATCCTGGAGACGTGCCTGCTCACGGACGCGCAGAAGCGCCGCGCGTGCGAGGCCGCCAAAGCGGCAGGCGCCGGGTTTGTCAAGACGTCGACCGGGTTTTCCACCGGCGGGGCGACGGAAGCGGACGTGCGCCTGATGCGCGAGGCCGTAGGCCCGGACATGGGCGTGAAGGCGTCTGGCGGCATCCGCACCCGCGAGGACGCCGAGCGCATGCTGGCGGCGGGCGCCAACCGCATCGGCGCGAGCGTCACGGGCAAGATCGTCGGCTGAGCCGCCCGAAGGCGCGTCAGAGCTGCCGGAGAAAGGCGCGCGCCCGCGCGAGCGCGGCGTCGCGCGTCGCTGGCGTGACTGCGTACAGCGCCACGTTTGCGTGGCCGCGCAGGTAGCAGAGCAGCGGCGTGTCCTTGTCCGCGCGGCACACGCCCAGGATATGGACGTCCGTCCGGTCGAGCAGTGCGCGCACCAGCGCGGAAAAGCCGGCGGCGTCCCGCTCCAAAAAACCGATTTCATCCATCAGTACCAGGCTGCCGGGCCGGATGTGCCCGAGGAGTGCGGCGCCGAGCGCGTCAAAGCGCGCCGCGTCCGCGACTGGGGGGCGTGCCGAGATGCAGGCGACGCGGTGCGCCGCATCCTCCGGCGCGGGCGCGCCGGCCGGGCCGAGGTACACAAAGCCGTCTGCGGCCTTGTGGGAGCGGAACCCACAGACCGGCAGCTCCCGTTCCGCAATCGCCTGCTCGAGGGCAAAGCTCTTTCCTGCGCCGCTTGGGCCGTGAAAAAACAGGTGTTTCATGCAGGAACCCTTTCGTATCCACGCAAAATCCGTCGCTTTTTTTGGTATCAAATCTATATATAGCATGAAACCGGGAAAACCACCACAACATTTACACTTTATCCATAAATTCTTCACAATTTATTGTAAGAATTCCTGCAGGGTTATTGGTACACTAAGATTGCAACAATGAGCGGCTCTCTGCCTTTGTGCCGCTGTTCCACATGGTTGAAGGGGAATTGTTTACTGAAGGAGAGGTAAAAAATGGAAGAACAGGAATACAGACCCAGGAGGAAAAAACGCCGCAGCCGGTTTGTACGCCGCCTTCGGGCGTTTGTACGGCATATGGCAGAGCTGCCCGCGCAGACGCTGCTCGTCATCGGCGGCAGCATTGCCGTCATCCTGATTGCCGTCATCCTGCTGGTCGTGCTGTTGCCGCGTGGCGAACAGGTGGTGGACGGGGATGTGAACGCGTCGGCCGCGCCGTCCGAATCGCCGGCCCTGCCCACGTTCACGCCAGCGCCCACGGTTCCGCCAACGGCGACGCCGCACCCGCTGACCGGCATCGGCACGCAGGGGAGTAACGGCTGGTATTTACAGCTGAACGTGGTGGACGACATCGTGGCGGACATCCAGACGCGCCTGATCGAGCTGGGCTACATGGAGACGCCGGTCGTAGACGGCGTGGCCCAGGTGACCACGACCTATGGCCCGGCCACGCGCAAGGCGGTGCAGATGTTCCAGGCGATCAACGACATCGAGATCGACGGCTGTGTCGGCGAATCCACATACGACCTGCTCATGAGCGAGAACGCCAAGGGAATGACGCTCAAGCGCGGGCTGGACGCCACGCTGTTTGAGGAAGACGTGACCAAGCTGCAGAACCGGTTGATCGAGCTGGGCTACATGACCGATACGGCCACGGGGCGGTATGGCGACACGACCATCAAGGCGGTCACCGACTTCCAGACGGCCAACGCGCTTGCGGCGGACGGCATTGCCGGTCCGGATACGCTGCAGCTGCTGTACAGCGACCAGGCGTTGCCAAAGGGCAGCGCGGCGGCGAACCCAGCGCCGGCGACCACCTCGCCGGATACGGCGGCCTCGCCCGACACCGCGGCGACGCCCGATACCGTGACCTCGCCCAACCCGTAAATTCCGAAACGCAGAGCAAACCGACGCGCAGCGGCGCCGCCCGACGGCCATTGGCCGGGGGCGGCGCCGTTTTTTGCCGCGAAACGGGTTGCCCGCTGCGCCGGGGCGGAGACATGCCGTATGCGCTGGGGCACCCCTGCCCGTGTTTGGCCCGGGGGCGTTGCGGGGCGCGCCCGGCCGGCGCCCGAGGGACCCGCAAGCCGGCGCGGCGCCCGGGGCGCCCACGGTTGCGGCGGCATGCGCCGGCTCCCACGGCGGGGGACAAAAAAGGCCGCCGCATGTGCGGCAGCCCTGCCAACGTTCCTCGTAAGGGGTCTTTTGCGGGTTTTGCGGTTCAGTCTGCCACGTAGGGCAGCAGAGCCACGATGCGCGCGCGCTTGATGGCGATGGCCAGGTCGCGCTGGTGCTTGGCGCAGACGCCGCTCATGCGGCGCGGCATGATCTTGCCGCGCTCGGTCACGAACTTTTCCAGCGTGCGGACGTCTTTGTAATCGATGCTCGTTGCCTTATCCACGCAGAACTTGCAGACCTTGCGGCGGCTCCGTCTCGGACGGGGACGCATTTTTCTCTCTTCCATGGTGCAAGCCTCCTATTGCTCAGAAATTAAAAGGGGATGTCGTCGGACTGGATGTCGGTAAACCCGGCCAGGTCCTGCGGCGCGGCGGTCTGGCGCGGCGCGGGCGCGCCGCCCTCGTCCTGCCCGCGTGGGGACAGGAACTCGACCTCGTCTGCCGACACGTCGAGCGACATGCGGGTGGTGCCGTCCGTGCCCTGGTAGGTGCGGGCCTGCAGCTCGCCGACGACCGCAACCTTGCGCCCCTTGGAGAGGTAGCGCGCGCACGTTTCGCCGAGCTGGCGCCACGCGTTGATGCGGAAGAAGTCGGTCTGCTTTTCGCCGCCCTGCTGGGCGAAACGGCGGTTCACGGCGATGGTGAAGGAGCATACCGTTACGCCGCTGGGCGTGGAACGCAATTCCGGATCGCGCGTCAGATTCCCGATGAGCATAATCTTATTCATGCCGTCTTACCATCCTTTCCGTCCTGTCTGTTCAGGCTTCCTTGCGGGTAACCATGTACCGCATGATGCGTTCGTCGTTCTTGAAGTTGCGCTCGAGCTCCGCGGGGAATTCCGGCGCGCTGTTGAACGACATCAGCACATAATAGCCTTCCGTCTTGTAGTCGATCGGGTAGGCCAGGCGGCGCTTGCCCCACTCGTCCACGCCGGCGACTTCGCCCGCGTTGGATTCGACGATGCCCTTGAACTTTTCGATGGTGGCTTTGGTGGCCTCTTCGTCAAGCTCGGGGACGATGATGTACAACGCTTCGTAGGGATTCATTCGTTTCACCTCCTCATGGTCTGTTGGCCCCGCCCGCCGGGCGGAGCAAGAAGGACGTTAGCTTTCAAAGTATAGCACAGGCGGACAGCCTGTGCAAGCGGTTTTTTGCCGTCTGGCGGCATTTTTTGCGGCGCTCACGCCTGCTTTCCGGCCAGCAGCGCAATGGCCTCCGCCATGACGGCCGTGTTGAAGCGCAGATCCTCCACGGCGATGGATTCGTTCGGCATGTGGCAGCAGCTTGTCTGCCCTTCGCGGAGGATGCCGAACCCGACGGCGTTGCGGAAGGCGCGCGCGTAGGTGCCGCCGCCGATCGACAGCGGTTTGGCGGCGTGGCCGGCGTGGCGCGCATAGACGGACAGGAGCGTCTGCACGAGCTCGCTCTTCGGGTCGATGAAGTGGCCCGCCTTGCACTCCGCCGAGGCGCGGGCAAAGCCGATGGCGCCAAACGCCGTGTCGAGCGCCGCCAGCAGGCGCTCCTGCGTCACGGCGAACGGGAAGCGGCAGTCCAGCGTGAGCGACGCGCCCTGCGCGTCCACGTGCAGCATGGTCGGCGCGAGCGTGAGCGTGCCGGAGGCGTCCGTCACGTCGAGGCCAAACCCTTCGCCGTGCAGGTCAAAGTCGAGCAGCGCGTGGAGGCTGGTCACGAGCGACAGCGCCTCCGCGTCGAGCGGCTGCTGCGCAAGCGCCGCCAGCAGGCCCTGCAGGGCGTTGCGCGCGAGCTCCGGGCTTGCGGCGTGCCCGCCAAAACCCTTCACGCGCACGGTGCGCCCGTCCGTCTCGACCGCCATGCCGGAAGGCGCGTCGCACGGCACGGCGGGGCAGGGCAGCGTCGCCGCCGCTTCGCCGGGCACGACGTTGGACGCCGTGCCGCAGTCGATGGACAGGCCGCAGCCGGATAGCCTGCGCGTGTAGACCGCGTGGCAGATGCCCATCTCCGAGTGGACGAGGGGATAGTCCGCGTCCGGCGTAAATGCGAGGTCCGGCTCCGGCTCGGTCTCCTTGTAGCGGTCGATGCACCGCCAGCCGGCCTCTTCGTCGCACCCGAGCAGGATGCGCACGCGCCGGCGCATGGGGATGCCGGCGGCCTTGACCGCGGCGAGCGCGTACAGCGCCGACACGGCCGCGCCCTTGTCGTCCGCCGTGCCGCGGCCAAATACGCGCCCGTCACGCAGCTCGCCGGAAAACGGGTCGCCGTCCCAGCCGGCGCCGGCCGGCACCACGTCCAGATGCGCCATGATGCAGAGCATCTCGTCGCCCTCGCCGTAGTCGACGAGGCCGCACAGCCCGTCCAGCGAGCGCGTGTCGGCAAAGCCCAGCCGGTTGGCCAGCGCGAGCGCGGCCGTCAGCGCGTCGTGCACGCCCTGGCCGAGCGGCATGCCCTCCCGGGGCTCGCCCCGGCTCACGCTCGGGATGCGCACCAGCGCCTGCAGGTCGCGTACCTGCGCGTCCAGCGTGTCGTCGATCCATTTTGTAAACATCGGTCTATCCTCCTGTGTCGCATATGGGAGCGGCGGGCGCGGGAAGGCGCCGCCGTCAGTTGTTCGGGGTGAAGCCGCGGCCCACGACCTCGCGCGTGTCGATGATCGAGAACATGGCGCGCGGGTCGACGTCCAGCACGATGCGGCGGATGGCGGCCAGCTCCGTGGTGCGCGCGATCACGTAGACCACGGTCTTGTCCTTGCCGGTGTAGGCGCCCTTGGCCGGGATCAGCGTCACGCCGCGGTGTACCTCCTTGAGGACGTGCGGGGCGATCTCCTCCCAGCGGTCGGAGATGATGAACAGCGTCTTGGTGCGGTTGAGCCCCTGCAACACGTTGTTGAACACGGTGCTGGAGACGAACATCACGAGGATGGCCAGCGCGGCCACGTCCAGCCCGTTGACAAAGGCCAGCGCGCCGGTGACCAGCACGTTGAACACGTAGCTGATCGTGCCCATCGGGAAGGAGAAGCGCTTCATCAGCAGCAGCGACACGATGTCCATACCGCCCGTCGAGGCGCCGCGCCGCACGATCGGCGCGCCGACCGCGCCGCAGATCACGGCGCCGAGCAGCGCGCTGGTCAGCTGCGAAAGCGGGTTTGAAAAGTCGAACGGGATGCGGATGCCCGCCGTAAACGCCATGGCGGCGGAAAAGTAGACCGACGCGACGATCGTATACAGCGTGAATTTGAAGTGCAGCTTCCACACCGCAAGCGCGAGCAGCGGGATGTTGAGCAGCAGGATGGACAGCCAGGAGGGGAAGCCGGTGATATACTCGATCAGCATGCCGACGCCGGTGACGCCGCCGCTGATCAGGCCGTTCGGCTTGTACAGCCCGTTGATGGCGACGCACTGGATGGTGATCATCGACAAAATGGTCGCGAGCGTGAGCAGCTCCGACTTCCAGTCCCAGTGTTCCGTTTTCCATGGCCAGCGGCCGGCGGCCGGCGCGGCGCCCGGCGCGGTTGGTTGCTTCTTCATAACTTGGAGTATAGCAGAAACCGGCAAAAAAGCAACCGCGAAAACGCGCCCCGCGGCGCGGGGCCGGGGGCGCGGGCAGGATGAGGCTCTTTTCGGCCGGCGGCGTCACTCCGCCAGCAGCTGTTCGCACGGACGCAGGCTCGCCTCAAGCGCGCGCAGATAGTCCGTCAGGTCGCCCGTGCGCACGACGGCCGCCTGGCGCAGAAAGTCCGTGTTGATGCGCACGAGCGAGCGGAACGCCGCACAGAGCGCGTCGTAGCGCTCCTGCTGCTGGCGGAGCTGCTCGCGGAGCGCACGGGCGTCGTTTGCACCGCCTTCCGCCGCTGCGCCGCCCCGCACGGCCTGCAGCGCGAGCGTGCCCAGGGCGGACAGGAACGCCTGCACGTCCAGCCCCTCCACCTGTTCCAAACGGGATACCACGTCCGCCGCGGCCATGCGTTGCTCCTGCTTTTTGGGTCGCCCGGCGCGCCGCCCGTTGCCGCGGGCATACGGGTCGAATGCCGGCACGCCGCGTCCGGCCAGTTCCGAGAGCACGCTGCGCACGAGCGCCGGCTTGCTGCGGATGAGCGAACGGTATTTGTTCTGGTAGCGCAGCATGGCGCTCTGGTCGCCCTCGCCGAGGCGCAGCGTGCAGGCGCGGACGGATTCGCCCGCGGCCTGCGCGGACAGCACCGCTTCCAATAGCGCGCGCGTCTCCGCCTCCGTGAAGGGGATGAACGCCGGGGTGTGGCGGTATGTGCCGCCGCCCTCCTTGACGCGGGCGTAGTAGTAATTGCGCACGCTGTTGGGACGGCGCCCGGTCTGCCGGGCCACGTCGTCGAACACCGCCTTGAGGGGCGCGCCCTCCGCCTGCGCCCGGGCTGCCTGCTCAAACAGCAGCGCGTTTTCGGCTGCGCTCCAGCCGGCGTGCGGCCGCGGCGCGCGCGCTTCTGCCTGCCCGGTTTGCAAAGTTGACATGATTTCCATCGAACGTTCACCTCGCTGTTGTTGTTGCATCGAGTATGGACAGCATGTTGTATGTCTATACCTATGTTCTGCCCGGCTTGTCTGATGCTGGCGGCGCCGCGGATTTTTTTCGCCCTGCATGCCGCGCCCGTACCCCACGATGCGTGCAAAAAAAACGCCCCGCGCCGTTTCAGGCGGGGGCGGTGGGAACGGGGCCGGCCGTGCGGCGGGCAGGGGAGGCCGGGGCGTCAGAGCCCCAGCGCCTCGTGCGCGTCGCGCATGCCTTCGATGCTCTCGGCGATCACGTCGTCGAGCGTCATGCCGAGCATGTCGCAGCCGGAGAGGATCACGTCGCGGTTGACGCCGGCGGCGAAGTGCTTGTCCTTGAATTTCTTTTTGACGCTCTTGACCTCCATGTCCATCACGCTGCGCGATGGGCGCATGAGCGCCGCAGCCGTGATGAGCCCGGTCAGCTCGTCGATGGTATAGATGGTCTTTTCCACCGGCAGCTCCGGCTTGACGTCTGTGCAAAGGCCGTAGCCGTGCGCGCACACGGCGCGGATAAACGCCTCGTCAAATCCCGCTTCCTTTAAGATCCGGGGCGCGACCTGCAGATGTTCGTCCGGCCACTTTTCATAGTCCACGTCGTGCAGCAGGCCGACCAGGCCCCACGCGTCCGGGTCCTCGCCAAAGCGCGCGGCAAAGCGGCGCATGACCGCCTCCACGGCATAGGCGTGCTTGAGCAGCGCGTCGCTCTCGGTGTATTGCCTGAGCAGGGATAGCGCTTCATCGCGTGTCTTCATGGGGATCGTCCTCGCTTTCCGGTATGATAACCAAATTATTGTATCGGAACGGGCAAAAAATAGCAATATATTTCGCAAATTTCCCTTGACAACTTGATTTCCTGCTGATATCATACAAAATTGACTTATGATGGATATACTGTGGTAATATGCCCAAAATGGTCTTTCTCATGCGTCCCGGACGCATGGAAAAGACAGGAAATGGGCATCCTCCACGGTGGATCCTGTGGGAAAAACAGCAAATTGATGCGCTGCGACGCATCGGCAAGGGGTGAACGCGATGATGCATGACGTGCAAATGGGTCAAAGGACGCGCAAGAGCTTCTCGAGGATACAGGAAGTTCTGGACATGCCCGACCTGATTGAGGTGCAGAAGAACTCGTACTATCGCTTTTTAAAGGAGGATCTCAGAGAGGTACTCGATGACATTTCCCCGATCACCGACTATTCCGGCAAACTGGTGCTGGAGTTTGTGGACTACAAAATCGACCTGGACCACCCGAAGTACTCCATGGAGGAGAGCAAGGAGCGCGACGTCAATTATGCGGCGCCCCTGCGCGTGAGCGTCCGCCTGATCAACAAGGAGACGGGGGAAGTCAAGCAGCAGGAAGTGTTCATGGGCGATTTTCCGCTCATGACCCCGCAGGGCACGTTTATCATCAACGGTGCGGAGCGCGTCATCGTGTCGCAGCTGGTCCGTTCCCCCGGCGTATATTTTTCCGAGAGTTTCGACAAGGTCGGCAAGCAGCTGTTTGCGGCGCAGGTGATCCCCAACCGCGGCGCGTGGCTCGAGTATGAGACCGATTCCAACGGCGTGCTGTACGTCAAGATCGACCGCCAGCGCAAGGTGCATATCACCGCGCTGCTGCGCGCCATCGGCTATGGCACGAACGCGGAGATCCTCGAGCTGCTGGGCGACGACGAGCGCCTGTCCGCCACGCTCGCCAAGGACCCGACGCGTTCCGTCGCGGAGGGCCTGATCGAGATCTACAAGCGGCAGCGCCCCGGCGAGCCGCCGACGGAGGAGAGCGCGCGCACGCTGCTCAACGGCCTGTTCTTCGACAAGCGCTATGACCTGGCGCGCGTCGGCCGTTATAAATTTAATAAGAAGCTGGCGCTCAAGGCGCGCCTGGCGGGCCGCGTGGCGGACGAGGATGTGATCTCGCCCATGACCGGCGAGCTGCTGTGCGAAGCCGGCCAGAAGATCGACCACGAGATGGCCGAGGCCATCCAGAACGCCGGCGTGAACGCCGTGTGGGTGCGCGCGGGCGAATCGCGCACGAAGGTCGTGGGCAACAACTTTGCCTCCGCGGCTGGCTTTTTGCCGTTTGCACCTATCGAGGCCGGCCTGAACGAGGACGTGCATATCCCGACGCTGCTCGCCCTGCTGCCCGAGATGGAGGGCATGGACGAGGCGGCGCAGAAGGCGTTCCTGCACCGGCACTATTACGACCTGATCCCGCGGCACATCGTGCCGGACGACATGGTCGCGTCGATCTCCTATCTGATCGGCATGCCGTACGGCATCGGCCATACGGACGACATCGACCACCTGGGCAACCGCCGCATCCGCAGCGTGGGCGAGCTGCTGCAAAACCAGATCCGCGTCGGCCTGACGCGGCTCGAGCGCGTCGTGCGCGAGCGCATGGGGCTGCAGGACATGGACGTGGCCATGCCCTCGAACCTCATCAACATCCGCCCCGTGACCGCGGCGATCAAGGAGTTTTTCGGCTCGTCGCAGCTGTCGCAGTTCATGGACCAGACGAACCCGCTTGCGGAGCTGACGCACAAGCGCCGCCTGTCCGCGCTCGGGCCGGGCGGCCTGAACCGCGAGCGCGCCACGTTCGAGGTGCGCGACGTGCACTATTCGCACTACGGCCGCATGTGCCCGATCGAGACGCCGGAAGGTCCGAACATCGGCCTCATCAACTCGCTGTCCACCTATGCGCGGATCAACGAGTACGGCTTTATCGAGGCGCCCTACCGCAAGGTGGACGCCAAGAACCGCATCATCACCGACGACATCGTGTACCTGACCGCCGACGAGGAGGACAACTTCATCGTGGCGCAGGCCAACGAGCCGATCGACGAGAATACGCACTGGTTCAAGCGCGACCGCGTCTCTGCGCGCCTGCTCGACCAGATCATCGAGACCAAGAACACCGACGTGGACTACATGGACGTCTCGCCCAAGCAGCTCGTCTCGGTGGCGACGGCCATGATCCCGTTCCTCGAGAACGACGACGCGAACCGCGCGCTCATGGGTTCCAACATGCAGCGCCAGGCGGTGCCGCTGCTCATGCCGGAGGCGCCGGTCGTGGGCACGGGCATGGAATACAAGGCGGCGGCGGACTCCGGCATCGTGATCCTCGCCGCGCAGGACGGCACGGTCAGCCACGTGAGCGCGCGGCAGATCAGCATCCGCGACGACAACGGCGTGGAGCACGTGTACCACCTGACGAAGTTCCAGCGCAGCAACCAGGGCACCTGCCTGAACCAGCGCCCGATCGTCAAGAAGGGCGCGCGCGTGAAGAAGGGCGACGTCATTGCCGACGGCGCGTCGACCGACGGCGGCGAGATCGCGCTCGGCCGCAACATCCTCATCGGGTTCATGACCTGGGAGGGCTACAACTACGAGGACGCCGTCCTCATCAGCGAAAAGCTCGTCAAGGACGACGTGTTCACCTCCATCCACATCGAGGAACACGAGGTGGAGGCCCGCGACACGAAGCTCGGGCCGGAGGAGATCACCCGCGACATCCCGAACATCGGCGAGGACGCGCTGGCGCAGCTCGACGAGTTCGGCATCATCCGTCCCGGCGCAGAGGTGCGCGCGGGCGACATCCTGGTCGGCAAGGTTACGCCCAAGGGCGAGACGGAGCTGACGGCGGAGGAGCGCCTGCTGCGCGCGATCTTCGGCGAAAAGGCGCGCGACGTGCGCGACACGTCGCTGCGCGTGCCGCACGGCGAGGGCGGCGTGGTTGTGGACGTGAAGGTGTTCACCCGCGAGAACAAGGACGAGCTGAGCCCGGGCGTGAACCAGATGGTGCGCGTCTACATCGCGCAGAAGCGCAAGATCAGCGTAGGCGACAAGATGGCGGGCCGCCACGGCAACAAGGGCGTCGTGTCCCGCATTTTGCCGGAGGAGGATATGCCGTTCCTGCCGGACGGCACGCCGCTGCAGATCGTGCTGAACCCGCTCGGCGTCCCGTCGCGCATGAACATCGGCCAGGTGCTCGAGCTGCACCTGGGCATGGCGTGCAAGTCGCTCGGCATCCGCATTGCGACGCCGGTGTTCGACGGCGCGACCGAGCAGGACATCAAGGAGCTGCTCGTCAAGGCCGGCTGCGACGAAGACGGCAAGACCGTGCTCTACGACGGCCGTACCGGCGAACCGTTTGAAAACCGGATTTCCGTCGGCTATATGTACTATCTCAAGCTGCACCACCTCGTGGACGACAAGATCCATGCCCGCTCGACCGGCCCGTACTCGCTGGTCACGCAGCAGCCGCTCGGCGGCAAGGCGCAGTTTGGCGGCCAGCGCTTTGGCGAGATGGAAGTCTGGGCGCTCGAGGCGTACGGCGCGGCGAACACGCTGCAGGAGATCCTGACCGTCAAGTCGGACGACGTGGTGGGCCGCGTCAAGACGTACGAGGCCATTGTCAAGGGCGAGAACGTGCCGCCCGCCGGCGTGCCGGAGTCGTTCAAGGTGCTCATCAAGGAGCTGCAGTCGCTGGCGCTCGACATCAAGGTCCTGTCCGACACGCGCGAGGAGATCATCATCGGCGAGGACGACGACGACGATATCGTGCCGCTCGACGTCAATATTTCGGGTCTTGAGGACGCGCCGCCGATGGCGCCTGCGGCTGAGGAGGCCGGCGAGGACTTTGAAGAATTCGAGGAGTTCGACGATTTCGGGGACGACTTTGCAGACGTGCCGGAACCGCTCGAGGACGACGCGCTCGACGAGTTCGACGACGACCTGTCCCTCGACACCGACCTCGACGACGACGACGACCTGAAGGACTGACACCTGCGACGGGGCAATATGCCCGAAGGGAGATAGGATATCGTGTTTGAATTGACGAATTTTGACGCGCTGCAAATTGGACTGGCTTCGCCGGAGAAGATCCTCGAGTGGTCGCACGGCGAGGTGAAAAAGCCGGAAACGATCAATTACCGCACGTTGAAACCGGAGCGCGACGGCCTGTTCTGCGAGCGCATTTTCGGGCCGACCAAGGACTGGGAGTGCCATTGCGGCCGGTATAAGCGCGGCCGTTACAAGGGCATCGTGTGCGACAAGTGCGGCGTGGAAGTCACGCGCGCCAAGGTGCGCCGCGAGCGCATGGGCCACATCGAGCTGGCCGTGCCCGTGAGCCACATCTGGTATTTCAAGGGCATCCCGTGCCGCATGAAGATGCTGCTGGACATGAGCCCCCGCGCGCTGGAGCAGGTGCTCTACTTTGCCGCGTACGTCGTGACCGACCCCGGCGAGACCAACCTCCAGTACAAGCAGGTGCTGACCGACAAGGAATATCGCGAGGCGCAGGAGATCTACGGCCCCAAGGCGTTCAAGGCCGGCATGGGCGCGGAGGCGATCCGCGAGCTGCTGTGTGACCTCGACCTTGAAAAGCTCGAGAAGGAGCTGCGCGAGGAGATTGCCGGTTCGTCCGGCCAGAAGCGCGCCAACGCCATCAAGCGGCTCGAGGTCGTGGAGGCGTTTCTCAAGAGCGGCAACCGGCCGGAGTGGATCATCCTCACGGTCATCCCGGTCATCCCGCCGGAGCTGCGTCCGATGGTACAGCTCGACGGCGGCCGCTTCGCCACGAGCGATTTGAACGACCTGTACCGCCGCGTCATCAACCGCAACAACCGCCTGAAGCGGCTGCTGGAGCTGCGCGCGCCGGACATCATCGTGCGCAACGAGAAGCGCATGCTGCAGGAGGCCGTGGACTCGCTCATCGACAACGGCCGGCGCAGCCGCCCGGTCACGGGCCCCGGCAACCGCCCGCTCAAGTCGCTGTCCGACATGCTGCGCGGCAAGCAGGGGCGTTTCCGCCAGAACCTGCTCGGCAAGCGCGTGGACTATTCCGGCCGCAGCGTCATCGTCGTCGGCCCGGAGCTGAAGATGTATCAGTGCGGCCTGCCCAAGGAGATGGCGCTCGAGCTGTTCAAGCCGTTCGTCATGAAAAAGCTCGTCAAGGGCGGCTTTGCGCAGAACGTCAAGGGCGCCAAGCGCATGGTCGAGCGCGTGTCCCCGGAGGTCTGGGGCGTGCTCGAGGACGTCATCAAGGACCATCCGGTCATGCTCAACCGCGCGCCGACGTTGCACCGCCTGGGCATCCAGGCGTTTGAGCCGGTGCTCGTCGAGGGCCGCGCCATCAAGCTGCATCCGCTCGTGTGCACCGCGTTCAACGCCGACTTTGACGGCGACCAGATGGCCGTGCACGTGCCGCTTTCCGTGGAGGCGCAGGCGGAAGCCCGCTTCCTCATGCTGGCGAGCAACAACATTTTGAAGCCGCAGGACGGCCGCCCCGTCGTGTCCCCGACGCAGGACATGGTCATCGGCTGCTACTATCTGACCATGGAGCGCCCGGGCGCCAAGGGCGAGGGCAAGATCTTCTCGTCCGAGGACGAGGCGATCATGGCGTACCAGACGGGCGCCGTGTCGCTGCAGGCCAAGGTCAAGGTCCGCATTGCGCGCGAATGGGAGGGCCAGACGCATCACAAGGTGATCGACACGACCGTCGGCCGCCTGATCTTCAACAACGCGATCCCGCAGGATCTCGGGTTTGTGGAGCGTAACACGCTGGACGAGATGTTCCGGCTCGAGATCGACCACCTGGTCGTGAAGAAGGACCTCGGCAACATCGTGGACCGCTGCTACCGCAAGTACGGCCCGACCAAGACCTCCGAGACGCTGGACCGCATCAAGAAACTGGGCTTCACGTATTCCACCCGCGGCGGCGTGACCGTCGGCTTCCAGGACATCCAGGTGCCGGAGGAGAAGAAGGTCTACATCGCCGAGGCCGAAAAGCAGGTGGAGGAGATCGACAACCTGTTCCGCATGGGCCTGCTGTCCAACAAGGAGCGGCGTGACCGCGTCATCAAGGTTTGGGAAGGGACGACCGAAAAGGTCTCCAAGGCGCTGATGGACTCGCTCGACCCGTTCAACCCCATCTACATGATGGCCAACTCGGGCGCGCGCGGTTCCACCGCACAGATCCGCCAGCTGGCGGGCATGCGCGGCCTGATGGCCGACCCGTCCGGCCAGATCATCGAGGTGCCGATCCGCGCGAACTTCCGCGAGGGCCTGTCCGTGCTCGAGTTCTTCATCTCGTCGCACGGCGCGAGAAAGGGCCTGGCCGATACGGCGCTGCGCACCGCGGACTCCGGCTATCTGACCCGCCGCCTGGTCGACGTGTCGCAGGAGGTCATCGTCCGCGAGGAGGATTGCTACGCCGCGCGCGGCGAGGCGCCCAAGGGCATGGTCATCACGGAGATCCGCGAGGGCAACAAGCTCATCGAGCCGCTCAAGGCGCGTATCCTCGGCCGGTACACGGTCGAGCCGGTCGTGGATCCGAACACCGGCGAGCTGATCGTGGGCGCGGACGAGATGATCTCGTTCGAGCAGGCGGAGCGCATTGAAAAGGCCGGCATCCAGAGCGTGGTGTGCCGCAGCGTGTTCACCTGCCGGTCCGACCACGGCGTGTGCGCCAAGTGCTACGGCGCGAACCTGGCCACCGGCGGGCACGTGGACATCGGCGAGGCCGTCGGCATCATTGCCGCGCAGGCCATCGGCGAGCCGGGCACGCAGCTCACCATGCGTACGTTCCACACCGGCGGCGTCGCTTCCGCCGAGGATATCACGCAGGGTCTTCCCCGCGTCGAGGAGCTGTTTGAGGCCAGAAAGCCGAAGGGCCTGGCCGTCATCACGGAGATCAACGGCGTCGTGCACATCGACGATTCGAAAAAGCGCCGCGAGGCCGTGGTCACGAGCGAGGACGGCGAGAGCGAGAGCTATCTGATCCCGTTCGGCTCCAAGCTCAAGGTCAAGGATGGCGACGCGGTCGAGGCCGGCGACGAGCTGACCGAAGGCTCGGTCAACCCGCACGACATCCTGAAGATCAAGGGCATCAAGGGCGTGCAGGCGTATCTGCTCAAGGAAGTGCAGAGCGTGTACCGCCTGCAGGGCGTGGAGATCTCCGACAAGCACATCGAGGTGATCATCCGCCAGATGCTGCGCAAGGTGCAGATCGAGGATGCCGGCGACACGACCATGCTGCCGGGCGAGCTGATCGACATCTTCCGCTTCGAGGAGGAGAACGAGAAGGTCGTGGCGAACGACGGCCAGCCGGCCATCGCCAAGCGCAAGCTGCTCGGCATCACGAAGGCGGCGCTGGCCACGGATTCGTTCCTGTCGGCCGCGTCGTTCCAGGAGACCACGCGCGTGCTGACCGAGGCTGCCATCAAGGGCAAGGTCGATCCGCTCGTGGGCCTGAAGGAAAACGTCATCCTCGGCAAGCTGATCCCGGCCGGCATCGGCCTCAAGCGCTACCGCAACGTCGAGGTGCACGAGAAGTCCGCCATGATCGAGTAGGCGGCAAAACGGCCGGAAAGGGGGAGGGGCGCGCGTGGACAGGACGATCGATAACCGGGATTGCCCGCTGTATGGCACGCATTACTGTGAATTGCTGCATATGCGGGAGTGCGGCCAGTGCCCGCTCACCCGCCCGTCGTCGGACGTGACGCCGGAGAGCCTGCGCAGCGACCTGGACCTCTATGAGTCGCTGTTGCCGGAGGGGGGCGTGGCCCCGCTGTTTGAGGCGAAGACGTGCCGCTTCTGCCGCGACGAAGCCGCCGCGCGCAGGCGGCAGGGCTACGCCATCTTCAACATGGCGCACCCGGAGCCGAAGCGGATGCAGAACGGGCTGCTCTTTGGCAAGCGGCGCGCGGCGGTGGGCACGATGATCCCCGTGCAGGTCGCCATCTGCCCGCACTGCCGTCGGCGGCTGCTGCTGCTCGAGTACCTGCCGGTGCTGCTGCCGCTCGTCGTGGGCGCGGCGTTCCTGCTGCTGCTCACGCTTTCCGACGTGGGCGATGCGCTCATCCGCGTGGCGCCCGTGCTGCCGTTTGTGATCTGGGTGGGTGGCATGGCGCTCGCCTGGGGCGTGGCAAAGCTGCTGCGCAGCGCGCTCAAACGGCGCTTTGCGCACGACATGTACGTGGACATCCTGGAGCATCCCACGCTGCGGCGAATGCTCGAGAAGGGCTGGTTCCCGGTGCCCAACCAGGGAGGCGTGCGGCCGGTGTTCAGCAAGAGCCGCCTGCAGCGGGGGCTGGGCACGGCGCCGTCGCAGACGGCCGGGCAGCGCGCGGCGGGGACCACGCCGGAGAATCATTGACAAGCGCGGCGGATGCTGATACAATACCTATTTGGCGGCATACGCCCGGAAACGGGGGAGAGCGATGCAGGCCAATGCACGGAAAAGCCGGATTGTGGGCATGAAACAGGTGTTGCGTGCTCTGGAAGCGGACGAAGTTGCCGCCGTCTATCTGGCCGATGATGCGGAGACGCGCATCCGCGAACGCGTGGAGGCCGCGTGCGCGGCGCACGCGGTGGAGGTGCGGCACGTGCCGTCCATGCGCGAACTGGGCCGCATGTGCGGCATTGACGTGGGCGCTGCCTGCGCGGGTGAAATGCGCGCGCGGTGAAGGCGCTGCCCGGCGCGCCGGTTTCCGGCGCGGTTTGGGCGTTTTGGCAGGACAATCATCCCTACAGTCGGGTTGCAGGGAGTTGTAAGATATAGATATAGAATTTGAAAAGATACAGGAGGAACATCCATGCCGACCATTAACCAGTTGGTTCGCAAGGGAAGAGAGCAGGTGGAGTACAAGTCCACCGCGCCGATTCTGAAACAGTGCCCGCAGCGTCGCGGCGTTTGCACGGCGGTGCGTACCATGACCCCCAAAAAGCCGAACTCCGCGCTGCGCAAGATCGCCCGTATCCGTCTGAGCGACGGCCTCGAGGGTACCGCGTACATCCCGGGCATCGGCCACAACCTGCAGGAGCACTCCGTGGTGCTCATCCGCGGCGGCCGTGTCAAGGATCTGCCCGGCGTGCGTTACCACATCATCCGCGGCGCGCTCGACACCGCCGGTGTCGCCAACCGCAAGCAGAGCCGCTCGCTCTATGGCGCGAAGCGCCCGAAGAAGTAAGGGGGGAAAAGAGCTATGCCGAGAAGAGGATTTATCCCCAAGCGGGAAGTGTTGGCCGATCCAATCTACAACAGCGTCACCGTGACCAAGCTCATCAACCAGGTCATGCTCGACGGCAAGCGCGGCGTCGCCCAGAAGGCGGTCTACGAAGCGTTTGACATCATCAAGGAAAAGACCGGCGTGGAGCCGCTCGACGCGTTTGAGCAGGCGATGAACAACGTCATGCCCGTGCTCGAGGTCAAGGCGCGCCGCGTCGGCGGTTCGACCTATCAGGTGCCGATCGAGATCCGCCCGGAGCGCCGGCAGACGCTCGGCCTGCGCTGGCTGGTGTCCTATGCGCGCGCCCGCGGCGAGCGGACGATGCGCGAGCGCCTGGCCGGCGAGATCATGGACGCCATGAACTCCCAGGGCAACGCCTTCAAGAAGAAGGAAGACACCCACAAGATGGCCGAGGCGAACAAGGCGTTTGCCCATTACAGATGGTAAGGTAGACTGTTTTGCCAAGAGATACTGCACTTGAATTAACCAGAAATATCGGCATCATGGCCCACATTGACGCGGGCAAGACGACGACGACCGAACGGATCCTGTTCTACACGGGTAAGATCCACAAGATCGGCGAGACGCACGAGGGCGCGGCCACCATGGACTACATGGTGCAGGAGCAGGAGCGTGGCATCACGATCACCTCCGCCGCGACCACCGCCTACTGGCGCGGCCATCGGATCAACATCATCGACACGCCGGGGCATGTCGACTTCACCGTCGAGGTGGAGCGCTCGCTCCGCGTGCTCGACGGTGCCGTTGCCGTATTCTGCGCAAAGGGCGGCGTGGAGCCGCAGTCGGAGACCGTCTGGCACCAGGCGGTCAAGTATGGCGTGCCCCGCATTGCCTATGTCAACAAGATGGACATCACGGGCGCAGACTTTTTCAACGTCTGCAACATGATGCGCGAGCGCCTGGGCGCCAATCCGGTGCCCGTGCAGCTGCCCATCGGCACGGAGGCGGACTTCCGCGGCATTATCGACCTGGTGACCATGAAGGCCGAGGTCTACTATAATGACGACGGTACCGACATCCGAGAGGAAGAGATCCCCGCTGAATACCAGGCACAGGCGGAGGAATACCGCCAGTCGCTGCTCGACAACGTCCTGGGTGAGGACGACGCGGCCATGGAACGCTATCTGGAGGGCGAGGAGGTCTCGGAGGACGAGATCCGTGCCTGCATCCGCAAGGCGACGCTGGCCGGAAACGCCATCCCGGTGACGTGCGGCACTTCGTACCGCAACAAGGGCGTGCAGCCGCTGCTCAACGCGATCGTCGACTACCTGCCTTCCCCGCTGGACGTGCCGCCTGCAAAGGGCACGTCGATCGACGGGGAGAGGGAGATCGAAGCGTTGCCGGATGACAACGCGCCGTTTGCCGCGCTGGCGTTCAAGATCGTGACGGACCCCTATGTGGGCAAGCTGGCGTTCATCCGCGTGTACAGCGGCACGCTCAAAAACGGCTCCTACGTCTACAACGCGAGCAAGCGCAAGCGCGAGCGCGTCGGGCGTATCATGCTCATGCACGCCGACCACCGCACCGAGGTGGAGGAAATCCACGCGGGCGACATCGTCGCGCTCGTCGGCATGAAGGAGACGACGACGGGTGATACGCTCTGCACGGAAAACCATCCGCTGTTGCTCGAGTCCATGACGTTCCCGGAGCCGGTCATCCGCGTGGCCATCGAGCCCAAGACCAAGGCAGGCCAGGAGCGCATGACGCTGGCACTGGTCAAGCTGGCGGAGGAGGATCCGACGTTCAAGACGTATACCGACCAGGAGACGGGCCAGACCATCATCGCCGGCATGGGCGAGCTGCATCTGGAGATCATCGTCGACCGCCTGATCCGCGAGTTCCACGTGGAGGCGACGGTTGGCAACCCGCAGGTGGCCTATAAGGAGACGATCACCAGGTCCGTCAAGGTCGAGGGGCGGTACGTCCGCCAGACCGGCGGCCATGGCCAGTTCGGCCACGTGGTGGTCGAGTTCGAGCCGCAGGAGCCGGGTGCCGGCTACCTGTTCGAGGACAAGATCGTCGGCGGCGTCGTGCCGCGCGAGTACATTCCGGCCGTGGACCGCGGCATCCGCGAGGCGCTGCAGTCCGGCTCGCTTGGCTATGAGGTCGTGGACGTCAAAGCCACGCTCGTGGACGGCTCGTATCACGAGGTCGACTCGTCTGAGCTTGCGTTCCAGATCGCCGGCTCGCTGGCGGTCAAGGAGGCGCTGCCGAAGGCAGGCGCCGTGCTGCTCGAGCCGATGATGAAGGTCGAAGTACTCGTGCCGGATGAATATCTGGGCGACGTGATGGGAAACCTCAATGCGCGCCGCGGCCGCGTGAGCGGCATGGACATGCGGCAGGGGATGCAGGTGGTGCACGCCATCTGCCCGTTGTCAGAGATGTTCGGCTATGCGACCGACCTCAGGTCCAGAACGCAGGGGCGCGGCACGTTCACGATGCAGTTTGAGCGCTATGAGGAAGCGCCTGCGTTTGTGACGGAAAAGCTATTGAACCGCTATGGCAAGCGGTTTTGACGACTGACATTTACAACACTGTTTGGAGTATGGAGGAGAGAAAAGCACATGGCAAAGGCAAAGTTTGAAAGAACAAAGCCGCACGTGAACATCGGGACGATCG
>URQH01000018.1 GCA_900549955.1 uncultured Eubacteriales bacterium | reverse complement strand
CGCAGAAACGGCGGCGCGGCGGCTGCAGGGCGCGCCGGCGGGCGGCGGGCCGAATTCACCGGATTGTCACATTTTTGCAACAGCGCTTACTTGACTTTACGGCCGGTAAGCGCTATTCTTTTTACAGTGGTTAGCACTCAGAACGGTCGAGTGCTAACAACGCCGGACAGGAGGAAAGGAGGCGGAAGCGGTGGAGCTGGACGCGAGGAAACTGCAGATTTTGAAAGCCGTCATCGACGAGTATGTGCTCTCTGCCGCGCCCGTCGGCTCGCGGTCGATCAGCCGCCGCTCCGGCTTGAATCTCTCGAGCGCGACCATCCGCAACGAGATGGCCGACCTCGAAGAGATGGGGTATCTGGAGCAGCCGCACACGTCGGCCGGCCGCGTGCCGTCTGACAAGGCGTACCGCCTGTACGTGGACAGCATCATGCGCCGCAGCCAGCTGTCCCAGGATGAGATCCGGCTCATCCGCAAGTACTTTAACCAGCGCATCGACGGGCTGGAGCTGGTCATGCAGCAGACGGCGCAGGCGCTGTCCGAGGTGACGCAGTACACCGCCATGGTGCTGCCGCCGGCGCTCGATTTCAACCGTCTGCGCCACATCCAGCTGGTGCCGCTCACGGAAGGGCGCGCGCTGCTGGTGGTCGTGACGGACACGGGCTTTGCGCGCGACGCGGTCATCCGCGTGCCGGGCTACATGCGCGTGGACGAGCTGGAAAAGCTCTCCCGCATGCTCACGGCGCGGCTGTACGACTGCCGCATGGACGCGGTGGGCGACAAGATCCTGTCGGAGCTGGGCGCGGAGATGAGCGAGCGCAAGGGTTTTCTCACCCAGGTGGTGGAGACGATCGAGCGGCAGATGGTGCCGGACGCGCGCAGCGTGGAGCTCTCCGGGGCGACCAACATGCTGCACTACCCGGAGTACAGCGACATGAACAAGGCCAGGACGTTCCTGGCCGCCGTCGAGGGGCGGGACGCGCTGTACGGCATGCTCAAACGGGCCCGCAAGCTGGAATTCTCCATCACGATCGGCACGGAGAACGAGCTGGAGCCGCTGCAGGACTGCAGCGTGGTCACCGCCACGTACCGCGTTGGCGACCTGCCAATGGGGTCGCTCGGCGTGATCGGCCCGACGCGCATGAACTATGGCAAGGTCGTCTCGGTGCTGGAGTTCATGCGAAGGAGCCTGAGCGAGGTTTTAAGCAACTATATCGAGGAGGACGAATAGGAAATTGAGTAAGAAGAAGAAGGACGCCCCGGTGAACGAGAACGTGGAGCAGACGGCGCAGCAGCCAGAGGCCGAGCCCGGCGAGACGGACGCGGCGGAAACGGCGGCCCCGGAGACCTACGTGCTCACGGCCGAGGAAATGCAGACGGCGCGGGAGCGCATCGAGAAGCTCCAGAAGGAGCGGGACGAGACGGTCGCGCTGCTGCAGCGCAACCAGGCGGATTTCGACAACTTCCGCCGCCGCAACGCCGCCGTGCGGACGGACAGCCTGGACGAGGGGCGGCGCGAGTGTATCCGCGCGCTGCTGCCGGTGCTGGACAATTTTGACCGCGCGATGGAGAGCGGCTCGGCGGACGACGCGGCCTGGCGCGAGGGCGTGAAGCTCGTGTACCGGCAGTTTGTGGAGACGCTGCAGAAGATGGAGCTGAGCGAGATCGACACGAGCGGCAAGTTCGACCCGAATCTGCACGAGGCGGTCATGCAGGAGGCGGCCGAGGGGAAAGAGAGCGGAGAAATCATCGCGGTGTTCCAGAAGGGCTACCGCGTGGGCGACCGGATCATCCGTCATAGCATGGTCAAGGTCGCGGAATAATAACAGAGTTTAGCAACAGAGAATCAGGAGGATTACAGTTATGGGTAAGATCATCGGTATCGATTTGGGCACCACCAATTCCTGCGTGGCGATCCTGGAGGGCGGCCAGCCCGTCGTCATTCCCAACGCGGAGGGCGCGCGCACCACGCCGTCCGTCGTCGCGTTCAAGGACGGCGAGCGCCTGGTCGGCACGATCGCCAAGCGCCAGGCCATCACGAACCCGGAGCGCACCATTTCGTCCATCAAGCGCGACATGGGCTCCGACCGCAAGGTCCGCATCGACGGCAAGGACTATACGCCGCAGGAGATTTCGGCCATGATCCTGCAAAAGCTCAAGCAGGACGCGGAGGCCTATCTCGGCGAGACGGTCACGCAGGCCGTCATCACGGTGCCGGCATACTTCACCGACAGCCAGCGCCAGGCGACCAAGGACGCCGGCCGCATTGCGGGCCTGGATGTGTTGCGCATCATCAACGAGCCCACGGCGGCGTCTCTGGCCTACGGCCTGGACAAGGAGAACAACCAGAAGATCCTGGTGTACGACCTGGGCGGCGGTACGTTCGATGTGTCGATCCTGGAGATCGGCGACGGCGTGTTTGAGGTGTTGGCCACGGCGGGCAACAACCGGCTGGGCGGCGACGACTTCGACCAGCGCCTGATGGACTACATCGCGGATGACTTCAAGAAGAACAACGGCATCGACCTGCGCAACGACAAGATGGCCATGCAGCGCCTGAAGGAGGCTGCTGAAAAGGCCAAGATCGACCTGTCCGGCGTGATGCAGACCAACATCAACCTGCCGTTCATCACGATGGACGCCTCCGGCCCGAAGCACCTGGACATCACGATCACGCGCGCCAAGTTCAACGAGCTGATTGCGGATCTGATCGACAAGACCCGCACCTGTGTGCAGAAGGCCATGCAGGACGCCGGTCTCAAGCCCGCGCAGATCGACAAGGTCATCCTGGTCGGCGGTTCGTCCCGTATCCCGGCCGTGCAGGAGATGGTCAAGAACATCACCGGCAAGGAGCCGTTCAAGGGCATCAACCCGGATGAGTGCGTGGCCATCGGCGCGGCCATCCAGGGCGGCGTGCTGGGCGGCGAGGTCAAGGACATCCTGCTGCTCGACGTCACGCCGTTGTCGCTCGGCATTGAGACGGTGGGCGGCGTGTTCACCCGCCTGATCGACCGCAACACGACCATCCCGACCAAGAAGAGCCAGATCTTCTCCACGGCTGCCGATGGGCAGACGAGCGTCGAGGTGCACGTATTGCAGGGCGAGCGCGAGATGGCGCAGTACAACAAGACCCTGGGCCGCTTCCAGCTCTCCGGCATCGCGCCGGCGCCGCGCGGCGTGCCGCAGATTGAGGTCACGTTCGACATCGACGCCAACGGCATCGTGCACGTGTCGGCCAAGGACCTGGGCACTGGCAACCAGCAGCAGGTGACGATCACCGCTTCGAGCAACCTCAACGAGGAGGAGATCAAGCGCGCGGTCGAAGAGGCGGAGCGCTTCGCGAGCGAGGATAAGAAGCGCAAGGAAGAGGTCGAGACGCGCAACCAGGCGGATCAGCTCGTCTACACGACGGAAAAGACCGTCAAGGAGATGGAAGGCAAGCTGGATCCGGCCGACAAGGAGAACATCGAGAAGGCCGTCGCCGACCTGAAGAAGACGCTCGAGGGCGACGACGTCGAGATGATCAAAAAGGCGACCGAGCATCTGACCGAGGTGAGCTACGCTGCATTCGGCAAGGTCTATCAGCAGGCGGCGCAGGAGCAGCAGACGCAGCAGAACGCCGGCGGCACGACGGAGCCGCCGCACGATGATAACGTGGTCGATGCGGACTATGAGGTCGTCGACGACGACAAGTAAGATAGAAAAACGTTGTAGACGAAAAGGCGCGGCAACCGCCGCGCCTCTTCGCAAGAGGTGAGGGGTAGTGGCAGAAAAGAGAGATTACTACGAAATACTGGGCGTTCCCAAGACCGCTACGGAGGCCGAGATCAAGAGCGCGTTCCGCAAGCAGGCCAAGACCTGCCACCCGGATCTGCATCCGGGCGACAAGGCTGCGGAAGCGCGCTTTAAGGAGCTCAACGAGGCCGCGGAAGTGCTCGGTGATCCGGAGAAGCGCGCCAAATACGACCAGTTTGGCCATGCGGCATTCGATCCCTCCATGGGCGGGCAAAATCCGTTCGAGGGGGGCTTTGGAGGCTTTGGCTTTTCCGATATTTTCGATCAGATGTTCGGCGGCGGCTTTGGCGGCGGCACGCGCACGCAGAATGGGCCGGTGGCGGGCAACGATCTGCGCTACAGCATGACGCTTACCTTTGAGGAGGCCGCGTTCGGTGTGCGCCGCGAGATTCTGATCCCGCGCGAGGAGAGCTGCTCCGCCTGCGGCGGTACCGGCGCCAAACCCGGCACGCAGCCGGTGCGCTGCACCACCTGCGGCGGGACCGGGCAGGTGCGCACCCAGCAGAATACGATCCTTGGCTCGTTCACGGCCACGCGGCCGTGTTCGGCCTGCCGTGGTACCGGCAAGATCATCAAGGAGCCGTGCCAGGACTGCAAGGGCACCGGCCGGGTTAGAAGGAACACGCGCATCGTGGTGAATGTGCCCGCCGGCATCGACAACGGGCAGACCATCAGCATGCGCGGCGAGGGCGAGGCAGGACTTCGCGGCGGCCCGCGGGGCGATCTGTACATCTCCGTGACGGTGCGTCCGCACAAGCTGTTCCAGCGCCGCGGCTACGACCTCTATCTGGAGATGCCCATTCCGTTTACCACGGCGGCGCTGGGCGGCGAAATCACGGTGCCTACGCTCCGGGAATCGGTACGGTATACCGTTCCGGCCGGTACGCAGTCCGGCGCCACGTTCCGCCTGCGCGAACAGGGCGTGCCGCGCCTGCACAACCAGGGCCGGGGCGATTTGCTGGTGAAGGTGTACATCGATGTGCCAAAAAAATTGACGGAAGAGCAGAGACATCTGCTCACGCAGTTCGCCGCCACGCAGGGCGGCGGCAGACCGAGGGGCGGAAAGAAGAGCATCTTTTCCAAACTGCGCGAAGAGTCTGAGAACTGAACGGAACGGCAAAGCCCGGCAGCGTTTGAAACGCTGCCGGGCTTTTTCTGCCTGTGTGCAGGAAGGGCGGGGCGCTCGGAAGGGCGATTTCGTGCCTGTCAGAGCTGGAAAAACGCCTGGTGGCCGAGCACGTCCACGAGCTGGAGCACCGGCGCGCCGGCATCCGGCATCTCGAGTTTCAGCGGCAGCGTGGGCGCACAGTCCACGGCCTGCGGGTAGAATCGCTCGCCTTCTGCGGTGCCGAGCGCGGCGTAGACGAGCGGATGCCCCTCCGGGAAAGCGGCGCGGGTGACGCTCAGGCGGCAGTGCCCGTTTCGGCGGGTCAGCGCGTGTTCGAGGGCGACGGGCGTATCGTCCGGCGGATAGGAAAGCGAAAGCGCATGTTCCCCCTCGAGCAGGGAGAGCACGCTGCCACATGCCAGCTGCCGGGCGCGCAGCGTATACAGCGCAAAGGGCGACGCGTCCACCGCCACAAACCGGCGGCCCAGCTTGCTGGCCGCCGCGGCCGTGGTGCCGCTGCCGGAGAACAGGTCCATGACCAGGTCGCCCGGCCGGCTGGAGGCGAGCAGGATGCGCCTGAGGAGCGCTTCGGGCTTTTGCGTGCCGTATCCCACGCGCTCCCGGTCGCGCTGCTGCAGGTGCTCGATGTCGGTCCATACGTCTGTCGGATAGACCGGCGTGTCCTCATAGTAGGTGTACAGCTTGCCGCCGGAGCGGATGGAAAAGCAGATGCGGCCGTTTTCATCCACAAAGCGCTTCATGTGGTTGCGCCGTCCGGGGCCGCGCGGAGAACCGACGGCGTCGATGTGGAAATACACCTTGGCGCTCTTGCGGTAAAAGAGGATGGTGTCGTGTTTGCGCGGGTAGTGCCGCGTGCTGCGCCCGCCGGATTTGTAACACCAGATGATCTCGTTCATGAAATTGCTCTTGCCGAATATGTCGTCGAGCATCAGGCGGAGCTTGGCGCTCATGCGGTAATCGATGTGCAGGTACAGGCTGCCGGCGGGCGAGAGCAGGCGGTGACAGCCTTCGAGCACGGCGCGCATCCACTCGAGATAGTGCCCTTCTTCCATCCGGTCCGTAAATACGGGGAATTTCAGGCGCTTTTTCCCCCTGCCGAGCTGCAGGTGGAACGTGTCGCCCGTGCCAAAGGGCGGGTCGAGGTAGATGAGCTGTACCTGGCCCTCGTAGGCGGCGAGCAGCGGGTCGAGCGCCTCTTCGGCGCGCGCGAGCAGGAAGCGGCCGGGGCCGCCGTTTTGATGGATTTCCTCCGTGCAATGGATGCGCATGGTCCCCTCCGGTGCAAGCAGTACGGTGCGATGGGCGTCGAGATCTGTCTGGTTTCATTTTAGCCGGTTTTGGACGGCAAAACAAGTGAAATATACGCCGTTTTGCATACATATAGTGGGATTGACGGGGGACAAGTCCGGCCGGCGCGGCGAGAGCGCCGCGCGACGCCGGGCGGCCCCGGAAAGGAGCGTGTTCTGGGGATGGAACAGAGATCGTGGAAGGACGATTTGCAGCCGTATCTGCCGCAGCGGATTGTGCAGATGCTGGCGGCCATCGAGTCCGCCGCGCCGCTGGAGGAGATCCGCGTGCGCGCCGGCAAGCCGCTGCAGCTGTGTTTTACCGGATACGAGCGGCTGATCTATGCCGCCGGGGGCCGCCCGGCCGCGAGCGCCGAGGACTGTGCTGAAACGCTTTCGCGCGTGTGCGAACGTTCGCTCTATGCCTGGGAAGAGGAGCTGCGGCAAGGGTTTATCACGCTGCCGGGCGGGTACCGCGTCGGCGTGTGCGGGCGCGCGATCGGATCGGGCGGCGCAATCGAGCGCATGACGGACGTCACGTCGCTCAACTTCCGCATCAGCCGCGCGGTGCCGGGCGCGGCCACGCCCGTGCTGCCGTATCTGGCGGACGGGGATGGGCTGCCGTATTCCACGCTGGTGCTATCCAGCCCGGGGTGCGGCAAGACGACGCTGCTGCGGGACCTGGCGCGCCAGTGCGCCTGCGGCGGGCCGGGCATCCGTCCCTGCCGCGTGGCGGTGGTGGATGCGCGATACGAGCTGGCCGGGTGTATCCGCGGCGTGCCGCAATTCGACCTGGGGCCGCGCACGGACGTGCTGTCCGGCTGCAGCAAGGCGGACGGGATGCGTCTCATGGTCACGACCATGTCCCCGCAGGTGCTGGTCGCCGACGAGCTGAGCAGCGGGCAGGACGTATCTGCCGCGCAGGAGGCGGCGGCCTGCGGCGTGCGCCTGCTGGCGGGCGTGCATGCGGGAAGTCCGGAAATGCTGCTCGCCCGCTCGCCGCTCAGGGAGCTGCTGCAGGCGCGGCTGTTCGACCGCTATGTGCTGCTCGGCCGCAGCCGTGGCGTGGGCACCGTGGAGGGCGTGTTCAACGGGGAATTGCGGCGGATCGCCGCAGGAGGCGCGCCATGCAGCGAGCAATACTCGTGACGGCGGTGTTCCTCATGGGGGCGCTGCTCGGGCAAAACAGCGCCAAAAGGTTGTCGCTGCGCCGCGACATGCTCGGCGACCTCATCGCCAGTATCCGGCGGTTGTCGATGCGCATGGAGTATGCGCGCCTGCCCCTGCACCGCATGGCGGAGCAATGTGCGGGCGGGACGGCCGCGCCGGTGTTCGCCGCGTTTGCGGCGGCGCTCGAGGAGGGACGCACGCCGCTGGCCGCGTGGGAGACGGCGGAGGAGCACGCGCTGCTGCATGAGCGGGCGTTTGCCGCGCTGCACCCGGGCGACCGGGAGGTGTTGCGCACGTTCGCGGGGGCGCTGGGCACGGCGGACCTGCGCCGCGAGCAGCAAAACGCCGCAATGGCGCTGCAGGAACTGGAGCGGCTGCAGGCGGAGGCCGGCGCGGCGTACGACAGGAAGGGACGGGTCTATCGGGCCATGGGCGTGCTCTGCGGCGCGGCGGTGGCGATCTTGCTGTTGTGACGAGGTGCACATGGGGGTTGAAGTACTGTTTAAAATCGCCAGCGTGGGCGTCATTGCCGCAATCGTGGCGCAGCTGCTCAAGCAGAGCGGCCGCGACGAGATTGCGACCATTGCCGCCATCGCAGGGCTCATCATCGGGCTGCTCATGATGCTCGACATGATCGAGGCGCTGTTTGACAGCGTCCGGCAGGTGTTCAATCTGTATTAGCCTGACGCAGCATGGCGGACGGGCGCAGGAGGGGCATATGGAGATTTTTACGATCGTGGGCATCGCCATTTTGGGCGTGTCGCTGGCGGTGACGGTGCGCAGCTTCCGGCCGGAACTCTCGCTGCTTATCGGCATGACGACGGGCGTGGTGGTGCTGCTCGGCGTCATCGGTGAGCTGACGGGCGTGGTGGACACGTTGCGGGCGCTCGCGGAGCAGTACGGCGTGGATACGTCGTATCTGGGGGTGCTGCTCAAGATCATTGGCATCGCATACATCGCGCAGTTTGGCGTGCAGTTGTGCAAGGATGCTGGAGAATCCGCCGCCGCCGCCAAGGTGGAGCTGGGCGGCCGGATCCTGATCCTGTCGGCGGCGCTGCCGGCGGCGGTCGGCATGCTGTCGGTCACGGCGGAGCTGCTGCGCCGCGCGGCGCCATGAAGCGGCGGTTTGTGGCGCTGCTGCTGTTTGCGGCGTGCCTGCTGCTGCCGCTGCGCGCGGCGCTGTCCGAGACGGGACGGGAGGGGGAACAGCCGGAGCCGGAGGGCACGGAGGCGCCGGATATCTCCATTGCCGACGGGGTCAACGCCTGGATGGGCGAGTTGGAACTGCAGGAGTGGGAGGCGTTTTTGGACACGCTGCCGGAACAGGTGCAGACGTTGTGGGCGGATGTGGATCTGGAGACGCTCATCGGCGCCTGGGCGCAGAACGGCTCGATGGACGACGGGCTGAGCACGCTGCTCGGCGCGCTGGCCGCCCTGGCGGCGGGGGAGGCGCGCACGGCCGGCGGTTTGCTGCTGCTGTTGCTCGGGCTGTCGTTCCTGTCGGGCTTTGTGCATGCGTTCACGGCAGGCAAGGAGGGAGGCGTGCAGGAGACTGCCGGATTTGTCTGCCGTTGCTTTGCGCTGACGGCCGTGCTGGGCACGTCGCTCTCATCTGTGGCGCTGGCGCTTTCGTGCATGGATGCGCTCGTGCAGTTCATGCAGATTGCGCTGCCGGTGCTCATGATGCTGCTGACCGCCGTGGGCGGCGTGGCGTCCGTGGGGGTGTTCCAGCCGGCAATGACGGTGTTGTGCGGCACGGTGACCGGGATTATGCGCGCCATCGTCGTGCCGCTTTCCGTGGCTGGCGGCGCGATCGGGCTCGTGGGCTCGTTGGGCGGGCGGGCGAGCCTTGGCGAGATGTCGGGGCTGATGAAACGCGTGGCAAAGTGGACGATCGGCGCGACCTCCACGCTGTATATCGGCGTAACGGCTGTGCGCGGCATGACGGCGGCGACCTATGACGGCGTGACCATGCGCACGGCAAAGTATGCCGCGTCCAGCCTGGTGCCGATGGTTGGCGGCATGGTGTCCGGCACGATGGATACCATGCTCGGCTGCGCGTTGCTGGTCAAAAACGCAGCCGGCTTGGCGGCGATCCTGCTGACGATGTCCGTGGTGTTAATGCCGGTGTTGCGCCTGGTGGCGCAGATGTTTTTGCTGCGCCTGGCGAGCGCGCTGGCAGAGCCCATTGCCGGGCCGCGCTTGCCGGCGATGTTCGGGGCGGCGGCGGATATGCTATCGTTCCTGCTGGCGGCGACGCTGGCCGTGACGCTGATGTTTTTGCTGACCATTGGGCTGATGACTGGCATCGGCAGCGTCCCGGTTGCGGGGTAGGCGCATGGAACAGTTGGTGCAGCTGGTCATTCGCCTGACGGTCATGTCCCTGCTTGCCGGGGCGGCGGAGCTGCTGGTGCCGGACGGCAACCTTCGCGGCTCGGCGTCGACGGCTGTCGGCCTGGCGTTTGTTTCTGCGGCGGTGACGGAGATCGTGCGCATATTTGACGCATTGGGCGTATAAGTTTTGAAAGACAAGGCCTTTTGGCAGGGGCGCCCGGGCATGGAATGGGGCGCGCAGGCCGGGGCGGAAGGGAACGGATATGCAAAGGGACACGGGAACGGGCGCGTCCGTGCGCCCGGCGGAGCCTGCGCGGTTCTGGCGGCGGCTGCTGAAGCGAATGCGGGAGGACCGGCGCGTGGAGCTGTTGGTGTATGGCGGCATCGCGGTGCTGGTGGTGGCGCTGTTCTTTGCCGGCACGCGCACCGATGGCGCCGGGCAGGCGCAGGGGGACGTGCAGGTGACCGCCGCCGCGTCGGAAGCGGAGCTGGAGACACGGCTGCAGGAGGTGCTCTGCTGCATCCGCGGGGCCGGCCGCGTGGAGGTGATGATCACGTATGACACGAGCCGCGAAATCGTGCCGGCCATGACCACGAACGTGAACAGCACCGGCTCTGAGAGCAGCAACGGCGACGGCAGCAGCAGCTCGTCGCAGCAGTCGACCGAGAGCACGGAGCCTGCGACCGTGTCGGGCAGCGGCGGCAACGAACCCATCGTGCTCAAGGAGATCGAGCCGCAGGTGCGCGGCGTCATCGTGGTGGCGGAAGGCGCGGCGGATATCAACGTGCGGATGGACCTGCAGCGCGCCGTCCGGGCGGTGCTGGACATCCCGCTCTCGCGGATTGAGGTATTTGAACGCAGTGCGCAGTCAACAAATTAAGGAGGGGTAAGAGATGAAAAAGTGGAGTGGGATCCGGATCAGGTGGAACCGCAAGGCGTGGACGCTGCTGGGGGTGGCGCTGCTGCTGTGCGGCGCAATCGTGGCCAATTTCGTGATTGGAAGCAACGTGGGGCAGGACGGCGCGGAGGCCTCGCTGCCGGGCGGCGACGAGGACGCGGTCTCCACCGGCGCCACCGGGACGGCTGGGTTCTTCGCCTCGTTCCGCAGCGACCGGGATACGACGCGCGAGCAGGAGATCGAATATCTGGATGCGATCATCGAGCAGGGCGCGGATCAGGAGACGCTCGCAGATGCGCAGCAGCAGAAGCTGGACATCGTGGACAGCATGGAAAAGGAGCTGACGGTGGAGAGCCTGCTCAAGGCCAAGGGCTTTGCCGATGCGGCGGTGACGCTGCACCGCGGCGCGGTGAACGTCATCCTGTCGGCCGAGTCGCTCACGGAGGAACAGGTGGCGCAGGTGCTGGACATCGTCATGCGGGAGACGGGCGAACCGGCGGAAAGCGTGAAGGTGACGACTGCGCAGTGAAAACAAATTGTGCCTGCCGACGCGCGGCCGCCGTGGTAATTGCTTTACATCAAGCAGGATTACTGGTATAATGCTGTCAAAGCTTGAAGGAGGTAGGATACTATGGCAGATGCCGTTGAAACGGGCCTGGAAGTCCGAAACGCCGACTGTGGCAAGATCATATTTGCAGATGACGTGATCGCGACGATTGCCGCGCTGGCGGCGGCCGAGGTGCAGGGCGTGGCCAGTATGAGCGGCGGTGTGGTCGAAGGCCTCACCGAGATGCTGGGCAAGAAGAACCTGACCAAGGGCGTCAAGGTCGAGGTTGGCAGCGAAGAAGCGGCCGTGGACATCTCCGTGAACGTCCGCTATGGCTTTGCCATTCAGGAGGTTTGCCAGAACCTGCAGAACGCGATCAAGAACGCCATTGAGACGATGACCGGTTTGCGCGTGGTCGAGGTGAACGTATACGTCCAGTCGGTGGTGTTCGAAAAGCCCGCCGAGCCGGAGAAGAAGGAAAAGAAGGAAAAGCAGCCCAAGGAAAAACAGCCCAAAGAGGAGAAGGAGCCGGAACCGCCGCGCGTGAAGTGAGCGCGCCGGGGCCGGTCTGGGCGGGGTGTAGCGCATACGCCTCGCCCTGTTTACGAAAGACGAAAGAAAGGAAATCCATCGCATGAAACTCAGTATCTTTGATCGCGTACTGCTGGCGATCCTGCTGATCTGCGTGGTCGTGTTTGCGTTTGCGCTGTTTGGCGTGGCCTCCGGCCTGATTACGCAGACGATGGTGGAGAATTTTATCGGCCTGTTCTACTATGCCTGGCAGAACGCGCTGATCCTTGCCGGCGTGGGGCTGGTGCTGCTCGTCATCGCCATCAAGCTGCTGTTTGCCGGCCGCGGGACGAAGGCGCCCGCGCAGCCGACCACGGCGCTGATCCGGCAGAGCGACATCGGCGGTTCGTTCATCACGCTGCCCGCCATTGACAGCATGGTGCAGCGGCATTGCCGCGCGCAGAGCCGCGTGCGCGACTGTTTCACGACCATCCGCGTGGCCGAGGGCGGCATCGCCATCGGCGTCCGCCTGTTCGTGCTGGCGGATACGGATGTGGTGAAGCTGACCGAGGAGCTGCAGACGAGCCTGAAGGAGTACATTGAAAGCCTGACGGGCGTGCACGTGATCAGTGCCGACATCCTCGTGGAGAGCATGTCGGCGGCGCCTGCCGGCAGCGTGGCCCGCGTAGAATAAGAGGTCGGGACATGAACGAGATCCGCGCGTTTGTCAAGCAAAACAGATGGACGGTATGCTGCACTGCGGCCGGCGTGTTGTGCGCGGTGCTGCTGCTGACGATCGGCTTTTGGCGCACGCTGTTGCTGTGCCTGCTCGCCGGCGGCGGCTTTTCGGTGGGGCGCGAACTGGACAAGCGCGGCCCCGGGCGGCTTCAGGCGCTGGCGCGGCGGGTCTATGGCAAGGTATTTCACAAGGGAAACGACGCATGAGCAGATCGATGGCCCGCGAGGTCGCAATGAAACTGGCATACTCCCGCCTGTTGGGGGGAGAGGATACGCCCGACGCCGTGCAGGAAAAATCCGGCGTCACCGAGCCGCTGAGCGCGGAGGATGTCGCGTTCGCCGAGGCGCTGGCCGACGGCGTGGAGACGCACGCCGCCGAGCTGGACGGCCTGATTGGCGCGCACGCCATCGACTGGTCGCTGGACCGCATTGCGCGGGTCGACCTGTGCATTCTGCGCGTGGCGCTGTTTGAGCTGCTTTACCGGGAGGACGTGCCTGCAGGCGCCGCGATCAACGAGGCGGTCGAGCTGGCCAAGCGGTATGGCGGGGAAAAGTCATACGCGTTTATCAACGGGATCCTGGGCGTCGTAGCACGGGAGAGCGCCGCACATCCGGAGGTGCCGGCCGGCGGCGAATGATGGACAAGCGCTGTTTTCTGGGGTTTGACACGAGCTGTTACACCACGTCGGTCGCGTGTGTGGATGGGGAGGGCATCGTTCTCGACGAGAGGGCGGTGCTTTCCGTGCCTCTGGGCGGGCGCGGCCTGCGGCAGAGCGATGCGCTGTTCCAGCATAACCGGAACCTGCCCGCACTGCTCGAGCGGCTGTTTCAGGCCGTTGGTGACAGGCGGGTAGGGGCGGTGGCGTATAGCGCTGCGCCAACGGCCGCGCCGGATTCCTATATGCCCGTCTTTCTGGCGGGCAGGCTGGCCGCCACGGCGGCCGCGGGGGCGCTGGGCGTGCCGCTGTTGCCTGTTACGCACCAGGCGGGGCATCTCCGTGCGGCGCTCTTTGGGAATGAGTCGCTGCTGGCGGGCGGGACGCTGCTCGCCGTGCATCTGTCCGGCGGTACGACCGACCTGCTGCGTGTAACGCTGCATGGGGGCCACATTGGGGAGATCGTGCGCCTGGGCGGGTCCGGCGATCTGCACGCGGGGCAGCTGGTAGACCGCGTGGGCGTGGCCGCCGGGCTGCCGTTTCCGTGCGGGCGTGCGCTGGAGGCGCTGGCGCGGCAGGCGCAAGACCGTTCCATCCGGATTCCGGCGTCCGTGCGCGGACTGGACTGCTCGCTCTCCGGGGCGGAGACGCGCGCGCAGCGCCTGCTTCTGGGCGGCATGCCGCCGGCGGACGTGGCCTATGCGGTGTACGATTGCCTCGCCCGCACGCTGGCAAAGCTGTTGGCGGCGGCCGCGGGCGAAAGCGGCTGCGGCACGGTGCTGCTCAGCGGCGGCGTGGCGTCGAGCGCGCTGCTGCGCGAGCTGCTCGCGGCGCGCATTGCGCCGGACGTGCGGCTGTATTTTGGCCGCAGCGAGTTGTCGAGCGACAACGCCGTCGGCGTGGCGCTGCTGGCGGCGGACAGAGAGGGAGGGGATCCCCGTGGCTGAGACGCCCCCAATGGTCTTTTCGGTTTCGGAGCTGAACGCCTATGTCAACGCCTTGCTGGGGCGCGATGCGCGCCTGGGCAGCCTGGCCGTGCGCGGCGAGCTCAGCGGGTTTAAGCGCCACAGCTCCGGACACCTGTATTTTTCGCTCAAGGACGAGGGCGCGCTCGTGCGCTGCGTCATGTTTAAGAGCCAGGCGATGCGCCTGGGCTTCCGCCCGGAGGACGGCATGCAGGTGCGCGTGAACGGCTATGCCGCACTGTATACGCGCGATGGCAGCTTTCAGGTCTATGCCCAGACGATGGAGCGCGAGGGCGAGGGCGCGCTGTACGCGCGCTTTCTCAAGCTCAAGGAGACGCTGGAGCGCGAGGGGTATTTTGCACCGGAACATAAAAAGCCTATCCCGTTTTTGCCGCGTTGCGTCGGCGTGGTGACTTCCGGCACGGGCGCGGCCATTCAGGACGTGCTGCAGATCATCGGGCGCCGGTTCCCGGGCATGCCCATCTGCCTGTGCCCGGTGCGGGTGCAGGGCGCCGGCGCGGCGGAGGAGATTGCGGCGGGCATCCGCGCCATGAACGAGGCGGGCGCGGCGGATGTGCTGATCGTGGGCCGGGGCGGCGGCAGCATGGAGGATCTGTTTGCCTTCAACGAGCCGGTGGTGGCGCAGGCCATCTTTGACAGCGCAATCCCGGTCATCAGCGCGGTGGGGCATGAGACGGATTTCACGATTGCGGATTTTGTGGCCGATCTGCGTGCGCCCACGCCTTCGGCTGCGGCGGAGTTGGCGGTGCCGGCGTATGAAGATTGCGTTGCCGCACTGGCGGCGCTGGACAGCCGGCTGAGGCAGTCGCTCGGCACGGGGCTGACCCGCCGGCGGGACCGTCTTGCACTGCTGCTGCACAGCGCCGGCTTTCACGCGGTGGACCGCCGGCTGGCCGATGCCCGCTTCCGGCTGGACGCGGCGCGGCAGGCACTGTCCCACGGGATGGATGCGCGCCTGTCGGCAGAGCGGGAGCGGTTGGGACGGCTGCATGCGGGGCTGGCCGCGCTGGATCCGGGCGCGGTGCTGGGCCGGGGATACGCGCTCGTGCGGCACGGCGGGCAGGTGCTTACCTCTGCCCGGGAAGCGCGCGCAGGTATGGATTTGACCGTGCAACTGCACGACGGCAGCGTGGCCGCGCGCGTCACCGGCGTGGAGCTGGCCAATCAAGACTGAAAAGGAGTTCTGACCATGGAGGAACGACAACCGACCTATGAAGAAGCCATGGCACGGCTGGAGGAGATCGTCAAGACGCTGGAATCCGGGCAGGGGAGCCTGGAAGAGATGATCGGCCTCTATGAGGAGGGGATGCGTCTGCACGACGTGTGCGCTTCGTTGCTGGATGGCTACGAACAGAAGCTGACGGTGCTGCGCGCCCCGAAGGAGGGATGACCATGGACTTTCGCGAGCGCCTGGGATATTATACCGCGATGACGGAGAGCATGCTCGAAGTGCTGCTTTCCCAGGTGGATACGCCGCCGGTGCTGTATGACAGCATGGCTTACAGCCTCATGGGCGGCGGCAAGCGCCTGCGGCCGGTGCTCTGCCTGGCGGCGTGCGAGCTGCTTGGCGGCGCCGCTACCGACGCGATCAAGGCCGCCTGCGCCATGGAGATGATCCACTCCTATTCGCTGATCCACGACGATTTACCGGCGATGGACGACGACGATATGCGGCGGGGCAAGCCCAGCTCCCACAAGGCCTTTGGCGAGGGCAACGCGATCCTGGCAGGGGACGGGCTGCTGTCGCTGGCGTTTTGGGTGTTGTCGCAGACGGGCAACCTCAAGGTCATGCAAGCCGTGACCCGCGGTGCATTCGATATGGTTGCAGGGCAGAGCATGGACCTCAACGGCCCGCGCGACGCGGAGAGCCTGTTTGACATGCACGCGAAAAAGACCGGCGCGCTGATCCGCGCGGCGGTCCTGGCCGGCGCCTATTCCGCCGGGAACCCGGATGTGGGGCGCCACCTGGCGGCGCTGACGTCCTTTGCCGAGCACTATGGGCTGTTGTTCCAGATCACGGACGACATTCTCGACGTGGTCGGGGATCCGGCGCAGCTGGGCAAGAGCATTGGCAAGGACGAGCGGGAGCACAAGGCCACGTTTGTGACGCTCTATGGGCTGGAGCCGGCGCGCGAGGAGGCGGCAATTGCCGCCAGGGCGGCGGTGACGGCGCTTGGCCAGATCGACGGCGACCGCGAGTTTCTGACCGAACTGGTGCAACGGACGCTCACCCGGTCGCGGTAGTGCCGCCTTGCCAAAGCCGAACCGCCCATGGTATACTGTCGGGCGGCGAATGCATGCCTTGGCCGCGCCCGCGCGTTGGACAGGGAGCGTTTCCCATTGCAACAGGATTTGAAACGTATGGAAAGACGGCAGTATCCGCTGCTCAGCGGCCTCAACGGGATAGAGGACTTTTTGAAACTGCCCGACAGCGCGTTGGACGCGCTGGCGGGCGAATTGCGTGCGCGCATGATCGACGTGGTCTGTGAAAACGGCGGGCACCTGGCCTCCAGCCTGGGCGCGGTGGAGCTGATCATCGCCATGCACCGCGTGTTTTGCAAGCCGGAAGACCGGCTGGTGTTCGACGTGGGACATCAGGCCTATGCGCACAAGCTGCTGACAGGCCGCAACGCGCGGTTTGACACGCTGCGCACCGAGGGCGGCATCAGCGGGTTTCCCAAGCGTGAGGAGAGCGGGTACGATGCGTTCAACACCGGGCATGCCAGCACGTCCGTCTCGGCGGCGCTCGGCATGGCGCGGGCGATGCGCTTGCGGGGCATAGACGGCACGGCCGTGGCGCTCATTGGCGACGGCGCGCTGTCCGGCGGCATGGCGTTTGAGGCGCTGAACGACGCGGGCGAGTCGAACCTGCCGCTCGTGGTGGTGCTCAACGACAACGACATGTCCATCGCTGCGAACGTGGGCTCGCTGCGGCAGTCGCTGACCAATATGCGCACGAGCCAGGGCTATGTGCGCTTTAAGCGCGGCCTGGTGCGCCTGCTGGACACCGGGCCCGTCGGGCGCTGGCTGTCGCGCCACATGGAAGATTTCAAAAACCGCGTCAAAAACTTCCTGCTGCCGCACCTGTTGTTTGAGGAAATGGGGTTCACCTATCTGGGCCCGATCGACGGGCACGACGTACGGGAGCTGACGCGCGTGCTGCGGCGCGCCCGTGCGCTGCGGCGGCCCGTGATCGTCCACGCCGTCACGCAGAAGGGACGCGGGTATGCGCCGGCGGAGCAGAACCCGGAGCGGTTTCACGGCGTGCCGCCGCATCGCCCGGACGGGGCGGCGGAAGCGCCGCGCAAAAGCAATTCCGAGGTCTTTGGCGAGGCGCTGGAACGCCTGGCCGAAAGGGACGACCGGATCGTCGCCGTGTCTGCCGCCATGCCGAGCGGCACGGGGCTGACACGGTTTGCCAGGCGGTATCCGGATCGGTTTTTTGACGTGGGGATCGCTGAGCAGCATGCGGTGACCATGGCGGCCGGCATGGCCGCGGGCGGATTGCGCCCGGTCGTGGCCATCTATTCTTCGTTTTTGCAGCGCAGTTACGATCAGCTGTTGCACGACGTCTGCCTGCAGCGGCTGCCCGTGGTGTGCGCGCTGGACCGCGCCGGGCTCGTCGGCGAGGACGGCGAGACGCACCAGGGGATCTATGACGTCGCCTATCTGACGGCCATGCCGGGCATGGCGATCTATTCCCCCGCCACGCAGCAGGAGCTGGAAGCGATGCTGGAGATGGCGGTGTCCCGCGGGGAGCCGGCCGCCATCCGGTACAACCGCGGCAGCCTCATGCGCCGGGAAGCGTGCGAACCGCTCACCTTTGGCCGGTGGGAGACGTGGCTGCCGGTGCAGGAGGTCACGATCGTCGCGACCGGCTGCATGCTGGAGCTCGCGCTGCCGGTGGCGCAGGAGACGGGCGCCGGCCTGCTCAACGCGCGGTTTTTGCACGCGCTGGATGAGACGGCACTGGATGCGCTGCGCGGCCGCGCGGCGCGCGTCATCACCCTGGAAGATGGCGTGGTGAGCTTTGGCACGCGCATGCAGGCCGCGCTTTCACCGCTGCCGGTCGTAGCGTTGGGCGTGCCCAACGAGCCGGTGGCACAGGGGACGGTGGCGCAGCAGCGCGCACGC
Organism: uncultured Eubacteriales bacterium; assembly: GCA_900549955.1. Classification (GTDB taxonomy): domain Bacteria; phylum Bacillota; class Clostridia; order Christensenellales; family CAG-138; genus Aphodomorpha. The sequence goes on along the minus strand of URQH01000018.1, from coordinate 17,167 downwards.
TATGGGTTGACGGCGGAGCGGCTGAGACGCATCATTCTGGAGGGCGTATGAGCGAACGCATCGATCTGGTGCTGGTGGAACGCGGCCTGGCTGCGAGCCGGGAAAAGGCGCGCGCGCTGGTCATGGCGGGCGTGGTGTTTGTCGATGGCGTGCGGGCTGGCAAGGCCGGCGCTTTGGTGCCGGACGGGGCGGCGGTGGAGGTGCGCGAAAACCCGGTGCCGTTTGTCAGCCGCGGCGGGCTGAAGCTGCAACAGGCGCTCGACGTCTTCCCGATCGACCTCACGGGGGCGTTTGCGCTGGACATCGGCGCGTCTACCGGCGGGTTTACCGACTGCATGCTGCAACATGGCGCAGCGCACGTCTGCGCGATCGACGTGGGATATGGCCAGCTGGACTGGAAGCTGCGCAACGATCCCCGCGTGACCGTCATGGAGCGCATGAACGCGCGGTATATGGAGCCGGGCTGGTTCGAACGGCCGGCGGCGTTTGCCTCCATCGACGTGTCCTTCATCTCGCTGCGACTGATTTTGCCGCCGCTGCTGCCGTGCCTGGCCGAGGGGGCCGGTGTGGTCGCGCTCATCAAGCCGCAGTTTGAGGCGGGACGTGCAGAGGTGGGCAAGCACGGCGTGGTGCGCGACGCAGGCGTGCATGTTGCCGTGTGCGCTGCGATGGTGGAGTTTGCCAGGTCTGCCGGCTATGCCGTGTGCGGCCTCCACTATTCGCCGATCACGGGCCCCAAGGGGAACATAGAATTCCTGTTGTATTTGAAGAAATCGGGGCAGCAGGGCGCCTGCCTGGACGCGGCTGCGGTGCACGCCGTCGTCACAGAGGCGCATGCACGTGTCTCGCAGCACGCATAAATTTGCATATTCTCAGCTTTTTATACATTTTTTAGCTTGTAATCACAGCCACAGCGCGGTATACTGAACCATATACACGAAGGAAACGGAGCGGTGGCATGCAAATCGGTTTTGCCGTAAATCCACTGAAAGAAGGCGCGTTTGCCGTGCGCGACAGGCTCATGCAGCTTGCCGGGGCGCGCGGCTTGGGCTGCGTGTCCGTGGAAGAGGCGGGGATGCTGCTCTCGCTGGACGCGGCGCCGGATGCGCTGGTCGTCGTGGGCGGCGATGGTTCTCTGCTGCGCTATGCGGACGCGGCTTCCGCCCGGAAGATCCCGCTGCTTGGCGTAAACCTCGGCCGCGTCGGGTTCTTGTCGGAAGTGACGCAGGAGGCGTTTGAAACGGCGCTTACCCGCTTGCTCGACGGGGATTACACGATTGAGCGGCGCATGATGCTCCGCTGTACGATCAACGATGAGCCGCCGCTGCACTGTCTGAACGACGTGCTCGTGTTCAAGCGTTCCTTTTCCGGCACGGCGGAGATCGGCATCACGATCGACGGCGCGCTGGTTGGCAACGTGTTCTGCGACGGCGTCATAGCCGCCACGCCGACGGGCTCGACCGCATATTCGCTGTCCGCCGGCGGCCCCATTCTTGCGGGCGGCCTGGACGCGATTGCCGTTACGACCGTCTGCCCGCATACCCTGTACATCCGGCCCATCGTAACGGCGGCGGACGCACAGATCCGGTTTTCGGTGGCCGGGAGCGGGGTCGTGTCCATCGATGGCGCGCGCATTTGCGAGGTGCAAAGCGGGGACGCCATTTGCGTCACGGGCGCCGAGCGCCGGTGCCTGTTTATCCGGTTTGGACACAACGACCTATATTCTTTGATCCGTAAGAAGCTTTCCTAATTGTTCAAATCGGAGGGGGAGTACCGAGATGGCGGTAAAGGCAAAACGGCATGCGATGATTACAAAACTAATCGCGGGGCAGAACATTGAAACCCAGGAAGAGCTGGCGCGTGCGCTGGGGGAGCATGGGTTTACGGTCACACAGGCCACGGTTTCGCGCGACATCAAGGAGCTGCGCCTCATCAAGGTGTTGACACCGGAGGGGCGTTACCGGTATGCGACGGTGGAGAAAGCCGAGGCGGATCTGCAGGAACGGTTTATCCAGATGTTTGCCAACTGCGTGTTGTCGGTGGCCTCGGCCGGGAACCTGATCGTGGTCAAGACCATCACGGGCAGCGCGTCGGCGGCCGGAGAGGCGATCGATTCGCTCAAATGGCCGGAAGTCCTGGGTACGATTGCGGGCGACAACACTGTCTTTATCGCCATTCATGATGCCCGCGCGGCGCAGGAAGTGGTGCGCAAGTTCCAGAGCATGATGAAATGACGGGGCAGGATACATGCTTAAGACGCTGACAATCCGAAACGTTGCGCTCATCGAGCGCCTGTCCGTTTCGTTTGACGCCGGGTTTTCCGCCTTGACCGGCGAGACGGGCGCGGGCAAATCGATCATCATTGAGGCGCTGAATTTCGTGCTGGGCGAGCGGGGCAGCCGCGAGCTGATCCGCACGGGCGCGCAAAAGGCTGCGGTGGAGGCGACGTTCCTGCTCTCGCCGGGGGAGCCGGTGTTCGATGTGCTCGATGCGCTCGAGCTGGAGGCGGAGGACGGCGAGCTGGTGCTCTCGCGCGAGCTGTCGCTGGCCGGCAAAAACGTGTGCCGCGTCAACGGGACGCTGGTTTCCGCCGCGGCGCTCAAGCAGGTGGGCGACCTGCTGGTGGACATCCACGGCCAGCACGAGCACCAGTCGCTGCTGGACGCGCGCCGGCACCTTCCGCTGCTCGACCGGTTTGCCGCGGGCGAGACGGCGCCGCTGCTTGAGCAGCTTGGCGAGCGGTTTGCCGCCGTGCGCGCCGCCGGAAGCGCCCTGCACGAGGCCGAAATGGACGAGCGGGAGCGGGCGCACCGGCTGGACCTGCTGGCATACCAGATCCGCGAGCTCGATGCCGCGCAGTTGCAGGAGGGCGAGGAAGAGGCGCTGGCGGAACAGCGCCGCGTGCTGCAGAACGCGCAGTCCATCATGGACGCGCTGGAAACGGGCGTTGCCAGCCTTTCCGGAGAGGGCGGAGCGCTGGAACCGCTGTCGGCTGCACGGCGTGCGATGGCAGGGGTGGCGCAGTACCGCGCGGACTATGCCGACGTGGCGGAAAAGCTGAACGACGGTTACTATGCGCTGGAGGACCTTTCGTATACGCTGCGGGATTTGCGGGATGCGTTTCACTACGATCCCGAGGAGCTGAACCGCATTGAGGAACGGCTGGAGCTGCTGTCGCGGCTCAAGCGCAAATATGGTGCGGACACCGCCGAAATGTTGCGCTACCGGCAGAAGATTGGCGAGGAATACGAGCTGCTGGACACGTTTGAACAGCGCCGTGGCGCGCTGGTACAGGCTTATGACGAGGCGCTGGCGGCCTATACTGCGCTCGCGCAACAGTTGAGCGCGGCGCGCCGGCGCGCCGCGGAGGCGTTGCGGGAGCGCCTGCTGCCCGAACTAAGCGACCTTGGCATGCCGCATGCGTCGTTTTCGGTGCGGTTCGACCGCCTTCCGGGAGACGCGCCCTCGGCAGGCGGCGTGGACGAGGCCGAGTTTTTGCTCTCCGCCAACAGCGGCGAACCGCTCAAGCCGCTTGCGCGCGTGGCGTCCGGCGGGGAGATTTCGCGCATCATGCTGGCGTTTAAGCGCGTGCTGGCGGACAGCGACGGCATTGCCACCCTCGTGTTTGACGAGATCGACAGCGGCGTCAGCGGCCAGATCGGCAACGCCGTTGCGCAGAAGATGCGGCAGATTGCCTGTAACCGGCAGGTGCTCTGCATCACGCATTTGCCGCAGATCGCCGCCTGCGCGCAGGCGCAATATCACGTGTTCAAACAGGAAATGGATGGAAAGACCGTGTCCTCCATCGTCAGACTCGACGACGAAGGCCGCTGCCGCGAACTGGCCCGCATCATGGGCAGCCGGGCGGACGATCCGGTTGCGCTGCGCCATGCGCGCCAGCTGCTCGACGACGCGTCGGCAGGTGTGAACGGTTGAGAGAAACGGCATAGCAAAGCCGGGCTCTGCGCAAGATAGGAGCAGCCGCGTGCCACCCGGCCGCGGCGACATCTTTGCAGAGGTGCTGGCATTGAATCGACGAATTTCCCGCTATCTGGTCCGGTTTCTGGGGATTGGCGCGGCCATCTTCCTGTTTGCGGTCAACTATTCGGAACACATGATGCAGATCCGGGCGCTGCCGGAGACGCTGTATTTGACGGAGGAAGACGGCCGGTTTTCCGGGCTGTTTACACAGCAGGGGACCACGGCCGTGGACGTCCAGCAGGCGGAGCGCCTTTCGGATGTGACGGAAGCGGAGCAGACGTATACGTTTCGCCTGTTCGGCGTTGCGCCGCTGCGTTCCGTGCGCGTGGTGCACACGGAGCAGCAATATCTGGTGCCGGGCGGCACGGCGGTCGGCATTACGCTGCATACGCGCGGGGTGCTCGTGGTAGGGCTGGGCTCCGTGCGGACGGCGACGGGCGTCGTCAGCCCGGGTTCCGCGGCCGGGTTGCAGCCGGGGGACGTCATTGTGCGGGTTGCCGGGCAGGAGGTGCGCGATTCGGCGCATCTGGCTGAACTGTGCGGCGGCCATTCGGATCCGGTGGAGCTGATTGTGGAGCGTGCGGGCGCCGAGCTTTCGGTTACGGTGCATCCTGCGTGCGAGGCGGACAGCGGCGAATACCGCCTGGGCCTCTGGGCGCGCGACAGCACGGCGGGCGTCGGCACGCTGTCCTTTTATGACGAGAGCGCCGGCTGGTTTGCCGCGCTGGGGCACGCCGTGTCGGATGTGGATACGCAGTCCACGCTGACGGTGCGCGAGGGCAAACTGGTCAGCGCGGAAATTGTCGATGTCGCGCGCGGCGAAGCAGGGGAGCCCGGGGAACTGCTTGGTACGTTTTCCACCAGCGGGACGCCGCTTGGCAACATCGTGCTCAACACGGAATTTGGCATTTACGGCACCATGAACGCGGCTTATGGAAGCGAACTTTCCGGCGCGGTGCCGCTGGCATATGCCTATGAGGCGCACGAAGGACCCGCGACGATCCTGTCTACGGTCTCCGGCCATACGGTGGGCGCATATGATTGTCGCATCGTGCGGGTCAACGTGCAGCAGGGGCCCGAGACGAAGAGCATGGTCGTGGAGGTTACCGATCCGGAGCTGCTCTCCCGCACGGGCGGGATTGTGCAGGGGATGAGCGGCAGCCCCATTTTACAGGATGGCAAGCTGATTGGCGTGGTAACGCACGTGTTTGTGAACGACCCCGCTAAGGGGTATTGCATTTATGCAGAGTGGATGTACCGGCAGATAGCGGAGCGGGCTTCGTAGGCGCTCTGCCTGCCGAACGGGGATGGAGGGGATGCTATGGAACAGCAGCGGCTGTTGCTGGCCGTTCCGGCGGCGCCGGAGCGGGACGCGCTGGTTACCGCGTTTCAGGGGCTCGAAGAGATTGTGCTGCTGCCGCCGGTCGACGACGGGACGGAGGTCATGCGTGCCGTCCTCGGCGAAAAGGTGGACGTGCTGGTGCTGGAGATGATGCTGCGCCACATGGACGGCCTGCAGGTGCTGGACCTGCTGCGGGAACTTCCGGAGGAGCGCCGGCCGCTGATTTTCCTGCTCTCCTCCTATACGGACGACCGCCTGCTGGAGCCGTGGACGAGCCTTGCCGTCTGGTGCTTTATCAAGCCCTACCGGCCGGAGACGGTGGTGCTCCGGGTGTTGCAGGCGACGACCGGCAGCGAGCGGTCCCGGGGCGACCGGTTTGGCAGCGCGTCCCTGCTCGAGCGGCGCATCACCAAACTGCTGCTCAGGATCGGGATTCCGGCGCATCAGCGTGGGTATTACATGCTGCGGGACGCCATCCGCATCTATGCCCAGTCGGATGATCCGTCCTCCCTGCGCATCACGCTGGACGTCTATCCCCGTTTGGCAGAGATCTATGATTGCCACAGCAAGGTGGTTGAGCATGCCATCCGCGCTTCCATCGAGTATGCCTGGGTGCATGGCAACATTGAGGCGATCCACCAGCTGTTTGGGTACACGGTCAACGACCTGCGCGGCAAGCCCGGCAATGCGGAATTTGCCATGCTCATGGCTGAGCACGTGCGAATCAAGCCGACGCGGGGATTTCATCGCCTGTGAGAAAGCCGCGCATATGCGCGTACAAGCCCGCATACCTTTCAGTATGCGGGTGTTCAGGCAGGTACAACAGAGGGCGGCACGGTTCTGGCAGGAAAACCTGCCATCCTGCGTTGCCTTTTTCTTTTTCCTCGCGCTGGGCGCAGCCTGCGGGTATGCGTCCTGCCGGGGGCTCTTTGGGGACGCGCTGCTGCAGGGGGCGGAGGCGCTTTTCAGCAAGGGGGAGACGCCGCGTTTTCTGCCGGTGCTCTGCTTTGCCGTATTGACGGAGCTGGCGTGGATCTCCTGCATCCTGTTTACCGGGCTGCAGCGTTGTACCGTGCCGGTATGGATGCTGTGCGTCGCGCTGCGAGGCTTTGCCCTGGGCGCGGCCGTGGCGCTGTGCGCGCTGGTGGGGCAGCCGCTGTTGTGGGCGGCGTTTCTCGTGCCGCAGGCGCCGCTGCAGCTGGCGGCTCTGCGACTGGCAGCCTTTTCCATACGGAACCTGCGCGGCCGGGGCAGCTCCCGCCGGGCGCGCCCGCCGCTTTCGCCGGAGGCCTATCTGGCCGAGGGCGTACGGCTCGGCATGACGTTGCTCCTGCTGGCCGTGCTGGAGGGGACGTTGCTGCCGCTGCTGCTGTATGTGCTGCTGCGCGCCGGATAAGGGCGGGAACGTGGCCGGGCTGCATTGACGCGGCAGGCGCGGGATGATACACTGAAGAAGGCCGGAGCGGGCGTTCCTGCCCGCGGGCGAGAAAAGGAGATCCAGTATGAAAAAGAGAGTGATTTTGATCGTGCTCGACAGCGTGGGAATCGGCGCGCTGCCGGATGCCGCCGACTTTGGGGATGCGGGGTCGAATACACTGGGCAACATCCGCCGCGTGCGCGGCCGGCTGGCGCTGCCGAATTTATACCGCCTGGGCCTTGCGAACATTGAGGGAAGCGCGCTGCCGGACAAAGTGGCCGCGCCAGCGGGCGCCTATGGCCGCTGTGCGGAGCGCACGCACGCCAAGGACACCACCTGCGGCCACTGGGAGATGGCGGGGCATCACCTGGACGAGCCGTTCCGCACCTATCCGAACGGCTTTCCGGAAGATCTGATGCGCCGGTTCGAGCAGGCCATCGGCCGCGGGACGCTCGGCAACTGCGTAGCAAGCGGCACGGAGATCATCCAGCGCCTGGGGGACGAGCATGTCCGCACCGGCAAACCCATCGTCTACACCTCGGCGGACAGCGTGTTCCAGATCGCCGCGCACGAACGGGTGATTCCGCTGGAAGAGCTGTACCACATCAGTGAAGTGGCGCGGGAACTGCTGCAGGGCGACTATCTGGTCGGCCGCGTCATTTCGCGCCCGTTCCTCGGTGAATCGGGCAACTACTGGCGCACGGAAAACCGGCGCGATTATGCGCTCGCGCCCTTCCACGACACGATCCTGGACGCGCTGGACCGGGCGGGGCACGAGGTGGTCGGCATCGGCAAGATCGAGGACATCTTCTGCCACCGCGGCGTCACGACGGTCGACCATACGAAAAACAACCCGGCGGGCATTGCCGCTACACAGCGCTTCCTGGAGAGCGGGGCGGGCGAGCTGATCTTCACCAATCTGGTCGATTTTGACATGCTCTACGGCCACCGCAACGACGTGGAGGGCTATGCCGCCGCGCTGGAGGCGTTTGACGCCGCGCTGCCGGCCATGCTGGGGGCGCTCCGGGAGGGCGACCTGCTCATGATCACCGCCGACCATGGCTGCGACCCGACCACGCCCAGCACGGATCATTCGCGCGAGTACATCCCGCTGCTTGTGACGGGCGCACACGTGCGGCCGGGGACGGCTCTCGGCACGCGCGATACCTTTGCCGACATCGGTGCGACGGCGTATGAGTACCTGACCGGCGAGACCTGGCGCGAGGGCACGTCGTTCCTCAAGGAGATCTGGAGGGCAGAGGCATGACGCGGGAGGAACTGCGCGCCGTGGTGGACGCGGCGGTGGAGCGCCTGGAACCGCTGTGCGGCGCGCGCTGCGGCATTGGGCTGATCCTGGGCTCTGGCCTCGGCGGTTATGCCGGGCGGCTGGAGCACGTGCGCACGCTCTCCTATGCGGAGATCCCGGGGTTCCCGGTGTCGGCCGTGCCCGGGCACGCGGGGCGGTTCGTCGTCGGGGAACGGTTCGGCAAGACTGTGATTGCCATGCAGGGACGGTTCCACTTTTACGAGGGGTATGCGCCGGCCATGCTGGCACTGGGCGTGCGCGCCATGCGCCGCCTGGGCGTGGAAACACTGCTCGTGACCAATGCGGCTGGAGGCGTGAACCTCTCCTACCGGCCCGGCACGCTGATGGCCATCAGCGACCACATCAACTTTGCGCGCGTCAACCCGCTCATTGGCGAAAACGATGACGATTTCGGCCCGCGCTTTCCCGACCAGAGCCGGGTGTACGACCCGGCGCTGCGCGCGGGTCTGCTGCGCGTGGCGGAAGAAGAGGGCGTGGACGTGCAGGAGGGCGTATACATGATGTTCACCGGCCCGTGCTTTGAGACGCCGGCGGAGATTCGCATGGCGCGCGCGCTTGGGGCGGATGCCGTGGGGATGTCCACCGTGCCGGAGGCCATTGCCGCTACGCACTGCGGCATGCGCGTGCTGGGCATTTCGCTCATTACGAACATGGCCGCAGGCATTCTGGATCAAAAGCTCACGCATGAAGAGGTGCAGGAGACGGCCAACCTGGCGGCGCAGCGGTTTGAGCGCCTGGTCGACAAGGCCATCGAGCGCGTGTTCTGATTTGCCCAAACACCGGACATGAACCCCCCTTTCCCGACATACAATGGTGTCAGGATGAGGGGGTTTTTGTATGTGCAGACGGTTGCTGTCGATGGTGTGCTGCCTGGCGCTGCTTTGCCTGCCGGCAGGGCGCCGGGCCCGGGCGGACGAAGGCTGGACGTTGCCGGAGGGCGTGCGCGCGGCGGTGCTCGTGGATGGCGCCGGCGCGTCCATGCTCTGCGGTGCCAATGAGGGGGAGGCGCTGAGCGTGGCCGGGCTCTCCAAACTGCCGGCGCTGCTGACGCTGGCGCAGGCGTTTGACGAGGGCATGATCCGGGAGGACGCGGCCATGCATGTGAGCAGCCGGGCCGCCGGGGTGACCGGGCCGACCGCCTTTTTGGAGCGCGGGGAAGAGATGCCGGCAGACGAGCTGATGAAGGCGGCCGTGATGATCTCGGCCGGGGACGCCATTTTGACGCTGGGCGAGGGCGCATATGGCTCGGAAAGCGTGTTTGTCGACAATATCAACGCCACGCTGCGCCTGGCCGGGGTGGAGCGCACGGTGACGGACGCGCTCGGCACGTCGCTGACGCTGACGGCCTCGGAGTTGGCGCTGCTCGGCCGCGCCGCTGCGCAGAGCGAGACGTTTCAGCGCTATTGCGTATTGCAGCTGGATCAGATCCGGCATGCGGACGGCGAGGAGACGGAACTGGTCAATGCCAACCGGATGGTGCGCACGTACGCCGGCTGTTTCGGCCTGCTGACGGGCTCCTCCTCCCAGGACGGGTATTGCGGCGTGTTTGCCGCCACGCGCTCCGGCATGACGCTGATCGCCGTGGTGCTGGGCGCGCAGAACACGGCCACGCGGTTTTCCGCAGCCTCTTCGCTGCTCGACTACGGGTTTGCCGCCTACCGGGCAGAGCCGCTGCTGTCGGCGGGGGAAGTGGTGCTTTCTGGCGTGCCGGTAGAGGATGGCACGGTGCGGCAGGTCGACCTCGTGGCGCGGGAGGCGGTCACGCTGCTGCTGCCGCGCGCGCAGGAGCGCCCGAGCCTTGCGGAGGAGGCGCCGGAGCTGCTGAGCGCGCCGCTGTCGCGGCAGACGGCGGTTGCGGAAGCGCGGTTTGTCAACGCTGCGGGCGAGACGGTGGCGCGCGTGCCGCTGTATCCGGCGGAGGATGTGCCGCTGTTTCGGCTGACGGACATTTTCCGTGCCATTTTTCGGGACTTTCTCGGCATGCCGCCGGACGGGTAACCTTGCCGTTTGTACCAAAGTTGCATCCGCGCACATTTTCCCGTATAATACACGGTAAAGAGATCGTGGCGTCGGTATGTGCGCGATGCCTGGAAAGCGAGGAAGACACGTGCTTACTTATCTTATGAGTTGGTTCCGCGATCCTGTTGCCCTGCTGCAAAGCGTCGTATTGACCCTGCCCGGCGTACTGATCGGACTGACCGTACATGAGTGGGCGCATGCGTTCGTGGCCTATAAACTGGGGGATCCGACGGCGAAGGCCGCCGGTCGTATGACGCTCAACCCCCTGGCACACCTGGAACCGGTTGGCTTTGTGAGCCTGCTGCTGCTCGGCTTTGGCTGGGCCAAGCCCGTGCCCGTGTCCACGCGGTACTTCAAACACTTTCGCCGGGACGACATTTTCGTGTCGCTCGCCGGGGTGACGATGAATTTCCTCACGGCGTTTGTGTTCCTGTTTCTCATGTGGGGGCTGATGTTCCGGGTGCCGTCGCTGTATGCGTCGGACAATTTCTGGAGGATTATGTCCGGTGTTGTAAGCGTGAACCTGTCGCTGATGGTGTTCAACCTGATCCCCATCTACCCGCTCGACGGTTCGCATGTGCTGGAGAGCCTGTGCATGCGGCGCTGGCCGAAATTCTGCTGGTTTTTGCGCAGCTATGGCCGGTATATCATGCTGGCGTGCCTGGTGCTGGGGCTCGTGGGCGAGGTGCTCAGCCCGGTGGTGAACTGGTTTTACGGCTGGATGAGCCAGGTGGTATTTTTCGTATTCGGCGTTGCCTGACGGGGGGATATGGCGTACAGCGTACACTTAAAACAGTTTGACGGGCCACTGGATCTGCTGCTGCATCTGATCGAACAGGCGGAGCTGGATATCAAGGACATCTTCGTCTCCGAGATCACGCAACAGTATCTGGCGTACATGGAGGCGCTCGACGAGCTGGACATGGACACGGCGAGCGAGTTTTTGACCATGGCGGCCACGTTGCTGTATATCAAGTCGCGCCAGTTGCTGCCGCGTCCCCCGCGGGAGGCGGAGGAGGCGCAGGAGGAGGATCCCGAGCAGGCGCTCATCCGCCAGCTGCGCGAATACCGCGCGTTCAAGGAGGCGAGCGCCGGGCTGGACGCGCTGTTCCACGCTGCGCAGGACAGCTTCACGCGCCTGCCGGAGGATGTGCCGCTGCCGCCGCCGCGCGTGGAGATCGAGGGTGTGACGCAGGACGGGCTGTACCGCGCGTTCCTGCAGCTGCTCGAGCGCAGGGCAGAGCAGCCGCGCCTGCACGAACTGCACGACGTCCGGCCGGACCGGTATACCGTGCGCGGCTGCCTGGGCGGCATCCGCGCCAAACTGCGCGAGGCGGACGGGCCGGTGCGCTTTGCGTCGCTGTTTGCCCCGGAGGCGGACAAGCTGGAGATGATCGTCACGTTTATGGCGCTGCTGGATATGCTCGCACATGGCGAGGTGCGGCTGAAGCAGAGCGCGCCGTTTGCGCCCATCACGGTGCTCAAGGGCCGCCTGCTGGACGACGGGGACGACGGCTATGCGTATATGGACGAGATGACGGAATGAGGGATACGGTGGAACAGGAACGCCGGCGGCAGTATTGCCGCGTGGAATGCATGTTGTTTGTGGCGGGCGACCCGGTGCCGCTTGCAGAGCTCGCGCGCGTGCTGGGCTGCGGCAGGGACGAGGCCCGCGCGCTGCTTTGCGCCATGGAGGAGGACTACCGGGCGGAGGGGCGCGGGTTTTATCCGCTGCTGACGGAGACGGCGGTGCAGCTGGTCAGCAACCCCGCATACGTGGAGGACCTCGAAAACCTGCTCCAGCCGGAACGCACAAAAAACGTCTCGCAGTCCATGCTGGAGACGTTGGCGATCGTGGCTTACCGCCAGCCGGTGACCCGCTCGGAGATCGAAGCGGTGCGCGGCGTGCGGTGCGAATATGCCGTGAGCCAGCTGCAAAAGCTGGGGCTCATCGAGCCGGTCGGCCGGCGCGACACGGTGGGCAAGCCGGTGCTGCTGGGCACGACGGACAAGTTCCTGCGTAAATTTGGCCTGCATTCGCTCGAGGAGTTGCCGGAATTTTCCCGGTTTTCCCAGCTGGAGCAGCTGGAGGACGCGAATTAGACCGGGCACAGCCGGACGTGCACCTCGCCCTGTTCAATGGTGAGCAGGGCGCAGCCTGGGGCAGAGCCGCCCCGCGGGCGCGACAGGCTGCCGGGGTTTACGAGCAGCACGTCGCCCTGCGCTTCGACCAACGGAATATGCGTATGTCCAAAGAGCGCTGCCCGACAGCGCTCCTGTTCTGCCCGGAGGGCGAGGCGGTACAGGTCTGGGCACAGGTGCCCGTGCAGGCAGAGGAGCCGCACGCCGCCAAGCTCGACGATGCGCTCGAGCGGGTCGCCGCAACCATAGTCGCAGTTGCCACGCACGGCCCAAACGGGGGCGCCCAGCGCGCGGCCGATCGCCGCGGCGTCGCGGCAGTGATCGCCGAGGTGCAGCACCGCGTCGACCGGGCCGAGCTGCGCCCGCGCCGCGGGCAGGCGGGTCAGCCGCCCGTGCGTGTCGGCAAAGACGGCAACCTTCATGCCCGTTCGCCGTCCAGCGCCGCCTTCAGCGCCTCCAGCGCGCGGCGCCGGTGGCTCACGGCGTTTTTCTCGTCGGCAGACAGCTCGGCAAAGGAGCGGCCCGCGGGCTCGTAGAGGAAATAGGGGTCGTAGCCGAAGCCGTTTTCTCCGCGCGGCGCGTCGAGCAGCAGCCCTTCGCAGGCGCCCTCGGCGGTTACGGTCGGGCGGCCGCGGCGCGCAAGCGCCACGGCGGAGGCAAACCGGCACGTGCGCTGCGCGCGCGGCACGCCGGCCATGTCCACCATGAGCTTGCGGTTGTTGTCCGCGTCGTCGTGCTGCTCTCCGGCGTAGCGGGCGCTGTAGACGCCGGGCGCGCCGCCGAGCGCATCCACGATCAGCCCGCTGTCGTCGGCGAGCGCGGCGTCGTAGCCGGGGGCGGCGGCGAGCACTTCCTCTGCCTTTTTGACTGCGTTTTCCGCGAATGTGGCGCCGTCTTCGACCACTTCAATGGACAGTCCCGCTTCTTGCAGCGTGTGCATGTCGGTGAATACGCCGCCGAGGATCTGGTGGATCTCGCGCACCTTGTGCGCGTTGTTGGATGCGATGATGAGCTTCATGGGCGTTCGGCCTCCTCCCGTTTGAGCCGCTTGACGTACGCCTCGTCCGGCGTGACGTACAGGGTGCGGTTTGTCGTATAGATGACCATGCCGGCGCGTGCGCCGGACGGTTTTTTGACAAATTTGCGCGGCGTGTAGTCCACCGGCACGGAGGCGCTCTGCCGTGCCTTGCTGTAGTAGGCCGCCAGCTGCGCCGCGGCAAAGAGCGTGTCGGCCGGCGGTTCGCCGCGGTAGTCCACGATCACGTGTGAACCGGGGATGTTCTTCACGTGCAGCCAGTATTGTTCGCCGTCCGCGCGGAGGGTGAGCGCGTCGTTTTGCCGGTTGTTCTTGCCCACGAGCAGCGCGATGCCGTCCGGCGAGAGGAAGCGCATCGGGCGGGACACGCCGCCCTGCTGGCGCACGCCCTTACGTTCCGGGCGCAGGTAGCCCTCTCGGATCAGCTCGTCCCGTATTTCATACAGCTCCGGCAGCGTGTCGCACTTGCCGATGTTGTCGAGCTGCCCTTCGAGATAGGCGACCTCCGCCGCCACCTGCTCCTGCTGCTGTTCGGCATAGGCCCGGGCCGTGCGGCTCTTGCGGTATTGCTTGAAATAGCGCTGCGCGTTGTCACTGCCGCTGAGCAGCGGGTCGAGCGGGACGACGCACGGCTCCGGCGGATCCAGGTAGTAGTTTTCCGCCTGGAGCGCCTGCTGCCCGCGGCGGATCCGGTGCAGGTTGGCGGTGATGAGCTCTCCATACAGGCGGAGCTGCTCGCACTGCGCCTCGCCGAGGATCGCCTCACGGTAGGCGGCCAGCTTGTGTTCCGCCCGGCCGAGCGCGCTCTCCAGCGTGCGGCGCAACTGCGCGCTGTGCCGGGCGATGCGCACGAGCGCGTCCCGCTTTTCGTAAAACCGGTCGTAAGCCTCGCCCATGCTCTCGCAGCGATGCGCCATGCCGGCGGGGGCGTCGGGCGCAAAGGGGAACACGGCGACCGGTTCGCCAAAGGCGTTTTCGATCAGCGTGGGGGCAAACACCCCGGCCCCAAAGGCGGCCATGCGCGCCTGCAGCGCCGCGCCGTCCATGCCGTCCGTCAACAGTGCCTGCAACGTTGCGCGTGAAAGCCCCAAGTAGCGGTCGGACAGCGCCTTGACCGGGTTGGCCGTATCGAGCGCGTCCTGCAGTGCGGCGGCGCTGGCCGTGAGCGGGTTTTGCTTGTCCTGTGCAGGCGCTTCATGAAAGGGCACGCCGGGCAGCAGCGTGCGCACGGACGACATCTGTGGCCCGACATGGCGGATGCAGTCGGCCACTGTGCCGTCTGGCTGGACCAGGATGATGTTGGAGTGCTTGCCCATCAGCTCGATCACGAGCTGCAGCTCGGCCAGGTCGCCGAGCTCGTTGCGCGCTTCGATCACGATGGTCAGCACGCGGTCGAGCTCACGTTGCCGGATCGCGGCGATGCGCCCGCCCGTCAGGCGGCGGCGCAGCAGCATGCAGAACATCGGCGGTTCAGGCGGGTTCAAGAAGGTTTGCCGGGTCAGCTGTACGCGGCCGTTTTCCGCGTGCGCGGACAGCAGCAGCCGGTGCATCTCGCCGCTCTGGCGCACCGTCAGCAGCAGCGCGTCCCGGTCGGGCTGTTGAACGCGGTCAATTTTGCCTCCCACGAGCGGCAGCAGTTCACAGCACACCGCATGCAGCGCCAGTCCATCCATAGACATGGGGATCAGTCTTCCCTTTCGTGTTTCATGCGGTCCAGCAGCAGCCGATACCCGCCTGCCCCATAGGAGAGCGCGCGGTTGACGCGGCTGATGGTGGCCGTGGAGGCGCCAAGCTGCTGGGAGATCTCCTGGTAGGTCACGCCGTCATCCAGCCGCTGGGCTACGTCGAACCGCTGCGCCATCGACCGGAGTTCGGCGATGGTGCACACGTCCTCAAAAAAACGATAGCACTCGCTGCGGTTCTGCAGATGCAGAATCGCGTCAAACAACGCGTCCAGGTCGCGCGCCTGTAGTCGGGAGCGGTATTCTTCCATGTCGTTCACCTCGCTTTCCATTGTAAACGCTTTAACGCGTGAAAGCAAGGGGCACTTTGGCGCAGGGCACGCCGCGGCGGGGGCTGTCGCCTGCTGCGGAACGGCCGGCGGACGGCAACGAACAGCGGACGGCTGCCGCCGTCCGCTGTTCGGAATGCATTCCAATAAAATTATGCAGAGGGTCAGATTGCCTTCGCGCGCTTGATGGCGAGCTGCGCCTTTTTGCGGCTGGCGGCATTCTTGTGAATCACGCCCTTCGCTGCTGCCTTGTCGACGGTACGTACGGCGTTGAGATACGCCTGCTCGGCCACGGCCTGATCGCCGGCCTGGAGCGCCTCGTCGTAGCGGCGGATGGAGGTCTTGAGCGCGGAGCGGACCATGCGGTTGCGCAGGTTCTGCTTCTCGGTCACCTTGACCCGTTTCATCGCGGACTTGATGTTTGCCAAAAGATTCACCCCCTGTACTCTAAAAGTTAAACTCGAACAGAGACAATTCTACCACACGTCCTGCTCAAATGCAAGCGAAACTTTGCGGGTTTTCGGCAGGGATTCGCCTATTTTGGCGCGCCGCAGCATTTTCACATTTTCGTTGCAATTGCGCATTGACTTCAACGGGTAGGCTGGGTATAATAAGAATCGTGGTTAGCACTCATCTAAAGCGAGTGCTAACAAATCCAGAGTTTTGAATGTATCCAAACAGGAGGTCTTGTGTTATGAAACTCAAACCGTTGGCAGACCGCGTGGTCATCCAGAGCCTTGAAACCGAAGAAGTTGTCAAGGGCGGCATCATCCTGCCCGGCAGCGCCAAGGAAAAGCCGCAGATGGCGGAAGTCGTCGCGGTTGGCCCGGGTGGCGTGGTGGACGGGAAGGAAGTCACCATGTATGTGAACGTCGGCGACAAGGTTATCTATTCCAAATATGCCGGCACCGAAGTCAAGCTCGACGACAAGGAATACATCGTCGTGCGGCAGAACGACATTCTGGCAGTTGTGGAATAACATTGGAGGAGGAATTGACTTATGGCTAAGCAGTTGAAATATGGCGAAGAGGCAAGAAGAGCGCTGGAGACGGGTCTCGATCAGCTTGCCAATACCGTAAAGATCACCCTGGGGCCGAAGGGCCGCAACGTGGTGCTGGACAAGAAATATGGCTCTCCGTTGATCACCAACGACGGCGTGACCATCGCCAAGGAGATCGAGCTGGAGGATCCGTTTGAGAACATGGGCGCGCAGCTGGTCAAGGAAGTTGCGACGAAGACCAACGACGTTGCCGGCGACGGCACGACGACCGCCACGCTGCTGGCGCAGGCCATTGTCCGCGAGGGCATGAAGAACGTGGCCGCCGGCGCCAATCCGATGGTGGTGCGCCGTGGCATTGAGGCGGCCGTCGATGCGGCGGTCGAGGGCCTGAAGGAGATCTCCAAGCCCGTCAGCGGTAAGACCGCTATCGCGCAGGTTGCTGCCATTTCCGCGGGCGATGAGAAGGTCGGCCAGCTGATTTCCGACGCCATGGAGAAGGTCGGCAACGACGGCGTGATCACCGTCGAGGAGAGCAAGACCATGAAGACCGAGCTCAACGTGGTCGAGGGCATGCAGTTTGACCGCGGCTATGCGTCTGCCTACATGGCGACCGATATGGACAAGATGGAAGCGGTGCTGGACGATCCGGTCATCCTCATCACCGAGAAGAAGATCAGCAATATCCAGGAGCTCCTGCCCGTGCTGCAGCAGGTGGCGCAGACCGGTAAGAAGATGCTCATCATCGCTGAGGACGTCGAGGGCGAGGCGCTGGCCACGCTGGTGCTCAACAAGCTGCGCGGCACGTTCACGTGCGTTGCGGTCAAGGCGCCGGGCTTTGGCGACCGCCGCAAGGCCATGCTGCAGGATATCGCCATCCTGACCGGCGGCCAGG
>URQH01000017.1 GCA_900549955.1 uncultured Eubacteriales bacterium | reverse complement strand
CCGGCCGGCGCAGGCGGTTCCGGCGCAGGCGGTGCAGGCGGCGCGTCATGGCCGGCCTCCGGCGGCGCGGGCGGCTCGGCAGGGGCGCCTCCCTCCGGCGGCACGCGGTTCTGGATGCGATAGATATTGTGCATCAGCTGCGCCGGGTTCCCCTCCGGATCGGGCAGGTCCATGCGCGGGGCAAACGGCAGCTCGTGCAAACCGTCCACCTCCTCCGTCAGGTCCGCCGGCTGGATCTTGTGCCCGCGGCTGAACGCGGCAAAGCGCTGCGCATTGGCCGCCGCCTCGGCCGCAGCCTGCTCGAGCGCGGCGTTGTAGGCGGCGATCGTCGTCTCATACTCGGAAACCGTCGCCTCCGCCTGGGTGAGCAGCTGCGCGCTGTGCGAGCGCGCCTGCTCCAGCATGCCGTCCGCATCCGTCTGCGCGCGCTTCCTCGTCTCCGCGGCAGCCGCCTCCGCCTCGTCCAGAATCTCCTTGGCGCGCTTTTCGGCCTCCTCCACCACTTCGGCGGCGGTTTCATGCGCGTGGGTGAGCGCGTTGACGATCGCCGTCTCGCGCGAATGATATCCCTCGATCAGGCCGTCCATGGTCTGAATGCGCTGCTCAAGGCGCGCAATGTGCGCCTCCCGCTCGGCCAGCTGTGCGATGAGTTCCTTTTTTCGCATGTGCGTCAAACCTCCAGTTTCATCTGCTCCTGCGCGGGCTGCTGCCGGTCGCCGGCCGGGGCTTCAAAGCCCATGTGCGCATATCCTGCCGGCATGACCACGCGGCCGCGCGGCGTGCGCGCCAGAAAACCGAGCTGCAGCAGGTATGGTTCGTACACGTCTTCGATCGTCGTCGCGTCCTCGCCCGTGGCTGCGGCAATCGTGTCCAGCCCGACCGGGCGGCCCTGGAACTTGACGATCATGGTCGTGAGCATGCGGCGGTCCACCGCGTCGAGCCCGAGCTCGTCGATCGAGAGCATGGAGAGCCCGTCCTGCGCGGCGGCCAGGTCGATACGACCGCTGCCGCGCACCTCGGCCACGTCGCGCACGCGGCGCAACAGGCGGTTGGCGATGCGCGGCGTGCCCCGTGCCCGGGACGCGATCTCAATGGCGCCCTCCTCGTCGATCTCAATTTGCAGGATTTCGGCGCTACGCACCACGATCTGCACGAGCGACTCGGGCGTATACAGCTCGAGCTGTTCCTTGATCCCGAAGCGATCGCGCAACGGGGACGTCAGCATCCCCATGCGCGTGGTCGCGCCAATCAGCGTAAAACGCGGCAAATCCAGCCGGATGCTGCGCGCCGACGGTCCCTTGCCGATGATGATGTCGAGCGCAAAATCCTCCATGGCCGGGTAGAGGACCTCCTCCACGTTGGCGTTGAGGCGGTGGATCTCGTCGATGAACAGCACGTCTCCCGGCGCCAGGTTGGTGAGCAGGGCGGCAAGGTCGCCCGCGTGCGAAATGGCCGGCCCGCTGGTCACGCGCAGCGACACGCCCATCTCGTTGGCAATGATGCCGGCCAGCGTGGTCTTGCCCAGCCCCGGCGGCCCGTAGAGCAGCGCATGGTCGAGCGGCTCCCCGCGGTTTTTGGCCGCCGCGATATAGATGCGCATGTGCTCCTTCACCGCATCCTGGCCGATGTACTCGTTCAGGAAATGCGGGCGCAGGCTGTATTCCGTTTTGGCTTCCTCCTCGCGCATGGAGGAGCTGATGAGCCGTTCTTCCATGGTTCTCCCTTCGCGGTCCCGTTATGGCCTGGCGAGCTTGCGCAGCGCCAGCGTAAGCAGCTCTTCCACGCTGTCCGCCGCGCCCGCCGCCGTCACCGCGCGCGACGCGGACAGCCCGTCGTATCCCAGCGAGACGAGCGCCGCCACGGCCTCCGCGCGGATGTCCGCACCCGTTGCATCGGTCACGGCGCCGGAAGCGCCGGCCATCTCCGCCGTCTCGACCTTTTCCTTGAGCTCGAGCAGCACGCGCTGCGCCGTCTTTTTGCCCATGCCGGGCACGCGCTCAAACGCCGCCGCGTTTTGCGTGACCACCGCTGCGGCCACATCTGCGGGCGAGAGCACGGACAACACCGACAGCGCCACCTTGGGACCGATGCGCGTGATGCCGATCAGCCGACGGAACATGTCGCGCTCCGCCGTGTCATAAAACCCGTAGAGCGCCATAACGCCCTCGGCCAGGTACAGGTGCGTATACAGCCGGGCCTCCCGCCCGGTTGCCAGGCGCTTGAGCGTCGCGCCGCTGCACAGCAGCTCGTAACCCACGCCCGCCGCCTCCAGCACCGCGCGGTCGGCCGCCACCTGATCGACCATGCCCCTGATGTATGCGTACACTGCTTGCCTCCGTCGCTACTTGATGCGGTATTCCTCCAGCGCCGGCCCGGCCGTACACGCGCAACAGAGCGCGCAGGCGAGCGCATCCGCCGCGTCGTCCGGTTTCGGGAGCTTCGGCAGCGACAGCAACAGCTTGACCATCTGCTGCACGGCATGCTTGTCCGCATGCCCGTCCCCCGTCACGGCAAGCTTGATCTGCATGGGCGTATACTCATACAGCGGCATGCCGCTCTGCTGTGCGGCCAGCAGCGCCACGCCACGGCCCGCGCCAACGGAAATGGCGGTGGTCGTGTTGCGATAGAAGAACAGCTCTTCAAACGCCGCGGCGTCCGGCCGGTACAGCCCGATGAGCTGCCGCATGCCGGCATACAGGCGCTCCAGCCGCTCCGGGAACGGCTCGTCCGCTCTGGTTTCGATGACGCCGTAGTCCACGGCCGTGTTCCTGACGCCGGCCGTGTCGATCACGCCGTACCCGAGGATCGCATAGCCGGGGTCGATCCCCAGAATCCGCACAGAATACCACCTTACATATTTTTTCTATGTTAGTATACCATGGAAGCCGAAATGTGTAAATAAACCGGAAGCGGTTTTCGCGGGATTTGCATCCGTATCGTTACCCGGCGCCAAGCAGCAGGTTCAGCCCGTCCACGAGTGCGGAAACGGGGATGCACAGGAGCATCCAGAGCAGGAAATACCGCAGGCAGATTTGGCCGGACAGATTGTGCGGCAGCCGGGAATAGTCCCAGACGCCCAGGCGCAGCCGGACGTTGACAATGGCGCCCGCGACAAATTCCACCGCCGTAATGACGCAGGCGCCGATGGCGCAGCGCAGCGGCAGCACCGCCGGCACATTCGTAAACACGCCGTAGAGCAGCGTCAGGCAGACGCCGCCGGCCGCCAGCATGGACGCGTGGCTGCGCCCGCGCCAGGCAAGCTCCAGCAGCACATACGCGCCGCCGCCAAACAGGAACAGGGCAAGATACACCATGCGCATAGTCTGCGCATGGCACGGGCGATTATGCCCATGCCCCTCGGTTCAGGCCAGCGGGCGCGCCTCCGCGGCGGACACCTCGTAAGCCGTGCGGCGCTCCACGGTGCCGTCCGGCAGCAGTTTGTCGTACGCGCGGCTCTGGAACCGGCCGCACAGCTGCACGCGCCGCCCCGGCGTCCAGCGCGCCGCCTCACGCGCCAGCGCCCCCCACAGGATGGCGGGGATATAGTCCCGCCTGCCATAGGCGCGCTCACAGCAGAGCAGAACGTCGGCAATCTCCCGCAACAGCGGCGTGACGCGATAGACCGGAGGCCGGCACACCGTGCCCGTGAGCACGACCTCGTTCTCCATCGGATGTGGCGCAGCCGTCTGGCGCGGCGGCATCCGGTCCGCTCCCGGCGCTTCCGGGCCGAGCGCCGGTTCCCATATCGCGGCGCGGCGGGCAAATGCCGTGAGCAGCAAGTGGCGGCCCGTCTCGTCAAACCTGTCATACGCGCGAAGCTGGCCTTCTACACGCATCCAGACGCCCGCAGGCCATTCGCCCTCCACCAGCCGCGCAGGCAGCGTGACCGGCAGGTGGTCCGGCGTGCCGGACCGTCTGCGTACCAGCAACGGCAGGTGTAAAAAGTCCTCGCCGCGCGTCGTGTGGCTAAACGACGGCGCCGCCTCCACCATGCCGGACAACACAAGCCGGTTCATATCCGGAGCGTTCAT
This sequence comes from uncultured Eubacteriales bacterium, assembly GCA_900549955.1. Lineage (GTDB taxonomy): Bacteria > Bacillota > Clostridia > Christensenellales > CAG-138 > Aphodomorpha. Next base: position 32,808 of record URQH01000017.1, on the reverse strand, counting down.
CAGGCGCATCCCCCTCTCCGGGGGAACGTGCTTCCCCCAGAACCAGTATATGCGCCGTATGCCGCGCCAACCCACGAAAAAAGGCCGGCGCAAGCGCCGGCCCTGCCGCAGCTTCGGGAAGCCGTTTCCCGTCAGTCCCCGGCCACCTCGCCGGCCACCGAAGTAGCCGCCGCGCCATCGGTGGTTTGTGTCTGCGCATCGCCACCCGCGTCGCCGGTCTCGCCGCCGTTCCCGATGCCGTTCGCACCGCTGCTCCAATCGTCGACGACATAGAGGATGTCGCTGCACTCGCGCGACGTCTTGGACTGCCTGCTGATCATGCCCTCGGCATCGGCCATCACGGCCGTTGCGCCGCCGTCAAAGTTGTACGCGGCCCTGCACTCGAGAGAGGCGAACAACTGCGACAGCTCCTGCATGTTCAGACCGGCGGAGCCGCCCTGACCTCGCCCGTCCACGACGACGAGGCAATAATGCCCCGGTTCATAATACCCAACCGCGCTGCGCGGATTGGCGCCTTTCACGTCGCTGAGAAAACGCGTCTTGGGCTGCCCCTCCTCGTCCAGCAAGCCGGGGCCAAAGCTCCACGCCTGATAGATGCCGCGCGCCGTTGCCGCCTCCATGTCCACTTCGCGCGGGGCATAGGTCTCCATCGTCCCGTCGTTGTAGAGGATGCACACGTCGCGGGACGTGTCGATCGAATCGCGGTACAGCTCGCCGTTTCGCACCACGGGCCCCTTTGTGCGGGCGCTGTAATAGTCGCCGGAAATGGCGACGATCGCGCCGGCGCGCGCAGCCATGTCGACGACCGGCTCGCTGTTGTAGCGGCCAAACGCATCTTCCGCAATCAGCGTGCGAAAGCAGCTGAGATCCCGCACATAGACATCCGCGACATAATAGGTGAGGTCCTCTTCCACCGTCGTCTCGAGCGCGACGGACACCCGGGCGCTGCGGTAGTACCCGTCGCCCTGCTCCACGCCGTCATAACAAAAGCGGTCGAAATACGCTTCGCCCAGCAGGCTGTCCTGCAGCAGCGCGGGAAGCGCCTCCAGGTCGGGCAGCCGCCCGTCCGCATGCAACTGCATGGCCAGCTCGTCCACCTCGTCTATCACGCCGTTGCCCGTCACGTCCCGCAAGATCACCGGCTCTTTAGTGGGTACGGCGGTCGGCTCCGCCGTCGGGCTCTCGATCGCCAGCGTCAAGGGGGACTGCTCCGGCGTCGGTTCCGCAGGGGCCGGGCCCCGCGCCGCGCACCCGACGCAAAACAGGCACAGTAACGCCCCCGACAGGCTTGTGAGCACTTTCGTCTTCATGCTGCTTGTCCTCCCCTTCTGCGTCGCACGCATAGCCGCATGCAACCGCGCCTTCCGCACCGGACACCGACCGGACTCACGCGCTATGCTTGGCGATCCATTCGTCCATCTGCGCATCCGATATCTTAAAATACGCCTGCATGTTGTCCAGCGCATACTGCGGACGGTTGCGGATCATCTCACGCAGCTTCTCTACAGCCTCCTCCCATGCGCTCATGCTCTTCGGCCGGTTCCAGCGCGCAATGTGCCGCTCCATCTCCGGCCGCATGGCCTCCACCAGTTCGTCGAGAATCGCAAGCAGGCGCTCCGGCGCAAACTGCGTGCAGACGAGCTCCACATACCGTTCGGCGCACATCTGCCGCCAGGCGGCGTTCTTGTTGAGTCCGACATAGATGTTCATGTAGGTGAGCGACCCATCGTTGGACGGCACGCCCGTCTTGCTGAAATAATTCGGGATGATGTCCCGCTTATACCCGCTCGGGACGTTAAACACGAAGTCGAGGTCATAAAAGATCGGCCGCCACTTGACGGTATAATCCTGTGAACGCCAGTACTTCTGGTTGAACATGTCGGAATTGCAGAAATACGTCTGCGCGATGAAATAGTCCGTAAAATACGCCACGTCCACCCACTCGGCAAACTGCTGGAACACGGCGTCGTCGGACAGGTCCTCCTCCACGGCAAAGGCAAACACGCGCTTGATGTCCGCGTTGCTGCCCTGCAGGACGGTCGTGTTGCGCTGGATGATGTCCACCAGGTCGCCGTCCACGCCGTAGTGGTTGACCAGATAGTCCTTGTTCTGATCCTCGTTGAGGTCGTAAATGCCGTAGTACACGCCGTTCAAATACACGATGACCGGGCGCGTGAGCGCATAGTCGATGTGCATACCCGCCACGGCGCGCGAGGCAAACGAGTCGCGCACGCGGGCGTCATACGCGTGGTCGCCATAGTCCTGCCCGCTGTTGCGCAGCGCGAGGGAGACGAACGTGGTCAGCTCCGAGTCGGAAAAGAACGGGTAGTTGACCTCCGTCTGCCCATATGCGGCGCGCAGGTGGATCGCCAGCGACTTCTGCTGATACACGAGCGTGCCGGCGCCCTTGGCCTTGATGCCGCAGGGGAACTCCACCCCCAGGCGGCCATCCGTCTCGTAATACTGGATAAACGCCTCGCGCTCCACCTTCTGGGAGCGCTGCGTCACCGCATACACCGTGGAAATATTCTTCGGGTCGCCGCACAGGGAAACGACCGGCAGCGTGTGCGGCTCTACAAACAGATAGGTAAACGTGGTGACCTCAGAACGCAGCTTGCCGGGCGCAAACGCCGCCGCGCGCACGACCATGTTCTCCGATATGGTCAGTGGCCCGTCGTACAGCGCGTCGCTCTCCGTCGGCTCCGACCCGTCGACCGTATAGCGGATGACCGCGTCCGGCATGGCGCAGGTGATCGTCAGGGCAAACGGTCCGGACTGGTATAACCCCGTCTCGGAAAACACGGGCTGCGAAGCATAGCCGCTCAGCTGTGCGTCGCCATTGGCCTTGCCGCGCGTGGGCGCGGAGAAAAACACGCGCGCCACGCTCGCGTCGCCCACAATGCGGCCGCTCGTGATCCCCTCGGCAAGCACGCCGGTCTGGAACGTGTCCACCCGCACGCCGTTCACATCGGAAAGCACGAGCGTCTCGCCCGACGGGGAGATGCCGAACGTAGCCACCCCCTCCGCCTGCCGGGAAACATGCGACGTCGCTTCGATCACGGCATACCCGCCCGCCTCGATCGTGACGCCGGAAATCTGGTATTTGAGCGGCTCGTTGTCGCTGTCGGACAGATACCAGCCAGTCAGGTCGACCGTCTCCTGCGAGCCGTTGTACAGCTCGATCCAGTCGTTTTTGCCGCTCTTGGCCGCGCTGACCGCGCTGACCTCGCTGATATACACGCCGTTCTGATCGAAACAGCCGATCGAGTCGGCTGTTTCATATCCATATGCATTCTCATACCCGGGGGTTGGCTGCGCATAATAGCGTATCGCGCCGCCCTCTCCGCGCCCCACGGACGCGTTGTCCGGCAGGGTCACCGGTAACGTGAGGCTGTCCGAGCGCAGGCCGTCCAGGCGCGTCAGGTAAACCGCCTCTTCCTCGTCGGACAGGCGGAAAGAGGCGTGCAGCTCGTCCCCGGCACGGTCCTTGCCCGACAGGAACACCACCAGGTATGCGCCGCCCGGCAGCTCCACATCCGGGAAGGCCCACTTGAACCGGTCGGCCGCATCGTCGGACAGGTAGTAGCCCCACAGGCTGACCGGCTCCGTGGAATGGTTGTACAGCTCTACCCACTCGCTGCGGTCGCCATCGGCATCCACAGCGCTGTATTTGTTGGTTCGCAGCGCCTCGTTGAGCAGCACCGGGTCGCCGTCGTCCATCTCGGTGATTTCGATGGAAGAGAAGACCTGATCGGAATTGGGCGCGCCGGGCGTCGGGAACGCGGTATAGCCCGCAGAGCCATCCTCCAGAGCGACCACCGTCAGCCCCGCCGGGACATCAGGCTCCCAGGCCAGTTCGGACACGAGCACGCCCTGCCAGTTGGCCAGATAGACGTGTGTATCCGCACGCCCCAGCCTGAACGACGCCTCGATCCGGTCCGCGCCGGTCTCGCCCGTCAGATACACGACTATATACTCGCCGGCCGCCAGCGTGCCCTCCGGCAGCTGATAGCGCAGCAGGTTAGTCGACGCGTCCGACACGTAAAAATTGTCCAGCCGCACGTCTCCGTCGGACGCATTGTACAGCTCCATCCACGTCTCGCCGTTGCCGTCCGGCTGCACCTCCGTGATACGCAGCGCGTCGAGATCCTGCTCGACAAACAGCGTGTCCTGATCCGCCACGATCTCCGTGGTGTTCTCCGCGCCCGGCGTGGGCGTGCCGCAATAGCCGTATGTGCCGTCGCTGCGGCGCGCATAGGAGACGTCCGTCAGCATGGCAGGGAGGTTCAGTTCCTGCACGATCTCATAGTAATTATTGCACAGATACAGCGAGTCGCCGTTCTTGGAAAGGCCAAAACCGGTACAGATTACGTCCGTCTTTTCCACGCCGTTGTTCTCCGCGGCGTAGACGATGAGATATTCCCCGGCGCGAATCGTCACATCCGGAAAGGTGTATTTGTAGAGCTTTCGCACATTGTCCGACAGGCCGTATCCCGCCAGATTGATGTCGTTCCCCGTCCCGTTGTACAGTTCGATCCAGTCCGGCGAGCCGATAGCCTCGTCGAGCAGGCACCGCTTGTTGCTCGACACGACTTCGTTGATGACGAGCGCGCCCTCGCCGGTGCCGCCGGGCAACAGGGAACACGCCGCCGTCAGCAGGGCCGACACGGCTAACAGGCACGCAAGCAACATGTAGGTCGTTTTCTTTGACATGGCGCTCCTTGGATCATTCGTTTACACACGGCATCCGATTACATATTACAGTATATCACACGATGCGCCCGGCGCAATGCAAACAGTCTGTGAATCCTCCTGACGCTGCAGGACCTTTCCCCCGTCCGCCGTCTCGGCCGCATATAGCCCCGGCGGCAGTTTCATCCTGTCCCACAGGCCGTATGTCTCGGTATGGATCAGCGCGTGGAGCAGCTTCTGCTCGATGTCGGGCACCAGCGTCGCGAGATGCTGCAGCAGCTGCCGCGCCTCCTCGCGCTTGGTCTGCCCTGCAATGTCGCAGTTGGGCGGCAGGATCGGCAGCTCGCGCTGCCGCGCCACGGAGAGCGCATATTTTTCCGGCAGGAAGATCAGCGGCCGGATGACCGTCACGTTGCGGCGACTCAGATGCGTCACCGGCGCAAACGTGTTGATCCGTCCCTCGTACAGCATGCTCATGAACAGCGTTTCGAGCACGTCCTCGCGGTTATGCCCGAGCGCCACCTTGTTGCAGCCGCGCTCCACCGCCGCGGTGTTGAGCGCACCGCGGCGCAGCTTGGCACACAGCGCACAGGGGCTGCGCTCCTGCCGGTATTCGAACACGACCTTGCCAATGTCGGTGTGGATGACGGTAAAGTCCATGCCGATGCGCGCGGCATACGCCTCGATCGCGGAAGTATCCTGTTGCCGGAGGCCGAGATCGAGCATGACCGCGCATACGTCAAACCGGGTATAGCAAAACCGCTGGTACAGCTTCATCGCTTCCATCAACAGCAGCGAATCCTTGCCGCCCGACACGCCGATGCACACCCGGTCGCCGTCTTCGATCATCCGGTAACGTTCGTCCGCGCGCCGGATGCTGCCCAGTACCCGTTTCATTCGTCCTCCTCCGTCGCCTGCTGGTAAGCCGACACGTCCTCGACGATAAAGAGAATGTCGCTGCAGCGGCGCTCGTCGTTGGACTGATTGCTGACCGCACCGTCCTGATCCGCCATGATCGCCGTGCCGCCGCCATCCAGGTTGTAGGCAACCGTGCACCCCAAATCATACATCAGCTGGGAGAGCTCCGCCATCGTCATGCCGCGTGAGCCGCTCTGCCCCCGCCCGTCCACCGTCACAAACAGGTAGTGGCCGGGCGACACATACCCCAACGCGCTGCGTGGGTTCGCCCGCTGCACCGTGCTCAGGAACTGGCTCTTCTCCGTCTTGGGCTGCCCCTCTTCGTCAAGCAGGCTGGGGCCGAACGTCCAGCACTGGTAGGCCCCGCGCGCCATCATCTCTTCCACGTCGATCTCGTCCGGCGCATACGTCTCCACCGTCCCGTCCTGATACAGCACGCAGGCGTCCCGGTTGCGGTCGATGGAATCGCGGTACAGAACGCCGTTGCGGATGACGGGGCCGTCGTTGGCGGCGCCGGTAAAATAGTCCCCGTTGATTGCGATGATGGCGTTGTTGCGCTCCGCCATATCCACGACAAACTCCGACCGGCGATAGGTATCCCTGCCGAACGCCGTGCGGAAATGCGACAGGTCCCGGAGCAGGATGTCGGCCACATAGTAGGTCACCTGCTCGGTCTCCACGATGCGCAGCCGATAGGAGATCGTCTCGCTCCGGTAATGCCCGTCCCCGCTTTGGACGCCCGTATAGCAGAAGCGGTCCAGCGCCTGCTCCCCGATCAGGCTGTCCTCGAGGACGGCCGGCAGCGCCTCAAGATCGGGTATGACGTCTGCCGCGTGCAGCAGCAGCGCCTGAAAATCCGCTTCGTCCACGCTGCCATTGCCCGTCACGTCCACCACGTATTCCGGGTTCCGCATCAAATATGCGACGTCGGCCGCCGTCAGCACCGGCGGCTCCACCGACGGCTGTGCCGGCGACTCTTCCGGCAAAGGCGTCTCCGCGCCCGTCCCCGTCGCTCCCTCCTCCGGCAGGGGCGTCTCCGCCCCCTGCAGCGCCGCGCCTTCCTCCGGCGCCGGCGTGTCCTCGGCGACGGCCGCCGGCCACGGCAGGCACAGCGCGCAAAGCACGAGCAGGCACGCCGCGCGGCGCCGGGCGCGCGCCGTCATTCCGCCACCTCCCCGGGCAACGGCTCCCCGATGTACAGAATGTCGCTCGTCGTGCGGCCGCCGTCGTACGGCTGGTTGACCAGGCCGCGCTTGGACGCCATGACGGCCGTCTGCCCGCCGTCCAGATTGTAGGCCGCGGTACACCCGAGGTCATAAAAGAACTGGGACAGCTGCTCCATGGTCATGCCCTTCGAATACGACCCCTGCCTGCCGTCCACGAGCACAAAGCAGTAGTGCCCGGGCGAATAATAGCCGACGGCGGCGCGCGGGTTGGTGGTGAGAATGGTCTTGTTGCAATGGAATTCCGTCATTGCCTGCCCTTCGTCGTCGAGCAGCCGCGGCCCGAACGCCCAGCTCTGGTACGCCTCGCCGCCCGCCTGGATCTGCTCGAGCGTCACGCCTTTATCATACGTGACGAGCCGACCGTCTCGATAGAGCACGCAGATGTCCATCCGGTCGTCCACGTCCTCCAAGTACCAGACGCCGTTACGCACCACGGGGCCGTTCCCACGATAGGAATAGAAATCCCCGTTGATGGCCACGATCGCCTCGTTGTCCTCCGCCATTTGCAGCACCGTTTCGCGCTTGCCGCGGTATTCGCCGCTCGAAAAGGCCGTGCGGAAGCTGGTGATGTCCCGCAGATAGATGTCCATGACATAGCATATGCTGTCGTCCCGCCGGATGATGTTGGACGTGACGCTGACCTGGTCGCTGCGATAGGCCGTCTCGGTGATGATCGTGCCCAGATAGGAGAACCGCTCCGCAAACTGCTCCCCGAGCAGCGCGCCGTTCAGCTTGCCCACCAGGTCGGAAAAGTCGTTCAGCAGCCCGGAGGCGCGCAGCAGGATGGCCGTTGCATCGGTCTGGTTGACGCTCAGGCTCCCCGTCACATCCGCCGCCACGACCGCGTCGTTGTCGAGCGACAGCGCGCCGGAGGCGGCGCGCAGCACCACCGCGGCATCCGCGGCGCTGACCTGCCCGTCGCCGTTGAGGTCGCCCGCCTGCGGCGTTTCCGGCCCCTCGGCCGCCAGGCCCGGCATGGCAGCGCCAAACGCAAGAATCCCTGCCAGCACAAGCGTTGCAGTTCGCTTCATGTCCGTCTCCCCAGTACAATTTCCCGCCGACCCTGCTGCGCCAAGTTTCTGCGTTTGCAGGATCAATGACAGCATTGTACCGCAAGGAAAATTTTCATGCAAGCTCCGAATATTTTCCTTGCCAAAGATTTTATTTTTTGTCATAATAACGTTATGAAGCTGTATCAAAGCGGGCCGGCGCTACTCCACTGCCATTAGTGCCGGGACCGCTCAATAAAGGAGGTACAGAACAAGACCGCATGGCTCGCGGTGCGGCAGTGTGGAGACCTGTCGTAATGCCTCCGCCACATATGCGGGCGGAAGCGAGGTGGGCAGTTGATGAAGTTCGTGCCCATCAGAGCCGGGAACACATGGCAAGCGTCACACTCAAAGGCATCAAGAAGATCTACCCCTTCTCCGGCAACGACGAAAAGAAGTCGAAAAAGAAGAAGGGCGATCAACCCGCAGAAGAGAACAAACCGAATCTTCTGCGGACGGACAAGGGCGTCGTCGCGGTTCAGGACTTTAACCTGGAAATCGCCGACAAGGAATTCATCGTGTTGGTCGGCCCCTCCGGCTGTGGAAAATCCACCACGCTGCGCATGATCGCAGGCCTCGAGGAGATCACCGAGGGCGAGCTCTACATCGGCGACCGCCTGGTCAACGACGTGGCGCCGAAGGATCGCGACATCGCGATGGTCTTCCAGAACTACGCGCTGTATCCGCACATGACCGTGTACGAAAACATGGCCTTTGCGCTGAAGCTGCGCAAGCTCCCCAAAAAAGAAATCGACCAGAAAGTCCGTGAAGCGGCAGAGATCCTCGACATCACCGAATATCTGCAGCGCAAGCCCAAGGCGCTCTCCGGCGGCCAGCGCCAGCGCGTGGCCATCGGCCGCGCCATCGTGCGTGAACCCCAGGTATTCCTGATGGACGAGCCGCTCTCCAACCTTGACGCCAAGTTGAGGAACCAGATGCGTGCCGAAATCATCAAACTCCGTCAGCGCATCGATACCACGTTCATCTACGTCACCCACGACCAGACCGAGGCCATGACGCTGGGCGACCGCATCGTCATCATGAAAGACGGCTTCATCCAGCAGATCGGCACGCCGCAACAGGTGTTCGACACGCCGTCCAACCTGTTCGTGGCCGGGTTTATCGGCACGCCGCAGATGAACTTCTTTGACGCCAGACTGCAGAAGTCGCCCAACGGGGACTACTACGTCACCGTGGACGGCATCGACTTTGGCCTCTCCGCCGAAAAGCAGCAGCTGCTGCGCGACAAGCAGGCGGAGCCGCAGGACATCACGCTGGGCGTGCGCCCCGAGCACATCATGCTGTGCGCCGAGGATGCTGCCGAAAGCCACATCAAGGCGACCGTCGACGTGTCCGAGATGATGGGCTCCTCCATCCACCTCCATGTCAATGCAAACGGCAAGGACGTCGTGCTCGTGCTCGCCACCGTGGACCTGCCGGAACAGCACCGCATGGGCTTCCGCTATGGCGATCCCGTCAACTTCGCGTTTGGCGGCAACGTCATGCACCTGTTCGATGCCGAGGGCAAGAATCTGTTGTACTGATTCTCAGAATGGCCAACTGCGGAGCCGGGCAAATGCCCGGCTCCGTTTTTTGTACCCGTGCGCGGACGCCGTCCCCGGAGCCGCCAACCGGCGTCCGGCGTCCCTGTACGCCGTCAATATAACCCGTTTTTGACTTGTCATAGATAAAAAAGTCGAGTGAGGGGCGAATATTGTCTAATATGCGAAATTGTATTGCGAACCCTGTCGTTTGGTGATAGTCTATGCGTGCGGCATCCATCGCTGCAACATTTTCATTCATAGGGAGGAACGGGAATGAACCGGATACACGACATTCAAAATTTCTTGAAACAGTGTGGCTTCAACGCAGCTTTGCCCGGCTTTGATATGGCGGCACAGGTGTTGCTCGTCCTGTCGGCCTCCTTGGAACGGGACGAAGGCTGACGGCCCGTCTCCATCCCGGTGCAACTGTCCACGCAGGGAAGGCAGGAGCCATCCGCACGTTGTGCGGATGGCTCCTGCCTTTTACAATTACCTGGGCGCGCCTGCGAGGCCAGCGCGGCAATCGAAATTAAAATTTGTGGAACTCGTCCACATTCAAAATGAACACCGTGGCGCCCCCAATCGTAATCTGTACCGGCATGGCGGCGCTGTCCATCGCCTGTGGGATTCCCGTGGAGGGCACGGTTACGGAATGGCGGCGGCTGGATTTTTGGCGGATGACATCCAGCGCCGTCTGCAACCGGTCCGCCTCCACGCCGATCATGAGCGTCGTATTCCCGCCGCTCAAAAACCCGCCGGTACTCGCAATGCGCGTCACGCTGATTTCATGCTCGATCAGCGCCCGGGTCAACGGCTTTGTGTCTTCCTTCTGTATGATCGCAAACAACAGCTTCATGCGCAGTCCCTCCTTTGAAATACTTTCCTGTCTCCAGTATACCGAATCAGCGCCCATCCGGCAAGCCGTTTCTATGCGCATGGGCGGCGAAAACGCCCGCGCGCCTGCGCACGCTCCGTCTCAGGCGTCCAGCCCGTTCAGCCTCCGCGCCGCCTGCACCACGTGCCGGAGCAGCACGGCCGTCGTCACCGAACCCACGCCGCCCGGTACCGGCGTGACGGCGGCCACCACCGGCTCCACCTCGTCAAAGACGACGTCGCCGCACAGCGTCCCATCCTCGCGCACGTGGATGCCAACGTCCAGCACGACCTGCCCGGCGCTTACATGCGCGGCGCCCACGACGCCCTCTCGCCCGGCTGCGGCCACCAGAATGTCCGCCTCCCGGCACACCGCCGCCAAATCCCTGGTCCGCGTATGGCACAGCGTGACCGTGGCGTTCCGGTGCAGCAGCAGCATGGCCAGCGGCCGCCCGACCACGAGGCTGCGCCCCACGACCACCGCGCGCTTGCCCGCAAGTTCCACGCCATAATGATCCAGCAGCGCAATGCAGGCCGCCGCCGTACACGGGGCAAAGCCGTGCGGCGCGCCGGTGAACACGGCGGCGAGCGACGCATTTGTCACCCCGTCCACATCCTTGTCCGGCAGAATGGCGTTGCAGGCTGCCGCCTCATCGAGCTGCGCCGGGAGCGGCCGGAGCAGCAGGATGCCGTGCACTTCCGGCGCCGCATTCAGGCGCGCCAGCTCGTCCAGCAGCCGCGCCTGCGTCACATCCAGCGGCAGGGCGACGGTCTCCGTCTCCACGCCCAGCGCCGCCGCGCGCTTTGAGGCGCCGCGCTCATACGCCAAGTCGTCCGGCGAAGCGCCGGCACGCACGATGGCAAGCCGCGGCATAACGCCGCGCGCGCCCAGCGCCTGCACGTCCGCCCGGATCCGTTCCGACAGCGCCGCACTGACCGGCGCACCCTTGAAAAGTTCCGCCATGGGTGCCTCCCTCAGCCGAGCCGACCGCGGACCGTGTCGTACACGGCGTCCGCAACGGGCAGATAGTCGTCCAGCATGCGCGCCGCATGCGCGTTGAGCGCCGCCGCACGCGCGCGGTCCTGCATGGAGCCGGTGTTGATCCGCACGTTCAGCTCCGCCCCCTGCAGGGCGGCCTTGCACAGGATCACACCAACGCCCACGTCTGAAAGCGCCAGCGCCGAGCCCTTCTCCGCCAGCTCGCGATGCAGTTCGATGGCTTCGCAGCACGCCTCCATGATCCTGAGCGGCGGCTGCGCGGCAGCATCGAGCGCCTCGGCCATGACCGCCGCGCGCGCGGCGCGCTCCTCATCCGTCTCCCGCGGCATGCCATAGGCGCGGGAGAGCGGCAAAAACGCGGCGGCGTCCTCGTCGATGAGCGCCAGCAGCCGCGCGCGCAGCTTCTCCATGCGCGCCATGATCGCCTGTACGTCCTGCTCCACCGCGGCATACTTCTTTTTTCCAACCGTCAGCGCCCCAACCATGCTGCCGAGCGCCGCGCCCAGCGCGCCGGCCAGCGCGGACGCCCCGCCGCCGCCGGGCACCGGCGCCTTTCCCGCCAGCTGTGCGGCAAACGCCTGGATCTCCAGCTTTTGCAGTTCCATCCTCGCTCCCCGTCCTTTCCGGCCAACGGCCAAATGTCCTAAAACAGTCCCGAAATGCGCCCGTCCTCGTCCACGTCGATCCGTTCCGCCGCGGGGGACTTGGGCAGGCCCGGCATGGTCATGATGTCGCCGGTCAGCGCCACGAGGAACCCCGCCCCGGCGCTGACGCGCACATTGCGCACCGTCACCGTAAAGCCCTCCGGCGCGCCGAGCAGGGCCGGGTTGTCGGAAAAGCTGTACTGCGTCTTGGCCATGCACACCGGCAGTTGCCCATACCCGAGCCTGGTCAGCTGGTCGATCTGCTTCTTCGCCGCCGGCGTAAACGCCGCACCGGCGCCATGGTACACGCGGCGCACGATGGTCTCCATGCGCGAAGCGATGTCCCCGTCCAGCGTGTAACAATAGCGGAAGTCGCTTTCCGTGTCACACAGGCGCACGACCTCGCGCGCCAGTTCCTCCGCGCCGGCCCCGCCGCGCGCCCAGACCTCGGACAGCACCGCGTGCACGCCATGCGCGCGGCAGGCCTCCGTCAGCGCCGCCAGTTCCGCTTCCGTATCCCCGGGGAAGCGGTTGACGGCGACCACGCACGGCAGGCCAAACACCTGCGTCATGTTCTCCACGTGCCGCAGCAGGTTGGGCAGCCCCCGCCGCAGCGCCTCCACGTCCTCCGTTCCCAGCGCATTTTTGGCCACGCCTCCGTGCATCTTGAGCGCGCGCACCGTGGCGACCACGACGACTGCCGACGGCGCAAGCCCCGCCATGCGGCACTTGATATCGAGAAACTTCTCCGCGCCGAGGTCCGCGCCGAACCCCGCCTCCGTCACGGCATAATCTGCCAGGTGCAGCGCCAGGCGCGTGGCGGCGACGGAGTTGCACCCGTGCGCAATGTTGGCAAACGGGCCGCCGTGGATGAGCGCAGGCGTGTGCTCCAGCGTCTGGACGAGGTTGGGCTTCAAAGCGTCCTTGAGCAGCGCCGCCATCGCGCCCGCGGCCTTCAGGTCGCCCGCCGTCACCGGCCGCTCGTCGTACGTGTACGCGACCACGATGCGGGAAAGCCGCTCCCTCAAATCCGGAATGTCGCGCGCCAGGCACAGCACCGCCATGACCTCGGACGCCACCGTGATGTCGAACCCGTCCTCGCGCGGGGTGCCGTTGACCCGGCCGCCAAGCCCGTCCACGATGTTGCGCAGCTGCCGGTCATTCATGTCCACGCACCGCTTCCACGTGATGCGGCGCGGGTCGATGCCCAGCGCGTTGCCCTGCTGGATGTGGTTGTCCAGCAGGGCCGCCAGCAGGTTGTTGGCCGCGCCGATGGCGTGAAAATCGCCGGTAAAGTGCAGGTTGATATCTTCCATGGGCACCACCTGCGCGTAACCGCCCCCGGCGGCGCCGCCCTTGATGCCGAACACCGGGCCGAGCGAAGGCTCGCGCAGCGCGACCATCGCGCGCTTGCCGATGCGGCGCAGGCCGTCTGCCAGGCCGATCGTCGTCGTGGTCTTCCCCTCGCCCGCAGGCGTGGGCGTGATGGCCGTCACGAGGATCAGCTTGCCTTTCCGCGCCGGCGTCTCGCGCATCAGCCTGGGATCGACCTTGGCCTTATACCGTCCGTACTGTTCGAGATAGCGTTCGTCAATCCCCGCCTCCGCCGCGATCGACACAATGGGCTGCATCGCCGTCCGCTGGGCAATTTCGATGTCGCTCAGATAGTCCATGTCCTCTCTCCCTTCCGATATTTCCCGGGCAATCGCCATTTGGTCAGCCCTTCACTTTTGGAAACAGCGCGCGCACCTCGCCGGCCATATAGAGCGAGCCGAGCGCGCACACCACGCCATCCCGCCCCGCCGCGTCCATCGCGCGGTGCACGCCCTCGGCCACCGTTTCACAGGCTTCGGCGCGCACACCGCGCGCGCCGATCCGCTCCGCAAGCGCCGCAGGCTCCATCGCGCGCGGGCTGTCCGGCCGGACGGCAAAGCAGCAGGCCGCCAGCGGCAGCAGGATGTCCAAAATGCCGTCCACGTCCTTGTCCGCCATGACGCCAAACACAAACGTGACCTTCGTATGCGGGAACAGCCGCCTGAGGCTGTCCGCCGTGCCGGCAATGCCGTGCGGGTTGTGACCGCCGTCCACGATGCACACGGGCGCGGCCTGCCGCAGCACCTCGAAGCGAGCCGGCCAATGGACGCTTCGCAGTCCCTCGCGCACAGCCCACTGCGGGATGTCCCAGCCCTTGTTCCGCAACACGTCCACGCCGGTGAGCACGACCGCCGCATTGTACGGCTGATAGCTGCCCACGAGCGGGATCCACAAGTCGGCATAGCCGGCATAGGAAAAGCTCTGCCCGTTCAACCCGAACGCGCCCTGCACCAGCTGCGCGGCATCCGGCCGGTACAGCCGCGCGTGGCGCGCCTCGCACACGCGCTCGAACACGGCCTCCGCCTCCGGGCAGCGGCCATAGATGACCACGTCCCCATTCTCTTTGATGATGCCCGCCTTCTGGCGGGAAATTTCTGCAAGGGTATCGCCAAGGAAGCGCATGTGGTCGAGCCCCATGGCTGTGATGATCGCCAGTTCGGGCGTATCAATGACGTTGGTCGAATCCAGCGCGCCGCCCATGCCGACCTCCAGCACGACGATGTCGCACCGGCTGCGCGCAAAATACAGCATGGCCAGGCAGGTGATGAGTTCAAACTCCGTCGGATGCTGCGGCATCGCCTCCGCGTGCGGATACACCTCCGTGGTGAGCGCGGCGAGCGTCTCATCCGGAATGGGCTGTCCGTCCACCTGCATCCGCTCGTTAAACCGGTCGATAAACGGCGAGATGTACAGCCCCACCCGGTATCCGGCCGCCCGCAGGATGGACGCCATCATGGCCGACGTGCTGCCCTTGCCGTTGGTGCCGGCCACGTGGACAAACCGCAGCGACCGCTCCGGGTGGCCCAGCCGCCGCAGCAGCTCCTGCGTGCGCGAAAGGCCGGGAATGCTGCCGCGCCACGCGACGGTATGGATATATGCAAGCGCCTCGTCGTAGTTCATAGCTTCTCTCCCGTGCTTCCCTTCCGCAACGCGGCCGTATCCGAGAGCGCCGGCGGATCCGGCAACCGGCGCAGCTGGCGGTACAGCAGCCGGTAAAGCGAATACGACAACAGCAGGTCCGCAGCCATCGTCACCGGTTTGGTGGCAAGCCGCCCGAGAAACAGCACGGAAAACGGTACCTCGCGTCCCACGATGATCGAATAATACAGCGTCAGCGCCCAGGTGCCATACAGCAAGCTGTTGAGCGCTTCGGCCACGAGGACGACGGCCAGGAACCTTATGGCATGGCGCCAGCCGGCCGGCGCTCCTGCCGGCAGCCACCGCGCCCCGAGCCCGCACAGCGCGCCCAGCAGCATGGGGCCAACGGTGAGCAGCGGGAAATATGTGCCGTATCCGCTCAGGATCGTGCCGATGACGTCCGCGACGCCGCCCACGGCCATGCCGGCCACCGGGCCGAGCCAGAAGCCGGCCAGGATGATCGGCACCGTTTCCAGGCTGATGCGCAACCCCTCGTTGACCTGAATGCCTGCATACCGTGCGAGAATGACCTGCATGGCCACCAGCACCGCGCCAAGCGTCAATTTTCTGACGGACATGTGTCGCATGACAGCGCCGCCTCCCTCCCGCTCCAAACTGCGTTACATATTTTTAGATTATAATCTATTTTTCGCCAGCACACAAGTACGCAACGCGCGGTGCCCGCCGCCGAAAAGCAAAAAGCAGGCGGCGCTTCCGGCGCGCCCCGGGTATGGAAAAGCCCCTGCTTCCCTTTCGGGCGGGCAGGGGCCAAAACAGCCGCTCGCACGCGGCAGCGTTACGCCTTGTACGAATCAAACCCCATCTTGTGATAGACCTTGCGGATGGTCTTCGTAGCCGCCTTGCGCGCCTTGTCGGCGCCCATCTCGAGCATGTCGGTCAGATACTGGCGGTCGTCCTGCAAAATGCGGCGATACTCGCGCTGGATCGGCTCCAGCACCGCCACGACCGCGTCGGCCACGGCCGACTTGAGCGCGCCATAGCCCTGGCCCTGAAACATCGCCACCGCCTCGTCCATCGTGCTGCCGGTGGTCGTACAATAGATCGAGAGCAGGTTGTACACGCCCGCCCGCTCCGGATCGGCCGTGATCTCGCCCAGGCTGTCCGTCACGGCGCGCTTCACCTTGCGCACGACCGCGTCCGCGTCGTCCATCATGGAGATAAAGGCGTTCGGATTGGGATCGGACTTGCTCATCTTGGCCGTGGGATCCTGCAGGCTCATGATGCGCGCGCCTACCCTGGGGATGTACGGCTCCGGCACGACGAACGTGTCGCCATACGCCCTGTTGAACCGGATGGCCACGTCGCGCGCCAGCTCCAGATGCTGTTTCTGATCCGCGCCGATGGGCACCAGCTCCGTCTGATACAGCAGGATGTCCGCCGCCATCAGCACCGGATAGGTGAACAGGCCGGCGTTGATGTTGTCGGCGTGTTTGGCGCTCTTGTCCTTGAACTGCGTCATGCGGTTGAGCTCGCCCATGTAGGTGTGGCAGGAGAGCACCCAGGAGAGCATGGCGTGCTCCGGCACATGCGACTGGATGAACAACGTAGACTTCTCCGGGTCGATGCCACAGGCGATGAACAGCGCGGCCGTCTCAATCGAACGGCGGCGCAGCACCGCGGCCTCCTGCCGCACGGTGATCGCGTGCTGGTCGACCACGCAATAAAATGCGTCGACATCGCCCCCATTCTGCATGTCCACAAAGTTGCGCAACGCGCCGAGATAGTTGCCAAGCGTCAGCACGCCGGACGGCTGAATGCCGGAAAAGACGATCTTTTTCTTTTGTTCCAATCCAATCCCTCCATGATCCTTCGATCCAATGATACGCTTTGCCGGCGCAACCTGCGCCGGCAAAGCGGAAAACATTGCGAGCAAGCCGTAAGCCGAGTTCTGTCTGAGGACGGCCATCTATCTCTGGCCCGCCGTCACCGGCGGGCTCATGCGATTACCAGGAGCGTAGCGGGCAGCTATTGAATGCTCCCATTCCAATCTTGCACCGGGTGGGGTTTACAGGGCGGACAAGTCGCCAAGCCGCCGGTGAGCTCTTACCTCGCCTTTCCATCCTTACCGCGCCGGCTCCGGCGCGGCGGTTTCTTTCTGTTGCACTTTCCTTGGAGTCGCCTCCACCTGGCGTTACCAGGCACCCTGCCCTGTGGTGCTCGGACTTTCCTCCCCGCCTCTCGGAGGGGCGGCCGTCTGTCTTACTCGCAAACCATAACTCTTGTCAAATTTCCGCGTACAGCAACCTGCCGCAGTTCTCACACTCGATGATCGTGCCCTGCACGGCCAGCCGCTTGAGCACCGCCATGGGCAGCGACATGTTGCAACCGGAACATTTCCCGGCCTCCACCTTCACAACGGGTACGCCGTGGTGCTGCTTGGCGCGGCGGTAGCGCTGCATGAGCTGCGGTTCGATCTCCCGTGCAATCCTGGCCAGTTTCTCGTCAAACGCGGCCAGCTCCGGCGCGCTGTCCTCCTTCTCCTTTTCGCACACGGCACGGACCTGATCGTACTCTTTCTTGGCTTTGCTCGCGGTCCTGCGCGTCTGCTGGTATTCCTCCGCCGCCTTTTCCAGCTCCTCGAGGAGCGTCTTGGCCTCGCGGATTGCAGCGCTCATCTCGCGGTTGAGCTTTTCAATGTCGCCGCGCAGCTCGGTCATCTCCTCCGCCGTGCTCTCCTCGTCCTGCAACATGGTCTCGAGCTCGCCGTTTTCCAGCGAAAGCTGCTTTTCCAGCTGTGCCGTGCGCTCGGTCAGGCGGCGCACCAGCGCGCCGCGCGTCTCCAGCTCCTCCGAGAGCCTGGCGATCGTCGCCTGATGCGTCTTGAGCAGTTTACGCAGACGCGAAAACTGCGTGCAGGCGGGCGTGGAGCGCAGCGCTCTCTCCATCTGCTCCTTTTGCAGTTCCGTCTCCTGATACGCCAACAATGCGTCAAGTTTGGGCATGTCGCACCTCCTAAAAGCGTCGCTGCGGAGAGGTCTCCGCGTGCGCCACTAAATATTGTACATCATTTTCAGGTCCCTGTAAACGGGCAATCAGCGTCTCCAGCACCACGCGCTCGGTCTCGTAGTGCCCACAGGTGAGCACCGCCATGCCGCGCATCTGCGCCTCCAGCGCCTGGTGATGCTTGCACTCCCCGGTGACGAACACGTCCGCCCCAGCCGCGGCAGCCGCCGCCACGTCGGAACCACCGGCCCCGCCGATCAAAGCGACCGTTTGGACAGGACGCGCGGCGTCGCCCGTCGCGAGCGCCGTGCAGCCGAGTGCACGCTCGACCGCCGCGGCAAACGCCTGGAGCGGCAGCGCTTGTGGGAGCAGGCCCACGCGGCCCAGGTTCTCAGGCGGCAGCGGCCGGATCTCGCAAAGGCCCAGCCGCGCGGCCAGCGCGTCGTTCACGCCGCCCGGCGCCGCATCGAGGTTCGTATGCGCGGCATACAGGCCGATGCCATGCCGGATCAGCCGGTAGATCGCCGCCGTCTCCGGGTCGTCCCTGAGCACGCGCTTCGTTCCGCCAAACAGCACGGGATGGTGCGTCAGCACGAGTTGCGCCCCCACCGCCGCCGCTTCCTCCGCCACAGGGACCGTACAGTCGAGCGCCACCAGCACGGTCGTCAGCTTCTCCCGCTCCGGACTCACGAGCAGGCCGGGGTTGTCCCACTCCATCGCCAGCTCCGGCGGGGCAATGCGCTCCATGGTTGCAATCCAGTCCCGTAACTGCATTTCAAACGTCCTCCCATCGATCCAATATGGCCTGCATCTGCCGTGCCTTTTGCACCAGCGGCGCCTCGCCCGGCGTGCCGCGCGCAGTCGCAAGGCGCTTCTCGCACTGGTCGAGCTGCCGCTTTACGAGCGGGACGAGCAGCGGCTCGCGCCGTTCAAACGCGCGGTACCCCACCGTAAAACAGCCCTCCGGGAACCCGGCGGGCCAGGCGTCGCGCCCCGACGCGCACGGCGGACGCACCGAAAAGACCTGGTACAGCCGCCCCGCGTCGCGCACCACGCGGTCCTCCTCCACCCGGTAGCCCCTCATAAACAGATAGCTTCGGATGTCGGCTTCCGCGCGCATGGGCTGCAGCACGAGCAACCCGGCACCCATCATGGGCACGGGGCATGCGTCGAGCAGGCGCGCCATCAGCGTCCCGCCCATGCCCAGCAGCGCCACGGCCTCCGCCTCGCCCATCTCCAATACGGACAACCCGTCGCCGCAGCGGAAGGAAATGCGGTCCGCCAAGCCCACGACCTGCGCCAGCTCCCGCGCCTTCTGCAGCGACGGCGCACTGACGTCGGACGCAATGCAGCGCGCATGTGCATCGCGCTGGAGCAGCGCGCAGCAGAGCCGCCCGTGGTCGCAGCCGACATCCGCCACCACCGCGCGTCCCTGCAGCATCGAAAGCGCCGTTTCCAGCCGCGGCCGCAGGGCAAGGCGCGCGCCGTCCCCGCTCATCTGCCCGCGCCCGCCGGGCGCCGGCAGCCTCCGCGCGCGACGCGCCGCCATAAACATTCCAGCCTATTCTCCATCCGTCGTTCCCCCATCCGGCTCCCGGCCAAAGCCAAACACATCCGGCACCGCAGAAGCGCCAAAGGTCCTGACCGCCATGCGCCACAGGGCCTTTGCGTGGATGCGGTCGTGCCAGACAAAGCGGCGCAGCAGCTTGCTCAGCGTCCAGTCCTCGCCATAGCTGCCGTGGCAAATGCGGTTCTCCAGGTAGCCCGGCAGGGCCTCCAGCGCGGCAAACCCGCGCAGCCGGCAGTCCAGTATCGTGCCGTCATTGTCGGCATCCACTCCGATCTCGCCGAAATAATAGGCATTGACGTGCAGGACGTGGGCATACATCTCAGACGCGGTGCGGGGCACCGGCCCGTAGAACGTCCGGCGCGGCGGCGCGCCGCTCACGTCCTTTTCCGGCACCGCGTCATACAAAGCCTGAAAATCCCGCGCGGACCGGAGCGCAAGCGCCTTGCGCTCCCGGTACGTCTCCCACGAAAGCGGGCCCGTCTCCGACACAAACAACACATCCGAATCCGCGTCGCAAATGTCCAGCCCGCTGGCCGCCTCCTGCACGATCTCGAACGTCAGCGGCTCGTCCGTGGGCGACCCGCACCACCGGAGAAACGAGCGTACCTCGCGCTCCATCTTCTGCAGCGCCGCCTCCCGGGTCGCCCCGCGCGCAAACGCGCCGGGGAACTCCACGGCGTACAGCAGCGAGTCCTCCCCGTTGTGCTCCCACACGCAGCCCACTTTCCGCATCGCTCCCGCTTCCTCCCCCGCGGCCGCCCTACACGGCGGCGATTTCGCCCTTTATTTCAATTATAAAGAACGCGCAGGCCGTTTGCAACCTCGTCCGGGCGGCGGACGGCATACACGATGTGCGGCATGTCCATGCCCCAGTAGTGCTTGACGACCCGGGCGACCGGCGCCATGCCGTTGCGCCGCGCCACGGCCTGCGACGGCAGGTTATCGTCGCGGATGATGGAATAGACCGCGTCGAGCTCCAGCGTGCAGAACGCCAGCAGCTTGCAGGCCACCGCCGCCTCCGTGGCATAGCCCCGGTGCCAGTGCGCCCGCTCAAACAGATAGCCAATCTCCGGCACGCGCCGTCCGCCGAAGTCCTGCATCGTGAGGCCGCACTGCCCGATCACGCGCCCGCTCTGCCGCAGCTCCACCGCCCACAGGCCAAACCCATCCTCGCGGTAGCGCGCGCGCTGCCGGTTGAGCCAGTCCTGCACCTCGGCGTCCGAAAAGGCGTGCGCATAGGCGTACATGGCCGCCTCGTCCTGCAGCACGCGGCACAGGGCGCCAAAGTCCCCTGTCTCCAGCTCCCTGAGCCGCAGGCGCTCCGTTTCCAGAATCAGCATGCCGTCGTCCCCCTCTGTTCCCCGTTTCCGCGCCCGCGCGCACTTCCCCGCATAAACGGGCGCGTCGGGGCGAAACCCTCCGCCCCGGCGCGCCCGGTCAGGCCTGTTTCCTGCTGAGCTCGCGCTCACGCCCCGCGCAGCTTCTCCAGCGCCGAGAGCCGCAGGCTCGTGCACAGGATCTCCACCGCCTGCTCCAGCTCCGGCAACGTCGCATAGGTGGGCGCGATGCGGATGTTGCTGTCGTCCGGGTCCACGCCATATGGGTAGGTCGCGCCCGCGCCGGTCATCGTCACGCCGGCCTGCTTGCACAGCGCCAGCGTGCGCTTGGCCGTGCCGGGCATGGCGTACAGGCTGATGAAATATCCGCCGCGCGGCCGGTGCCACCGGGCGATGCCGGCGGGCGCTACCGTCTCGTCGAGCGCGCGCAGCACGGCGTCGAACTTCGGCTTCAAAATGGCGGCCTGGCGCTGCATGTGTGCAAGAGTGTGCTCCTTATCCTTCAAAAAGCGCACGTGCATCAGCTGGTTGACCTTGTTGTACCCAATGGTCTGGAACGTCATCAGCTTCAGCAGGGCGGCGAGGTTCTCCACGCTCGACGCCACGCACGAAACCCCCGCCCCGGCGAACGTCACCTTGGACGTGGAGGCAAATTCGTATACGCGGTCGGGATGCCCGCACGCGCGGCAGAGCGACAGCATTTCGACAAACGGCACGAACGGGCCGTCGAACTCATGGATACAGTAGGCGTTGTCCCACATGAGCGCAAAGTCCGGCGCGGCGGTCTCCATCGCCGCAATGCGGCGGCAGACCTCGTCGCTGTAGATGAAGCCGTCCGGATTGGTGTACTTCGGCACGCACCACATGCCCTTCACCGCCGGGTCCTTCACCAGCGCCTCGACCAGATCCATGTCCGGCCCGTCCTCGTGGAGCGGCACCGTGATGAGCTCCATGCCGAACGACTGCGTGAGGTTGAAGTGCCGGTCATAGCCCGGCGCCGGGCAGAGGAACTTGACCACCGGCTCCTGCGACCAGGGCCGCGGGCTGTGCGGCAGGCCGTGCGTATACGCCTTGGCGATCAGGTCGTACATGAGGTTCAGACTCGCGTTGCCGCCCACGACCACCTCTTCCGGCCGGACGCCGAGCAGCTCCGCGAACAGGCGCTTGCAGGCGGGCAGCCCGTCCAGGCAGCCGTAGTTGCGCACGTCGTTTCCATCGCTGACGAAATTCCCGTCGTCCAGCGTATGCAACATGTCGTTGCTCAGGTCCAGCTGCTCAGAAGAGGGCTTGCCCCGCGCCAAATTGAGCGACAGCCCCATC
The DNA here is from genome assembly GCA_900549955.1 of uncultured Eubacteriales bacterium. Classification (GTDB taxonomy): domain Bacteria; phylum Bacillota; class Clostridia; order Christensenellales; family CAG-138; genus Aphodomorpha. The sequence goes on along the minus strand of URQH01000017.1, from coordinate 10,659 downwards.
GCACAGAGCTCGTCATATTGCTTTTTGATGTGCAAATATTCCTGTTCACGCTGTTCCCGCGTCATCTGCCCGTACTGCATCAGGCCACCCCTTCCAATATGATATGATGTTTTTACATTGTGCTATAAAACGCAGGATTTGTCAATACATCCTGCAAATTTTTCGTTTGAAGCAGTGTTGCACACGAAAGCGCACCGCCGCAAAATGCGGCGGTGCGGTCGTTGCCTTGTCGCTTTGGTCGCCTCAGAGATAGGGCCGCACATCGACTGCCAGTTGCTCCTCCATGTGAATCAGCCGCTTGGCAAGGTCCTTGGAGCGTTCGTCCGCCGCCTTATACTGGTTCAGGTAACGGCTGAGCGATTTGACGCCCATGTTGCACCCGTCGGTAATCAGGTCTGCCACGGTGGCGTCGGACTCGTCCATAGCAAGCTTGACGCCCGTCTTCATCCTCGACATGCCCTGTGCAATGGCGCTCGGCTCCTTCCCCTCGTCCTGAAACCGCAGCAGCAGCTCCTCCAGCTCCAGTTTCAACGCGGTGTGCTCGTCCCTGCAGTGTTGCAGGATTTGCCGCAGCCGTTTGTCCTTCGTCGCTTCCAGCACGTCGTCGATGGACGACGTGCCCATCTCGATCCCGGCGTCACACTCCCGCAACAGCCGGATGGTATCCTGTTCGATCACGATCTCTTCCTCCTTCCGAATTTCCCGCATAGTCTTCCCCACAGGCGGGCAAACGATTCTCCACGCGCGGGAAGAGCAGCCAAGACGAAAAAGGGCGGCAGGCTCACGCCTGCCGCCCGTGGGTTTGCCGGTCAGCCACTCAGGCCTCGAGCCCAAGCCGGCGTTTCATGGTCTTCTCAACGGCGTTGAGGATGTTCTCATAGCCGGTGCAACGGCACAGGTGGCCGGAGAGGAGCTTGCGCAGCTCGTCGCGCGTGTAGAGCTTCCCGCTCTCGAGGATCTCCACCGCGCTCATGATGACGCCGGGCGTGCAGAAGCCGCACTGCACCGCCGTCTCGTCGATAAACGCCTGCTGGATGTTCGACAGCTCGCCGTTGGGCCCAAGCAGGCTTTCGAGCGTGCGGATCTCCTTGCCGTCCGCCCAGATGGCCAGATAGATGCAGGAATTGAAGCATTCACCGTCGATGAGCACGTTGCACGCGCCGCACTCGCCCACCTCGCAGCCCTTTTTGACGGACGTGAGCCGGTAGTCGCCCCGGAGCATGTCGGTCAGCGACGCGCGCACGTCGACCATGGTCTCGGTCTGTTTGCCGTTGATGGTGCAGCGCACCAGTTTATACTGCGTCTCGTGCATCAGATCTTCCCTCCCGAAAGCCGAATGGATTCGCGCAGCGCGCGCTTTGCCAGCTCCTCCACCAGCTGCAGCCGGAACTCCCGGCTGGCGCGCCAGCTCGTGCGCGGGTTCACGTCCATGAGCGCCGCCTTGCCAAACGCCTCCACCGTCGCCTCTTCGACCGGCTTGCCGCGCACGGCGGCCTCCGCCGACGGCGCGCGCATGGGCACCGGCCCAGCCACGCCATAGGCGATGCGCGCGTCCTCGATGGCCGTCCCGTCGCCGGAGAGCTTCACGTTGACGGAGCAGCCGGTGGTCGCGATGTCCATCGCGTTGCGCATGGCGTACTTGATGTAGTGCCCCTGATAGCCCTCGTAGGACGCACGGCGGATGAGAATCGCCGTTTGCAGCTCGCCGGGCCTCAGGTCCACCTTGCCGGCCTTGATGTAAAACGCCTGGATCGGCAGCAGGCGCACGCCGTCCGGCCCGGTCAGCTCGACCTCGGCGTCCCAGGCAAACAGCGTGGAGGCGGAATCCGCGCTCGTCACGCCGTTGCACGTGTTGCCGCCGATCGTGCCGATGTTGCGGATCTGCGGGCCGCCGACCTGGTCCACCGCCTCGCCAAGCACGCGGATGTGCCGCTGGATGATGGGGTCCTTTGTAATGTGGGAAAAGCTCGTGAGCGACCCGATCCGGATCGTACCGTCCGCCTCAAGCGTCACGCCGCGCAGCTCGTCGAGCCCATAGATGCTGACCAGCTCGCACCCGGCCAGCCGGCCCTCGCGCATCTGCACGAGCACGTCGCTGCCGCCGGCAATGATCTTCGCCTCCGGGTGCGCCAGCAGCAATTCGATGGCGTGGGGAACGGAGGTCGCTTCATACAGTGCCTTGATGTCGTACATGTCTGTCCCTCCTCCACCGTCAAATGAGTCCTTCTTCCCGGAACCGCCGGAACAGCAGGTGCGGGGTCAGCGGGATGGCGTTCACCGCCACGCCGGTCGCCTGCAGCACCGCGTTGCGGATCGCCGGCGCGCCCGGGCAGGCCGGCGGCTCGCCGAGCGCCTTGGTGCCGTATGCGCTGGTCGGCTCGTAGTTCTCGACGAACTGCGCCTCGATGTGCGGATGGTCCATCGTGGTGGAGAGCTTGTAATCCAGCAGGTTGTTGTTGAGCGGGCGGCCGGTCTTTTCGTCGAACAGCAGCTGTTCCGACATGCCGTAGCCGATGGCCATGCTCATGCCGCCGTGCACCTGCGCCTCGGCCAGCGCCGGGTTGATGAGCCGGCCGCAGTCGTGCACGTTGATCATGTTGAGCAGTTTGACCTTGCACAGCGGGATGTCCACCTCCACCTCGGCAAACGAGCAGCCGAACGAATAGGCGTTGGACTTGATCTGGTAGGTGCTCTCGGCCGTGATGTGCTCGCTGTTCGTCAGGCTGTACAGCACTTCGGTAGCCAGCTCGCCGAGCGTCATCAGCTCGCGGCCATCCGTCGTGCGGACGATTTTCCCGTCGACAATGTCCAGGATGAACGGCGGCATGCGGGTGAGCTCATAGGCGTGCTTGAGGATGCGCTCGCGCAGCAGCAGCGCCGTCTGCTTGATCGCAAAGCCGCCCACGTACGTCTGGCGGGACGCATAGGCGCCCGTACCGAACGGCGTGATGTCGGTGTCCTGCGTGGAGATGACGTGCACATCCGCAAACGGGATGCCGATGGTCTCCGCCGCCATCTGTGCAAACGCGGTGTCCGCGCCCTGGCCGATCTCCGTGTCGCCCATCTGCAGCTGGACGGAACCGTCCTGGTTCAGCACGATGCGGCAGGCCGCCGTCTCCAGGCTGATGGGCCACACGGCCGTATTGTACCAGAAGATGGCCATGCCCACGCCCCGCCGCACGGGGCCGGTCTGGTTCTGATACTCCCGCAGCTTGCGGTCGTAATCGAGGTAGGCCCTGCCCTTTTCGATGCACTGGTTCAGGCTGTCAAAGTAGTTTTCGTTCTTGCTGAAGCCGTCCACATAGCCGACTTCCATCATGTTCTTGCGGCGCAGCTCGAGCGAATCCATCTGCAGCCGCCGCGCAATGTCCTCAATGTGGGACTCGAGCGCGAACATCGCCTGCGGGATGCCGTAGCCACGCATGGCGCCGGCCGCCGGCGTGTTCGTAAACACCGTGTAGGCGTCCACCTTGCACGCCTCGCTCTTGTACAGCTGGCCGAACGCGCCCGCCCCCTTGGCCACGATGCCGTGGCCGTGGGAGGCGTACGCCCCCTGCTTGGAAAACGCCTCCAGCCGCCGCGCCACGAACGTGCCGTCCGGCCGGACGTAGGTGATGATGTGCGAGCGGATGGCATGGCGGACGCGGTTGCAAACGAAAGTCTCCTCGCGCGACACATCCAGCTTGACGAGCCTGCCGCCCACCTGCGTGCACAGGAACGCGCACAGCGGCTCGTACAGCGCGTCCTGCTTGTTGCCGAACCCGCCGCCGATATACGGCTTCACGATGCGCACCTTGCCCCACGGGATGCCGAGCGCCTGGCCGACGATGCGGCGGATGATGTGCGGAATCTGCGTGGAGGAGGTGACGGTAATGCGCCCGCCCTCCATCTGCGCATAGCAGATGTGGTTTTCAATGTGGCAGTGCTGCACCGTGGGCGTGTCGTACCAGCCCTCGACGCGGATGAGCCCCTCCTCACGGATGGCCTCCTCATAGTTGCCGTTCTCATAGCCGGTGTGGGCCAGGATGTTGTTCGGATACGCCTCGTGCAGCTGCGGCGCGCCGTCCTGCATGGCCTCCACCTGGTCGAGTACGAACGGATATTCTTCGTACTCGACGTGGATCGCGCGCAGCGCCTGCGCCGCGGCGACCTCGTTTTCCGCGATGACCGCCGCCACGTCGTCTCCGTAAAAGCGGACGCGGTCCGTCAGGAGCTTGCGGTCGGCCACGTCCTGATGGTGCGGGTCGGTCGACCACGGGTGTCCCGCCGTCGGGAAGAGAAAGTCCGGCACGTCAAAACAGGTGACGATCTTTACCACGCCCTCGATCTGCTCGGCCAGGCTCGTGTCGATCCGCTTGACGACGCCGTTGGCGATGGTCGAATGCAGCACCCTGGCTACCAGCGCGCTGCGGTCGCACAGATCGTCCGTGTAGCGGGCGCGTCCGGTCACCTTGTCAAACGCGTCCACGCGGGCAACGCTTTTCCCTGTGCTCATTGGTCCCTCCTGTTCTCCCGGTCACTCGGCCGGTCGGTTGATAAACTGCATGTTCGTTACGTCAAACATCCCCATGTCGGTCAGCCGCACGTCCGGAATGACGGGCAGCGCGACAAAGGACAGCGTGATAAACGGGTCGGATGTGTTCGAAATGCCCAGCTGCGCCGCCGCATGGAGCAGCGCCTGCTGGTGCCGCAGGATCTCCTCGAGCGGCGCGTCGGACATGAGCCCCGCCACCGGCAGCGCCAGTTTGGCCAGCACGCGCCCCTCGCTCACGACCACATAGCCGCCGCCGCACTCCTCGAGCGCGTCGATGGCAATGAGCATGTCGGCGTCGTTGTCGCCCGCCACGATCAGGTTGTGCGAGTCGTGCCCGACCGTGGTGGCCATGGCGCCCGCCTGCAGCGGCAGCCCGCGGAGAATTCCCAGGCCGACCCGGCTGCTCGCATGGTGCCGCTCCAGCACCGCCAGCTTCACCAGACCGCCGCCGGCGAAAAACGCGCCGTCGCGCGTGGGAACCTCCTCCCACACCAGCCGCGTGAGCAGCTCGCCGTCGACCGTCTGGATGATGGGCATGGGGCCCTCGACCGGCAGGCGCAACACATCGGGTTTGCGCGGCGCAAGATGGACGCTGTTGTAGATTTTCGGGTCCGGCTTCACCGGCAGATCCGCCTCTGGGCGGAAGATCTGCCCGTCCGTCACGACCAGCTGCGGCCGGAAATCTTTCAAATTGTCGAACAGCACCAGATCCGCACGGTACCCGGGCGCCACAGCGCCATAGCCGATGAGCCCGTAGGTCTCCGCCGCGTTGATCGTCGCCATCTGCACCGCCTGGATGGGATCTATGCCGTTGGCCACGGCACGGCGCAAGATGTAGTTGATGTGCCCCTCATCGCGGATGTTTTCCAGGTGCTTGTCGTCGGTGCAGAACTGCATGCGGCGCGTGGGCAGCCCGTTGTCCGCGATCTGGCGGAAGATCGTCTCAATGCCGCGGCAGGCGGAACCCAGCCGCAGGTGGATGCGCATGCCCTTGCGCAGCTTTTCAAGCACTTCTTCGTAACTCGAGCACTCGTGGTCGGTGCGCGGCCCGGCCACGCAGTAGGCGTTGAGCAGGTCGCCGGTCAGCAGCGGCGCGTGCCCGTCGATCGGACGGCCGTGGCAGAGCTCCAGCTTGTCGAGCATCTCCCCCTCGCCCGACACGGCCGCGACATAGTCCATCACCTCGCCGAGCCCCAGCACCCGCGGATGCTCCAGGAACTGCTCCATGTCCTTGGCCGTCAGCTTGGCGCCGCTCGTCTCAAACGCAGTGCACGGCACGCAGGACGGCAACATCATGAACACGGAGAGCGGCAGCCACTCCGTCTGATCGAGCATGTACTGGATGCCGTCCGTGCCGCACACGTTGGCAATCTCGTGCGGGTCGGCAATGATGGCGGTCGTGCCCTGCTGCAAAATCAAACTGGCAAACCGGGACGGATGCGCCATGGAGGACTCGATGTGCACGTGGCTGTCAATGAGCCCCGGGCACAGATACCGCCCCTCCGCGTCGTACTCCTCCCGGCCCGAATACGTGCCAATGCCGAGGATAATGCCGTCGCGCATGGCCACGTCGCCATGCTGAATCTCCCCGGTAAAGACGTTGACTATATTGGCGTTTTTAATGACAAATGCGGCGTTGCGACTGGCTGCGTTTCGAATTGAGGCCCGTAACCTGGACTTTTCCAACGACAATCACCCACCTTTTGTGTATTATATCACAGCCCGCCCGCGCTGCAAAGCAAAAAGCGCTATGCTTTCTAAAGGCGAACGGCGCCGCCCCGCCTTGCGTGTGCCTGCAAACTGTGCTATGCTGAGTGTGAAAAGGATTCCGATCCCGGTGTTGCCACATATCATACGCGAACCTCATCCGATTTTCAAGACGTTTGGAGGAAAACCATGCGATTGTTGATTCAAAATGGGACCATCGTCTCAGACGGCGCATCGTACCAGGCGAACCTGCTTGCGGAAAACGGCGTCATCCGCGCCATCGCTCCCGGGCTGGACGCCCCGTGCGAACGGCGGATCGACGCGGCCGGGTGCCTTGTGCTGCCCGGGTTTATCGACACGCACACGCACCTCGACCTGCCGCTCGGCGACCTCGTGACGGCAGACGATTTTGACAGCGGCACCCACGCCGCCGTCCTCGGCGGCACGACGACCGTGCTCGACTTTGCCACGCAGGACCGCGGCATGACCATGCAGCAGGCGCTCGACCTGTGGCACCGCAAGGCCGCCGGCAGCCACTGCAACTACGGCTTCCACATGGCCATTTCCGAGTGGGACGAAGCGCACGCCGCGGAAATCGACAGCATGGTACGGCAGGGCGTCACGTCGTTCAAGATGTACATGGTATACGACGCCATGCGGCTGGACGACGGCGCCATCTGCGACGCGCTGTCGCGCATGGCGCGGCGCGGCTGCCTGGCCGGTATCCACTGTGAAAACTACGACCTGTTGCGGGAACGCATCCGGCAACTCCACGCCGCTGGCCGTTTCGACGCGGCGGCGCACCCGCTGTCGCGGCCGGCCATCGTGGAGGCGGAGGCCGTGGCGCGGCTCATGCGCATCGCGCAACTGGCCGGTACGCCCGTGTGGGTCGTGCACCTGTCCACCGCCGACGGGCTGGAGGAAGTGCGCCGCGCGCGCGCGCGCGGGCAACAGGTGCTTGTAGAGACGTGCCCGCAATACCTCGTGCTCGACGACAGCCGGTACCTGGAGGCGGACGCCGCCAAATACGTCCTCTCCCCGCCGCTGCGCCGCGCGGGCGACCAGGTGGCGCTGCTCCAGGCGATGCAGGACGGAGAAGTGGACGTGATCGGCACGGATCACTGCTCGTTCACGATGGCGCAAAAGGCGCTGGGACGGGATGACTTTACCAAGATTCCCAACGGCGGCGCGGGCATCCAGAACCGGGCGGAGCTGGTCTATGCCGCCGCAGTCCAGCCGGGACGGATTACACCCGCACAGATGGCGGCGCTGCTCTCCACCAACGCGGCCAAGGCATTCGGCATGTATCCGCAAAAGGGCACGCTGCGCGTGGGCAGCGACGCCGACCTCGCCATCTTCGACCCGCACCGCAGCCGCACGATCTCCTGGCGCACCAATGCCCACCGCTGCGACAACTCCCCATATGAGGGCATGCGCGTCCCCGGCTCCGTGCGGGACGTCGTACTCGGCGGCGAATTGGTCGTAGAAGACGGAAGGCTCATCCAGCGCGGGCGCGGGCGGTTTGTGGCGCGCAGGCCGTGCTTCGAGGCGCTCGCGTGAACGCGTGCGCCGGCAGCGCCGTCCGCGTCGCCTGCCTCCTGCTCGCGGCAGGCACCGGCTCCCGCTTCGGCGGCGACAAGCTGCTCTACCCGGTGGACGGGCAACCCATGGCCGCGCACGCGATTCAGCTGCACGCGGGCATCCCGTACGCGCTGCGCATTTTCGTCACGCAGCGCCGGCATGCCGCGCTTGCCGAGCAGGCGGCGCAGGCCGGCTTTCTGGTGGGCTACAACGATACGCCGGAGCGCGGCATCGCCTCCAGCATTCGCGTTGCCATGGATCTGCTGGACGGCCAGCTCATCCAGCCGGACGGCCTGCTCTTTGGCGTGTGCGACCAGCCGCGGCTGCGCCGCGAGACCGTCCTGCTGCTGCTCGACCGGTTCCGGGAGGCGCCGGAGCGGATCGTCGCCCCCGTTTGGCAAGGCAGGCGCGGCAACCCGGTCGTCTTTCCCGCCCGGTTCCGGGAGGCGCTCGCCCATCTGGAAGGCGACACGGGCGGTTCGGCCGTGATCCGCGCGCACCCGGACGCGCTGCTGCTCGTGCCGGTCTCCGATGGGGCGGAACTGACAGACATCGACACCCCGCCCGCGCCTCCGACCGGTTTTTGAGCTTGCGCGCGTTGCAAAGTCATGGTATATTAAATCCATCCAACTCACTCATATAATCCCGCCAAACGGCGCGGGAGTCTCTACGGGGCCGCCTACGGCCCTGCTATGGGTGTTCGGACGGCGAGCGGCCGTTTGGCTGCTTTGCGCCTGTCCGGACGCTTTTTCTTTTTGAAAGGAGAGTGTTACGATGCTTGAACTGCTCAAAGGGCACCTCGTCTCCGCGCCGCGCCTTGGCGCACTCGACATCGTGGAAAACGGATATCTGGCGCTGGAGGACGGCGTGGTGCGCGGCGTATTCCCATGCCTGCCGGAACAGTACCGCGGCGCGCCGGTCGCCGACTTTGGAAACCGGCTCATCCTGCAGTCGTTTGCCGACATGCACCTGCACGGCGCGCAGTACCCGATGCTGGGGCTCGGCATGGACGTACCGCTGCTCGACTGGCTGTCGCAGTATGCATTCCCGCTCGAAGCGCGCTTTGCCGACACCGGGTTTGCGCGCGAGGTCTACCCGGCGCTGGCCAAGGCGCTCGTCGACAACGGCACCACGCGCGTGTGCATGTTCTCCTCGATGCACACGGACGCGACGCTCGTGCTCATGGAGGCGCTGGAGCAGGCGGGGATCACCGGCTATGTGGGCAAGGTGAACATGGACCGCAACGGAGGCGAAAACCTGCAGGAGACGACGGAAGAATCCCAGCGGGAAACGCTGCGCTGGCTGGACGCCTGCGACGGATTTCGGCACATCCGGCCGATGCTCACGCCGCGCTTTACCCCGTCGTGCACGGACGAGCTGCTCGCCTTTCTCGGCGCGCTGTCGAGGGAGCGCCACCTGCCCGTGCAATCGCACCTGTCGGAAAACCTGGCGGAGATGGAGCTCGTGCGATCGCTGCACCCCGATTGCGCACAATATTGGGAGACCTACGAAAAATACGGCCTGTTTCACGAGCGCACCATCCTCGCGCACTGCGTGCACAGCGACGCGCGGGAGCGCGCCGCGCTCCGTGACCACGGCGTGCTCGTGGCGCATGCCCCGGACTCCAACATCAATATCTGCAGCGGGTTTGCGCCGGTGCGCACCATGCTGGACGAGGGCGTGCAGGTGGCGCTCGGCTCTGACATCGCCGGTGGCGCGCTGCTGCCGATGAACCAGGTGATCACATCCGCCATCCGCACCTCCAAGGCGCGGCGCATCGCGTCCGGCTACGAGGAGGACTTTTTGACCGTCGCGGAGGCCTACTACCTCGGCACGAGCGCGGGCGCGCGCTTTTTCGGCGCAGGCGCGGGCTTTGCGCCGGGCGACCCGCTGCATGCGATCGTCGTGGACGAGAGCGCCTTCCCGCTGTCCGGCAAGCCGCTGACGCTCGAGGAGCGCTTTGAACGGGCGATGTACCTGCTGCGCGCGGACGACATCGTCGCCTGCTACAGCGAGGGCCGGCGCATCAAATGACCGGCGGCACAGGTTCGCAGCCATCGCGGCACGCGGCACGCGGCGCATAGCGCGGGCGGACGCGGCGCAACCTAACCGGTGTTAGGAAGTGAACTGCCATGCGCTTATCGACCCTGTTGCTCCTGTGTCTCTTTCTGTTCTGCTGCACGCACCTGACGGAGCGGACGGCCTGGCGCCTGCGCGTGCAGGAGGGCAGCATTGCCGCGCTCTCGCTGCTGCTGCTGGCGCTCTCCGCATTTCCGGTGCAGTTGTCTGCGTCGGTCTCGCTCTCCCCCGCTTCGCTGCTGCTGTTGGCCGTCTCGCTCCGGCTCTGCCGCGGGCTGCCGGACATCGTGGAGGGACTGTTGATGGCGCTGCTGTGCGGCGTGCTGGGCTGGTGCGTTTACAACCTGCTGACGGTATATGAAATGGGGCTGTTGCCCGCGCTGCCCGCGGCCCTCCTGCCCTGGCTGCTCGGCGGGCGCAAACGCACCGCGCTGCTGTGCGCCACGGCCGCGCCGCTCTTCTTCGGCCTGTGCCGCACGCTCGAAGACTGGTACCTGTTCGACTGGCAGGTGTGGGAGCTGGGCGGCGGCATACAGCTTGACGCGCAGATGGCGGCCATCTGCCTGCTGGCGCTGCTCTGGTACGTGCCCATCCGGCGCCGCCGGCCCGACGCGCGCCCGGCGCATCCCTCGCATGAAACGGCGTGAGAAAAAATTCTACTTGCTTTTTCGGGCGACATGTGTATAATAAGACTTACGAACGGGGGGTTATAGCTCAGCTGGTCAGAGCGCTACGTTGACATCGTAGAGGTCGTTGGT
>URQH01000016.1 GCA_900549955.1 uncultured Eubacteriales bacterium | reverse complement strand
CCCGCCGCGACGGCGGCCCCCGCCGCGACGCCGGCCGTGCCGCCTGCGCAGGCTACGCCCGCCCCCACGGCGCCGACGCCCGAAGACGACGCCCTGGTCCGCGTGATCGATTACCTTCCGGGCGTTTCGCAGCAGCTGGTATATGCGACGGACGAGAATGTTACTGGCCGCCCCATCTATGGCTTTACGGACGCATACCTGCGCTATGGCACCGTGCAAAAGCTCGGGCAGGCGGTCGCGGCGCTGGAGCAGCTGGGGCTGACGCTCGTGATCTGGGATGCCTACCGGCCGCTCGCGGCGCAACAGGCGCTGTTTGCGGCATATCCGGACCCACAGTATGTGTCCGACCCGGCCACAGGCAGCCGCACCCATTGCCGAGGCGGCGCCGTGGATGTGACCCTGGCGGACGCGACGGGCGCGCTGCTGGAGATGCCCTCCGGCTTTGACGATTTTTCGGAACGGGCGGATCGGGATTATTCCGATTGCTCCGCAGAGGCGGCGGAGCATGCCCGCCTGCTGCAGGAGGTCATGGAGGGCTGCGGCCTCGTGGGCTATTCCGGCGAGTGGTGGCATTTTAGCGACGGCGTGGACTATCCCGTGGAGGAAACGTTCGCGCCGCAGGCGGCTGCGCGCTACCGGGTCGGGCCGGGCGAGGCGGCGGCGCTCACCGCCAGCCCCGCGGCGGACACCGCCTTTGCCGCCATTGCGGCGGGAGAGGAAGTGCGGCTCCTGGCGCGCTGCGGCGCATATGCCCTCGTGCACTATCAGGGCGCCACAGGGTATCTGCCGGCCCACCGTCTGGCGCCGGTGGCGGAGGACGCCGGCGCCGTGCCGCTGCTCTGGCGCGCCAACTGCGAGGAATACCTGAACCTGCGGGAGACGCCGGGCGGCGAGGCGCTGCTCGGGACGGTGCGCGCGGGCGAGGTCGTGGAGCTGCTGGCCTGGGCCGGGCGGTATGCCCAGGTTCGCCATGCGGGGCAGACGGGCTATGTGTTGTCCAGCTATCTGCAACCCGCCGACGAGGCATACCTGCCCGCCGTGCTGGACATTGTGAAACCCACGGCCAGCTATGCCTACGAGACGCTGCTGTCGGATGCGGCCGCGCTGGCGTCGCTGTATCCGGAGCTGGTCGAAGTCGAGAGCATCGGCGTGTCCGAACTGGGGCGGGAGATTCCCGTTTTGCGGCTTGGCCCGTCCGACGCGGCGTATCACGTGCTGCTGCAGGGGGCGATCCATGGGCGCGAACACATGACGGCCTGGCTGCTGATGGCGCTCGCGGACGACTGGGCAGGGCGGGGCCTGCCGGGGGATGGCGCGATTTGCTGGCACATCGTTCCCATGGCCAATCCGGACGGGGTGGCGATATCGCAGAGCGGGGCGCTCAACGAGGCGCAGCTGGCCATTTACGATGCCGATGTGCAAGCGGGCCATACCACTTTGGACGTTGCGGATTACGCGCAACGCTGGAAGGCCAACGGACGGGGGACGGACCTGAACCGGAATTTCCCCGCGGGATGGAAGACGACGGCGCGCCGCGCTGCGCCTTCTTCCGAGCGGTATGGTGGGGAAGCGCCGTTTTCCGCGGCGGAAACGGAGGCCCTGCGGGCGTATACGCTGCGCTTTCCCTTCGCTGCGACCGTCAGTTACCATGCGTACGGCAGCCTGATCTACGCGGGATATGGCGATGCGCAGCCCGTCAACGACCGGTCGGCGTCGCTTGCGGGCAGCATTTCCCTGGCGACCGGGTATCCGCCGGAGGGAGGCGGCGCGGATGGCGCGGGCTACAAGGACTGGGCGGTGGCCGAGCAGGACATCCCGTCCGTGACGGTGGAGATCGGCTGCGAGGCTGCGCCGCTGGCCGAGCGGGAGCTGTACAGCGTGTTTGTGCGCAACCGTACCGTGCCGGACGCGATTGCCCGCTGGCTGCTGGCCTGACGGGCTTTCCCACGCCGTGCGACGCACAAGCACCGCAGAGAAATGCCCCCACTTTCACCTCGTTTTTTAGTTAATAAAACCTTATGCGCCCCATTCGAGGCGCTTTTTCAGCAAATTTCGCCGGACGCATTGCAATTGTGCGGCGGATGTGGTACCATCGGAAAAACCCGGTCAGGCGCTAATAGGGCGCCGCGCGGCAGGCGCCGCATGGCCGGGAGCTTCGCGCCCGGCCAGCTGCAGAGCGGCCGGTCAGGCGCGCTTGAACAAATGGAGGATCCCATGCAGATTGACGAGACGACCGCATACAGCGCATTCGGTTCCGACGTGTTTACCGATGCCGAAATGGAGCGCCGCTTGCCGACGGAGATGTACCGCGCGCTGCATCGCACGATGGAAGAGGGCACCGAGCTGACGTTCGAGGTTGCCGGCGCGGTCGCGACCGCGATGATGCACTGGGCGCTGGAGCGCGGCGCCACGCATTTTACGCACTGGTTCCAGCCGATGACCGGCGCCACCGCCGAGAAGCGGGATACATTCCTGGACTTTGGCGGGCTGGATTGCGCGCCGATCCTCTCCTTTTCCGCCAAGGCGCTGATCAAGGGCGAGGCGGACGGGTCGTCGTTTCCCTCCGGCGGGCTGCGCGCGACGTTTGAGGCGCGCGGCTACACCACGTGGGATTGCACGAGCCCGGCATTTTTGAAGCGGAACGGGGACGGTTCGTGCTGCCTGTGCATCCCCACGGCGTTTTGCGCGTTTTCCGGCGAGGCGCTCGACGAAAAGACGCCGCTGCTGCGCTCCATGGAGGCGCTCAACCGCCAGGCGGTGCGCGTGCTGCGCCTGCTGGGGGACGGCAGGACGCGCCGTGTGACGCCGTCCGTCGGCGGGGAGCAGGAATATTTCCTCGTGGACAAGCACGCGTTTTTGCGCCGCAAGGACCTCGTGTATACCGGGCGGACGCTGTTCGGCGCGCCGCCGGCCAAGGGGCAGGAGCTTTCCGACCAGTACTATGCCGCCACGCCGGAGCCGGTGCTCGCGTTTATGCACGAGCTCAACGACGCGCTCTGGCGCATGGGTGTGCCGTGCAAGACGGAGCACAACGAGGTCGCGCCCTCGCAGTATGAGCTGGCGCCGTTGTTCGTGTCCGCCAACCTGGCTGTGGATCACAACCAGATCATCATGGAATCCATGCGCCGCATTGCGGAACGGCACGGGCTCACGTGCCTGCTGCACGAAAAGCCGTTCGCCGGGGTGAACGGCAGCGGCAAGCACAACAACTGGTCGCTGCTGACGGATACGGGCGTGAACCTGCTCAAGCCCGGCAAGGACGCTGCGGCGAACCGCGTGTTTTTCACGTTCCTGATGGCCGTCATCGCGGCGGTGGACGAGTATGCGCCCATGTTGCGCATGAGCTGCGCGTCTATCGGCAACGAGAGCCGCCTGGGAGGCTCGGAGGCCCCGCCGCCCATCCTGTCGGTGTTTCTGGGCAGCCGGCTACAGGCGGCGCTGGAGAGCGTCGCCCACGGGAACAGCGTGCCGGCGCATGCGGGAGAGATGATGCACATCGGCGTGTCGACGCTTGCGGAGATCAAGCGCGACGATACCGACCGCAACCGCACGTCCCCGTTTGCGTTTACGGGCAACAAATTCGAGTTTCGCATGGTGGGCTCGTCGCAGTCGCTGGGCATGCCGAACACGGTGCTCAACACCATTGTGGCGGATTGCCTGATGCGCATGGCGGATGCGCTGGAGGCGGCGGACGACCGGGACGCCGCGTGGCGCGGGCTCATGGCCGACTGGTATGAAGCGCACAGCCGCGTCTTGTTCAACGGCAACAACTATGACCCGGCCTGGACGGCGGAGGCGGCGCGGCGCGGGCTGCCCGCCATCGACAACACGGTGGACGCCATTGCGGTCTATGGGGACGAGCAGACGCGCGCCGTGCTGGAGCGCCACGGCGTGCTCTCCGGCGGCGAAGCGCTGGCGCGCCGGGAGATTGCGCTGCAAAACTATGCCACGCTGGGGCACATCGAGGCCGTGACCATGGTCAAGATCGCCCGGCAGACGATTTTGCCCGCGTGCGCGCGCTATAGCGCCATGCTGGGCGAGGCGGCGGCCGCCTCCCGCCAGGCGGGCGTGGATGCGCCCGCACAGACGGCCATGCTGCGCACGCTCAACCGCCGCATGCACGAGTGCCGCCTGGCGCTGGACGCGCTGGATGAAGCCGTTGCGCGCTTCAGCGGCGGCAGCGCATTCGAGCGCGCCTGCGGCCACCGCGATGCGGTGCGGCCGCGCATGGAGCGCCTGCGCGCGTGTGTCGACGCGCTGGAGTGCATCGTGGACAAGGAGAGCTGGCCGTTGCCGTCCTACGGGGAGATGCTTTTCCGCATCGTGTGAGTCGGGCCGCGCAGCGCTGGAAAAGGAGGACGGCCATGGTCTATCACGTGTCCGCGACGCCGGGGCTGGCCGTGCTGGTCCCGCGCCGCTCTTCTCACGGCAAGGCGTTCGTCTATGCGGTGGACAACCTGGTCACGGGACTGCTGTTTGGCGCGCGGCACGATGATTTTGACTTTTTGCTCGATGTGGACGGCCGGGGCGCGCCGGAGGTGTGGGAGTGCTATCCCGGCGCATTTGACGCGGTCTATCGCGGCAGGCGCTGCACCGTCTATGCGCTTGAGGAAGCGGGGTTTGTGCGTGGGGCGACGCCTTGGCAGCCGGAACTGGTGTGCGAATCGCCCGTGCCGGTCAGGCAGGAGACGGCGGTGCCGGACCTGCATGCCAGGCTCCTGCAGGAGGCGGCAAACGGCGCGCTGCTTTTGCACCGGTATGCCGGCACGCCGGAGCACCGCGCTCTCGTGGCGGCGCATGTGGCCGACCGGCTGGTGCGCTTTGACGCGCTGGCCCGGCTGCAATCCGACGCGCGCTTTGAGCGGTATGAACGGCCGGTATTGGAGGCAATTCGCGCGTTGTTGGCCGGCCAGGCGGGCGCGGGAGGCTGAGCGGAACGGGCATGGGACGAGCTGCCGGCGCAGGCGCGCATGAGGCCCGCTCCGGACGGGCGGGAACCCACTACAGGAGGACGGATAAAGGAGCGTTTATGCTGATTGTCGGAATTTGTGGTGCAAGTGGCAGCGGGAAAAGCACTCTGGCGCGGCGCATCCGCGATGCGCTCACGTGCAGTTGCGTCATCCTCGGGCAGGACGGGTACTACAAGAGCTTTCCGCAGCTGTCGTTTGCACAGCGGGAGCGGACGAACTACGACGAGCCCTCCATTTTCGACTATGACGAGATGCTGGCCGACGTGCTGGCGCTCTCCCGTGGGGAGGCGATCACGACCAAGGCATACGACTATACGCAGCACCTGCGGGCCGACCGGCCGGATTTGATTCGGCCGCCCGAGGTGTTGATCCTCGAGGGCATCCACATGTTCCACGACAAGCGCCTCTGCGAGCTGATGGTGCTGAAGGTGTTTTTGCAGGTGGACGCCGACATTTGCCTGCTGCGGCGCATCCGGCGCGACATCAAGCAGCGCGGCCGCACGATCGACAACATTGCGGCGCAGTATCTGGAGACCGTGAAACCCATGTATGAAAAGTACATCTCCAAATACATCGACGACGCGGACTTTGCCGTCATGCGCGGCGGCAAGAACCGCATGGCCATCGACGCCATCTCCGCCTATCTGACCACCCGTCTGCTTGCGGAACGGTTTGAGGAGGAGCACGCGCCGCTTTCTGCCGCGCCGAAAGACGATGTGCTGTAACCGCGGGCCGTCCCGTGCAACCGGGCGGTCGGCGCTTTGGGACGGGGACGGCTGGCGTATCCGGCCTTCCGGTTGGGCGGATCTCGAGGAACTTCTGGCCATCTATGCGCGTGCGCGCGCGTTCATGCGGGAACATGGCAACCGCACGCAGTGGGCGGGCGGCCACCCTGCGCGGGCGCTCGTAGAGCAGGATATCGCCATGGGCACCGGGTTTGTGCTGGAGTCGGAGGCCGGGCTGGAAGGCGTGTTCGCACTTTTGGCCGGGGCCGACCCGACCTATGCGCGCATCGAGGACGGCGCCTGGCTGTCCGACGCGCCATATAGCACCATCCATCGCCTGGCCAGTGCGTGCCGGGTGCATGGCGTGTTGCGCGCGTGCGTGGCCTGGTGCGCGGAGCGGCAGCCGCATTTGCGCGTGGATACCCATGCCGACAACGCGCCGATGCTGCACCTGTTGCCGGCGCTCGGGTTTGTGCGCTGCGGCATCATCCACGTGGCGGACGGCACGCCGCGCATTGCGTTTGAGCGGTTGCCGCAGGTGGGCGGCTGACGGACGGCGGCGGGACGGGAACAAAAAACGGCCCTCGCACCGAGAGCATCGGTGCGAGGGCCGTTTTTCAGCGTCGGCCGCGCGGGAATGTCAGCGCAGGCGCAGTCCCTTTGGCAGGTGGTTTTTGAGCGTGCCGCCCGTCAGCTTGCCAAAACCCAGCGGATATCCGCGCCAGCAGACGGCGGTGTAGCCCTCGCCGGGCGTGTCCAGCGGCAGCGCTTCCCCGGCGAGAAAGGCGCCAAGCCGTGCGCCGTCGAGGTCGATGGACCGGACGAAAGCGGAGGACTTGTGGGCGAGGAACAGCGCGTGCGCCGGCAAAAACCGGTTGCCGCGCACCTCGCCGGCGGCGACCCCGGCGGACAGCATGCGCAGCCGGTGCAGGTTGGGCGGCAGCCGCTCCGGCAGCAGGAACACCCGTCCATCCGGCAGCAACCGGGCCGGACGCTCCGGCGCGGCCGTCATGGCCTCCCGGCAAAAGGCCTGAAAGAGCGGCACAGGCGCTTCTAGTGGCCGGATCGCCGGCGCCGTGCCGGCGCCGGCGCGCGTGAGCAGGGCGGCAAACTGCCCTTCGCCGGGCGAGGTGTGCGGATAGAGCCGGTGCGTTTCGTGCAGGGAAAAGTCCGGGTGCGCGCGCAAAAAGGACTCCACCGTCCGTTCGTTTTCGTCCGGGGAAAACGTACAGGTGGAATAGACCAGCCGCCCGCCCGGCCGTACCGCGGCGGCGGCGCTCTCCAATATGGCGCTCTGGCGCGCGGCGCAGGCGGCCACGTGCGCCTCCGACCAGTCGGCGACGGCCTGGGGTTCGCGGCGGAACATGCCTTCTCCGGAACAGGGGGCGTCGACGAGCACCGCGTCAAACGCGCCGGGCAGCGCCTCGCAAAGCGCATCCGGGCGCATGCACGTGACGACCGCATTGGAAACGCCGAGACGCTCCAGCGTGCGCTGCAGGACGGCGGCGCGCCCCGGCACGGGCTCGTTTGCCACAAGCAGGCCGGTGTTTTGCAGATGCGCGGCCAGCTGCCCCGCCTTGCCGCCGGGGGCGGCGCACAGGTCGAGCACCGCTTCCCCCGGCACGGCGCGCAGCAGGGCGGCCGGCAGCTGGGCGGACGGTTCCTGCATGTAGAACAAGCCGGCCATGTGCGCCGCGTGCCGCCCCGGGCGGAACACATCCGGCACAAAAAAGCCCTCCGGCACGATGCCGCAGGGCTCCAGTGGGAAGCCGAGCAGCGCCTGCAACGCATCTGCGGTGAGCTTGAGCGTGTTGACGCGCAGCGCGCGGCGTACGGGACGGTCCATGGCGGCCAGATAGGCGGTAAAGCCCGTCTCGCCGAGTTGCGCGCGCATGCGCGTCAAAAAGGCCTGTGGCAGCTCCATATGCGTGTCTCTCCTTACAGCATCCGTATGACGCGCGCCGGATTGCCCGCCGCCACGGCGCCTGCTGGCACGTCGTGCGTGACGACGGCGCCCGCGCCGATGACGCTGTTGTCGCCGATCGTTACGCCCGGCAGCACGATGGCCGCCGCGCCGATCCACACGTTGCGCCCCAGGACGATCGGGCGGGAAATCGTCGTGCGCCGGTCGGACGGGTCGAGTCCATGGCCGGTCGTAATCAGGTTGACGTTTGGGCCGATAAACGTGCCGTCGCCGATGGTGATGCCGCCGCGATCCATGAACAGGCAGCACGAATTGATAAAGACGTGCTTCCCCACGCGTATATTCCGGCCAAAACCGGCATAAAAGGGCGTATAGATGCGTAGTGTGTCGTCGGGTTCCGTGCCGGTGAGCTCGGCAAACAGCGCGCGTACACGCGCGGGCGGCTGCCAGCCGGCGTTGAGCTCGGCGCAGATGCGGTGGGCCCGCTCGATGGTTTCATTGATAACGCCATAGTCCGGGTCATCCAACGAGACGGGAACGCCTGCGCGATCGCGCGCCAGGATATCCAAAGGGGCGTGTGGCTGTTCCATGGGGCAAAGGTCCTTTCCCGATAGACTGGGGCGCCACCACAGGGGGGCTGTCATTGACCAGTATACCACATGGGGCCCTGGCGTGAGAAGCATCACGTTCCGGCGGCGCGGGTTAACAGAAAATTCATAGTTTCCTTACAGATGTTTTGCAACCGAAATGCTATAGTATGAGTATTGGTATTATACACAAGATTTTGTGGTGTTTACTGGTGGCAAACTCAGAATACGGGGGATTAGCGTATGGAGCAAGCGCCGCTGATTGCGGTTTCCGGAGCCAGGAAGATCTACCGCGTAGGCAGCGTGGACGTACAGGCGTTGCGTGGTGTGGATCTTACGATCGAGGAGGGTGAACTGTGCTGTATCATCGGCCGGAGCGGCTCGGGCAAAAGCACGCTGCTCAACGTGCTGGCCGGGCTCGAGCATGTGACGTCCGGAGAGATCGTCATTGCCGGCTGTCATTTGGAACGCATGAACCAGAGCGAGCTCATCCGCTTTCGCCAGCAGCACATCGGGTTCATCTTCCAGTCGTTCAACCTGATGCCGTACTATACGGCGCTGGAGAACGTGGCCTTTCCGCTGGCGTTTCGCGGGGTGCCGGCATATAAGCGAAACAAACTGGCCGAGAATATGCTGAAACTCGTGGGGCTGGAGACGCACATGCGGCACAAGCCGTCGCAAATGAGCGGCGGGCAGCAGCAGCGCGTCGGCATTGCCCGCGCGCTTGTGACCGATCCGGAAATCGTGTTTGCCGACGAGCCGACGGGCAATCTCGATTCCGGTACGTCCGATGAGGTCATGCACGTGATCTGTAACATCCTGCGCCAAAAGCACAAGACGCTCATCATGGTCACGCACGACCCGAACATGGCCCAGTTTGCCGATAAAGTCATCCATCTGCTCGACGGGAGGATCGTGGACATCCGGTATCAGACGCATGAACCGCCTGTGCCGCCACAACGGGCAGCCGATGCAGAACAGAACAATATGGATCAGGAAAAGCGAGGGGACGAAGCATGAAACGAATTCGGATGGTTGGACATGGCTGGGCCTACCCGGTGGCGCTGCTGCTGTGCTTGGCGCTGTGTTTTGGCTGCTTCAGCTTGGCGTTGGCCGATGGCGACACGGAGACGAACCCAGGTCAGACGCCGACCGCGACGCCGACTGCGACACCCACTGCGACGCCAACCGTGACGCCGACTGTGACGCCCACTGCGACGCCGACCGCAAAGTCGACCGCGACGCCGCCGGTGGTACACGTCGTCATTCAGACGCCGGTGCCGGGAAATGGTGAGGATACCGATGGGGACGACGGGCAGGAACAGGAGCCGACGGCCGTGCCGGACGCGGGAGGCGACCGGATTGAGCTGTCCCGCTGGCTCAACAACAAGAAAGAGGAGGGCGAGGTTCCTGCGCTCAAAGGCGAGCGGGACCAGTCCGTCAACATCATCTTGCCGCTGGTGGCGCGCTACGATCTGCAGGATGTGGAGATCGAGCCGGTGTACAGCACCAGTCTTGACAGTTTCCCCTTTGACATGCCTTCCATGTCGTTGCTCATCAAAAAGGCGGAGGTCACCGGCAACGGCGACCTCAAACAGGGCGAGTGCTGGCAGGTGGAGGGCTACCGGAACCTGGTACTCAGCCACAGCGTGA
This sequence comes from uncultured Eubacteriales bacterium, assembly GCA_900549955.1. GTDB lineage: Bacteria > Bacillota > Clostridia > Christensenellales > CAG-138 > Aphodomorpha. Next base: position 30,969 of record URQH01000016.1, on the reverse strand, counting down.
CCAAGGGAATCAAGCAGGTGGACTTTCACGTGCGGTATACCTATGGCGGCGTGCGCACAGAGGAGACCATCAGCGTTTATGTGAACGTGACCAAGGGCGCGTCCACGGGCGGCGGCGGTGGCGTGACCTTCCGTTCGCAGCCGAAGCTTATTGTGGAGAAGTATGCCCTGAGTACCGAAAAGCTGTATGCCGGAGAGCCGTTTGACCTGACGCTTTCGCTGCGCAACACGTCCGCCGACGAGGCCATCAGGAACATCCAGCTGCGCATGGTGGATGAGACGGGGACCGTCCTGCCGGCCGAGAACGGCAGCAACACCCTCTACATCAAGGAGATGGAGAAGGAGGGCGCCTCCACCGTGAAAGTGACGCTGCAAGCCGCGCCGGATGCGGAGGCCAAGGCGTATGCCATGGCGTTGTCATTCAGCTACGACGGTGTGAGCAGCAAGCAGGCGTATACCACCGAAGAGTCCATCACGTTGCCCATCCAGCAGCGCATCCGCATCAAGTGCGACGAGCCGCTCGTGTACGATGAGCCGTGGGTCGGCCAGACCGCCGCAGTGGGCGTGTCGCTGTACAACATGGGCAAATCCTCGATCTATAACTGTATGGTGACGGTGGAGGGCGAGGGTCTGTCCATGCCGGAGACATACTTTGGCGGCAACATCGCCAGCGGCGGCACGATGCGCGCCGAGTTTGACGTGCAGACAGACGTGGCGGGCGACATTGCGGGCGAGGTCGTCATCTCGTATGAGGACGTGTATGGCGAGCAAATGCAGGAGCGGTTGCCGCTGCAGATGTTTGTCAATGAACAGATTGCAATCGACCCCGTGTTGGAGGATGGAGCCATGGCCGGCGGGATGGAGGACTCCTATGCCGATCCTGCCATGGGGTACGCCGATGACGGCATGTCCGGCGGCATGGGCGGCGCGGAAGGACGGGAAGGCATTGCCTGGTACTGGTGGGCGCTGGCAATTGCCGCGGTGTCCGCGGGCGTGGTCGTGCTCGGCATCCGGCGGCACCGGCAGCGCAAGAAGGAGCTGGAGGCGTTATGAGGTTTGGCGATCTCGTCTCGATCGCGTTTCTGAACCTGTGGCGCCGGAAATTGCGGGCATTTCTCACGGTGTTGGGCATGACGATCGGCGTGGCGTCGATCGTGGTCATGGTATCGCTCGGCATCGGCATCCGCGAGGCGACCGTCCAGAGCTTTGCCGGCACCGGCAGCCTGACGCTGATCCAGGTGAATTCCTGGTCGTATGTGGAGACGGGCGACGGTTCGGGTACCAGCCGCGAGACGGAATTGAACAAAAAGAGCGTAGAGGCGTTCCGGCAGATTGCCGGCGTGCGCGCCGTGATGCCGATGGTCGAGGCCTGGGGCATGCTCAAGAGCGGCCGGTACGTCTCGGATGTGTCGATCCTTGGCGTGGACGAGTCGGTCGCGGCGGAGTTTGATCTGACGCTGGGCGAGGGGCGGTTCCCCGTTGCCAAGCGCGGCAGCACAAAGGAAATGGTCGTCGGCAGCTATGTGTTGCAGTGGTTTCGCGACCCGAACACCGGCAAGGAAGCTGTCGACCGGGACGGCAACCCCAAGGTGGAACTGGACGACCGCTTCCAGCTGACGTTTGACTATAACAACATCTATAGCCAAAACGGGCAGAGCGGCGACAATTCCCAGCCCCGCGGCTCGATGTACAAGATCGACATGGTTGGCAGCATGCAGGAGGAGGGCAACTACTCCTATTATTGCCTGATGGAGATGGGTACGCTGGAGAAGCTCATCGAGGACAACAAGGATTTTCTGGGAAGCAGCGCCGGCAAATACAACCAGGTGCTGGTCAAGTGCAACAGCCTGGAGGACGTCAAGGCCGTCAAGACGGAGATTGAAAACATGGGCTATGGCGTGTACAGCGTGCAGGACGCGGTCGAAATGGCGGAGCAGCAGACCGCGCGCATCCAGTACCTGCTCGGCGCCATCGGAGGCGTGTCGCTGCTGGTAGCGGCGATCGGCATCATCAACACGATGATGATGAGCATCTATGAGCGAACGAAGGAGATTGGCATCATCAAGGTGCTTGGCTGCCGGATGAGCAACATTGCGGGCATGTTCCTTACGGAGTCTGCATTTATCGGCCTGTTTGGCGGCGCGCTGGGGCTCGTCATTTCCTATGGGCTTAAAGCGCTGCTCAACACGCTGCTCTCTGCCTCCGGGTTTACGAGCATCATCCCGTTCTACCTGGCTGCGGGTGCAGTGGCGTTCTCGGTGGTCGTGGGTCTGGTGGCAGGGCTGTATCCCTCCATCCGCGCCATGCGGCTGAGCCCGCTGGCGGCCATTCGCAACGAATGACATCGCCCTGGCGCGGGCGGCGCGGCTTTTGCCGCGCCGCCCGTTTTTTCCTTTGCCGCCGCGCTGCATTACGCCAAAAAACGTGTGGCGTTTTTTCGCCGGTTGTTGTATGATAAGAAAATCAGAACGATGGAGGAACTCCGATGAAAAAAGCGATTGTCACCGTCGTCGGGCACGACCGCGTGGGCATCATTGCGCGCGTGAGCACGCTGCTGGCGGACTATGGCGTGAACGTGCTGGACATCAGCCAGACGGTCATGAACGAATACTTTACGATGGTCATGCTGACGGACGTGCAGGGCTGCACGTCCGATTTTTCCACGCTCAGGGACGCGCTGGTAGACCTGGGCGAGCAGATGGCGCTGTCCATCCGCATCCAGCACGAGGACATCTTTAACGCCATGCACGCGGTAAACTGACATGCAGAACCAGAAGGAAATATTGGAAACCGTCCGAATGATCGAGCAGCAGCATCTCGACATCCGGACCATCACCATGGGCATTTCGCTCTACGACTGTGCCGATGCGGACGCGGAGACCGCCTGCCGCAAGCTCTACGACAAGGTCACGTCCAAGGCCGAGGCGCTCGTGCGCACGGGCGAGGCGATCGAGACCGAATACGGCATCCCGATCGTGAACAAGCGCGTGGCGGTCACGCCGATTGCGCAGATCGCGGCGGCCTCCAACACGGCGGACTACACCGTATTCGCCCGCGCGCTCGACCGTGCCGCGGATACGCTGGGGATCAACTTTATCGGCGGGTTTTCTGCGCTCGTGCAGAAGGGCATGACCGTGGCGGACCGGCGGCTCATCGCCAGCATCCCGGAGGCGCTCGCGTGCACGGAGCGCGTGTGCTCTTCCGTCAACGTCGCGTCCACGCGCGCCGGCATCAACATGGACGCGGTGGCGTGGATGGGGCAGATCATCAAGGCGACGGCCAAGCGCACCGAGGAACAGGACGGGTTGGGCTGCGCCAAGCTCGTCGTGTTTGCCAATGCCGTCGAGGACAACCCGTTCATGGCGGGCGCGTTCCACGGCGTGGGCGAGCCGGAGTGCTGCATCAACGTTGGCGTGTCCGGCCCGGGCGTGGTCAAGACCGCGCTCGAGCAGGTCAAGGGCGAACCGTTCGACGTGGTGGCGGAGACCATCAAAAAGACGGCGTTCCGCATCACGCGCATGGGCCAGCTCGTCGCGCGCGAAGCGGCGGAGCGGCTGGGGGTGCCGTTTGGCATCGTGGACCTGTCGCTGGCGCCGACGCCGGCCGTGGGCGATTCCGTGGCCTATATCCTCGAGGAGATGGGCCTGGAGCGCGCCGGCGCGCCCGGCACCACGGCGGCGCTTGCGCTGCTCAACGATGCGGTCAAGAAGGGCGGCGTCATGGCCTCCGGCCATGTGGGCGGCCTGTCCGGCGCCTTTATCCCGGTCAGCGAGGACGCCGGCATGATCGAGGCCGCGCGCAGCGGCGCGTTATCGCTCGAAAAGCTGGAAGCCATGACGTGCGTCTGCTCCGTGGGCATCGACATGGTCGCCATCCCGGGCGCGACGAGCGCGGCGACGATCTCCGGCATCATTGCGGACGAGGCGGCCATCGGCATGATCAACCAAAAGACCACGGCCGTGCGCATCATCCCGGTGCCGGGCAAGGGCGTGGGCGATTCGGTCGAGTTCGGCGGCCTGCTCGGCACGGCGCCGGTCATGCGCGTGAACGGCTGTGACAGCAGCGCGTTTATCGCCCGAGGCGGCCGCATTCCCGCGCCGATCCATAGCCTGAGAAACTGAGCGTTGGCGCTTTGCAGTTGGAAGATCATGGAAGGCACGCTCCTGTCGCACATCGGATTGCGGCGGGAGCGTGTTGGCTTTTCGTATGTTCCAGCGTGGCGAAAGAGAGCGCCATGGCTTAAGGTGTGCCCTGTGAGAGCGTGAAAGCTGGGAGCGCACAGGAGACGTCATCGGCTATTTTGTGATAATGCATTCTCATTCGACAAGTTTTATGGCATAATATAATAGAATGCCCTGCCAGTGGCGGGGCGGGGAGGGACATATCCATGGAATCGGCCTTTTTTGTGGACCCGGTGCTGTATCAGGGACGTCCGGCGGATGCCGCGTCGCGCGCGCCGCGGGAGCGCGCCGTATACGACCTGCTGGATGCATTGGGCATCGCGTACCGGCGCGTCGATCACGACCCGGCGGCGACCATTGCGGACTGCGCGGAGATCGACCGGCTGCTCGGCGTGGACATGTGCAAGAACCTGTTCCTGTGCAACGCGCAGAAAACGGCGTTTTACCTGCTCATGATGCCCGGGGACAAGCCGTTCCGTACAAAGGATCTGTCGCACCAGATCCAATCCGCCCGGCTTTCCTTTGCCGATGCGGCGCACATGGAGGCGTTTCTGAACATCAGCCCGGGCGCGGTGTCGGTGCTGGGGCTGATGAACGACGTGGAGCGCCGGGTGCGGTTGCTCATCGACCGCGACGTGGTGCGGGCGGCCTGTGTCGGGTGCCACCCGTGTGTAAACACGACGAGCCTCGCCATTGCCACGCCGGATCTGCTGGACCGGTTTTTGCCTCATGTCGGGCACGCGCCCACCTTTGTCACGCTGTAAGCGCAAAATTGCGAAACCGGTGCAACCGTTTGCCGCCGGGAAACGTCATATATTTGGAGACAGATTGGAGAAAGGACGGACCGCATGTCGAAGGGAAGACGGGAACAGTATGCGAGGCTGCTCGTGGAGGTGGGCTTGAACCTGCAACAGGGCCAGCCGCTCGTCATCTCCTGCCCGGTGGATTGCGCGCCGTTTGCCCGGCTGTGCGCGGAGGCGGCGTATGACGCGGGCGCCTCGCGCGTGGAGCTGGATTGGCAGGACGACGCGTTGACGCGGTTAAGGTATCTGCGCGCGGACGACGCGGTGTTTGACGTGTGCCCGCCGTGGCGGCAGTCGTTGCGGGTGGACAACGTGCGCGCCGGCGCGGCGTTTTTGTCCATCCATGCGGAGGATCCGGCCGCGCTTTCAGGCGTGGATGCCGGGCGCATCCGCCGCGCCAACCGTGCCGCCGGCGAGGCGCTGCGCGAGTTCCGCGAGGCGACCAGGCAGAACCGCGTCCAGTGGTGCGTGGCGTCGATCCCGGTGCCCGCCTGGGCGCGCGCCGTGTTCCCGGAGCTGCCGGAAGAGGCGGCCATGTCGTGCTTGTGGGAGCGGATTTTCGAGGCTGTGCACGTGGAGCAGGACGGCGATGCCGTCGGTGCCTGGCGCGAGCACATCGCCAGGCTGACCCATTACCGCGACTGGCTGAACGGGCTGCGCCTGCGCGCGCTGCACTATCGAAACGCGCTGGGGACCGACCTGATGGTGGAGCTGCCGGAGGGACATTTCTGGGTTGCCGGCGAGGAGCGCACCCCGGCAGGCGTGCCGTTTGTGCCGAACCTGCCGACGGAAGAGGTGTTCACCGCACCGCGCCGCGACGGCGTCAACGGGCGCGTGGTGGCGTCGCTGCCGCTCGTGCTGGACGGCAACGTGGTGCGCGGTTTTGCGCTTACGCTGGAGCGTGGGCGCATTGTGCACGTGGAGGCGGAAGAGGGAGAAACGGTGCTTCGCAATGCGGTCGCGGTGGACGAGGGGGCTTCCTATCTGGGAGAGGTGGCGCTTGTGCCGTTCGACTCTGCGATATCGCGGACCGGAACGCTGTTTTACAACACACTGTTTGATGAAAACGCTTCCTGCCATCTGGCGTTTGGCAGCGCGTACCCGTGCATTGCCGGCAGCGAGCATATGAGCGAGGCCGAGCGGCTGAAACGGGGGCTGAACGCCTCCATGACCCATGTGGACTTTATGATCGGCACGCCCGATCTTTCCATTGTAGGCATCCGGCAGGACGGGAGCGAGGTTCCGGTGTTTGTGGATGGCAATTTTGCACGATAGCGTCATGGAGGGGGAAAACGCATGCAGGATCGGATGATGAAGAGGATGCAGGGCTTTTTGCTGGTGGGGCTGGCGCTGCTGCTGGCGCTGCCCGGCGCGTCGCTGGCAGAGGAGACGCCGGTGACACAGACCTTACAGGCCGAGTTTACACTGCCGGAAGACGCGGCGGAGTCGGCGTGGCGTCTGACGGACGGGAACGCCAATTCCCGCGTGTCCCTGGCGCTGGGCGAGTCGATTGGCGCGACATGGCAGCAGGGGGAGGCTGGCGCGCTTTACCTGCAATGGCACATGCTGTCGGAGCAGGGATATACGCTGGTGCAGCGGGACGCTTCCGGTGCGGAGCTGGGCCGGGAGCGGTTGACCGACGGGCTGTTGAACCGCACGGTGACGCTGATGGACGGCTGCGCTTCGGTGGAGCTGCTGGCAGGCGACGGCGTGGTGCCGGAAGAGGAGAGCGAGCGCCAGAAACAGAACCGCTTGGACGAGGTTTTGGTGGCGCTTTCAGAGCTGACGGTGTATGGGAAAGGCGCGCTGCCGGAGGATGTGCAGCAGTGGCAGGTGCGAACGGAACAGCCGGATGTGCTGCTGGTGGTGGCGTGCCCGTCGGAGGAATTCACCGTGTTCGGCGGCCTGCTGCCGGTGCTGCTCGACCGGGGGGTCGACGTGCAGGTGCTTTTCATGACCGAACGCACGGCGGACGTGCGGAACGAGTCCCTTGCGGCGCTCTATGCGCTGGGGCTTAGCACACAGCCGGCGTTTGCCGGGCTTACCGGCCGTGGCGGAACCGATTACAGTATGCTTGCAAGCCCTAAGGAATGGGAGAGCGACGGCGCAGTGTACAAGGCCGTACAACCGTATCTGGCGCTGTGGCAGCCAAAGGTGATTGTCACCTACAGCAGCAACCGCGATCAGGAGAATGGCATGCACCGTCTGACCGGCGAGGCCGTGGCAAAGGCGGTGGAAGCGGTCAGGAACGGCGAGGAAATGGATTGGACGCCGGACAAATACTACGTGATTGATCCCGGACTGGAGGAGAGCGAAACGCCGCTTACCGTGCCGGAAACGGCTGCCGCGCTGGTCACCTTTGCAGGCCAAACGGGCGATGCGATGGCGCAGCAGGTGTTGACGGACTGCTTTGTGACGCAGCGGCAGTATCGCCTGCAGGTGGCGACCGGCTGCCGGTACGAATTGCTGGAGAGCACGGTGGGAGCGGATACCGCCTACACGGACCTGCTGGAGCATTTAGACGTGCCGCCTGTGCCGACTGCCACACCGGCGCCTACGGCTGAGCCGACGCCCGAGCCGACGCCTGAGCCCACGCAAACGCCGGAGCAAACGGCTGCGCCGGAGCCGCTGGATGCGGCGGCGGGCGCAATGGGGCAGGAACCGCCGGATCTGCTGCTGCCGGGCGCGGCGCTGATCCTGGGGCTCATTGTGACGCTTGTGCTGCTGCTGGTGCGTATGCGCCGGGGCGGCGGCAAGGGGGCACCCAACATTTTGGTGTGCCTGGTGCCGCTGGCAATCGGGGTGTTGGCGGCCGTTGCGCTATATTGGTTGCCGCCCGTTGCGGGCGGGCAGGCGCAGGACGTGCTGTCGGAAACGGCCGCGCTGCCCACGCAGGCGCCGGAGGAGACGGTTTCGGCCGTCGCGACGCCGGAGCCCACGGCGGAACCGACCGCCGAACCGACGCCGGAGCCGACGCCGACGCCGCACCCCTGGGCGGAGTATTTCCGCGCGGCGGGCGACCCGGAGGAGGTCGTGGTGGAGGATTGGGAAAACGGGCACTGGGAGTACCGGTCGGACACGCTCTCCGTCATCGTCGACCGCCACTGGACGGACAAGCCGATGACCTATTTTGTCGCGCACATCCGCATGCTGGACCCGAACCTGTTCCGCGCGGGCTTTTCCAACGCCACAAACAACGGCGGCACGCCCAAGGGGATGCCCTGGGAGGTGGCGCGCCGCAACAACGCGGTCCTGCTGCTGATGGGCGACAACCTGATCCACCAGGAGAAGGAGGACAAGGGCGTCATGATCCGCAACGGATGGGTCTACTATGAGGGAACCGCATCCGACACCATGGCGATCTATCCCGACATGAGCATGCGCATGTTCGATCGCAAGACGGTCACCGCCAAGCAGCTGCTGGAGGACGGCGTGCTCAACAGCTACGGGTTCATGTACGATCCCATCCTCATCCGGGATGGCGTCATACAGGATACCGTCAAGACGAGCACCATCGACGGGGCAAACCCGCGCAGCGCGCTCGGCATGGTCGAGCCGGGACACTTTGTCGCCATCGTCGTGGACGGGCGGCAGACCAGAATCAAGGTGGACGGCGAGACCATCGCATACAGTGCGGGCGCGACGCTCGAGGAACTGGCGCAGCTGTTCCTTGCAGAGGGCTGTACGGAGGCTTACAATCTCGACGGCGGCATTTCCGCGTGCATGGTGTTCATGGGCGAGCAACTCAATGAGCATGAGGGAACGGGCACGCAGGTCATGAGCTATCAGCGGACGATACCGGAGGGGCTGGTCTTTGGGTATTCCACGCTGGTGCCGTCGCTCGACGATCCGGTGACCCATACCGGAAACCGCAAATGAGGACGATTCCCGGCGGTTGAGGCAGCCGGGCATTGCAAAGCCGCGTTCCGTGCGGTATGATGGGACACATGGGACGCAAGATGTTGAGGAACCGGATTGGCGCGGGACTGGCGTATGCCGCCGCTGCGCTGGCCGTGTGTGAAGCGATACGCGCCCTGCTGACCGGCAGGGCGCTTTTCCGGTATGAGTGGGCAGCGGCGCTGTTGCTGGTGCCGCTGCTGGCGGTGCTGGGGACTGGCCTGCTGTGCGGCACGCTGGCCACCATGCGCGCACGCGTGCAGGCGGCGCGCGCCTGTCTGTGCGCACTGTTTGCCCTTTATATGCTTGTGCTGTTATATCTGCTGTTTTTGAGCCGTTACGACAGTTTTTGGTCGGATTGGGAGGCTTACTGGAATTACAGCATGGTGAATTTCAAACCCTTTTCGACCATCTTCCGCTATCTGCGCGCCGCGCGCCGCATTCCGCAGATCGCGGCGACGAACCTGCTTGGCAACCTCGTGCTGTTTATGCCGATGGGAGCCTTTTTGCCTCTGCTGTTTGCACGAATGCGCACATTCTGGCGGTTTTTCCTCGTCATGCTGGCCGGGCTCGTGCTGGTGGAGGCGGTGCAGCTCGCCCTGCGATGCGGCAGCTGCGACGTGGACGACGTGTTGCTCAACCTGGCCGGGGCAGTGGCCGTGTATTTTGCAATCCGGATCCCGTGTGCGGACGGCTGGCTCCGGCGGCGGTATTATCTCTGGACGCCGGAGCCGGCCTCTGCCGCTGTACGGGGCTGAACCATGCGGTAAAATCTGCGGACAAAGCCCTTGAGCCGCGCGGCCGAATGTGGTATGCTATCGACATGAATCGACAGATGCATGCCCGCCGTGCAATGCGCATGGCGGCGCCTGTGAGACAATATCCTCATGCAGTCCGCATGCTGTGCGCAGGGCTGATGGTTGTGGCGATGGCCGCGACGGCCGGTTGCTGCGTCCTGCCCGCGCTGGCGTTCCCGCCGAGCCCTTCCCCCGTGCCGTCCGAGCCGCCTGCCGTTACCGCTGTGCCTGCAACGCCTGTACAGCTGTCGCTGGACAGCACGCCGGCGCCGGCGCCGATGACGCCGACGCCCTCTCCCGTGCCGACGCCGGAGCCTACGCCGGAGCCGCCGATACCGGAAGCCTGGTATCTGGAGCGGTGCGACCTGCTGCGCCAGAACCTCGCCCGCTTCGGCAACTATGCCGACGAGGCGGAGGTCGAGGCGGCGGTGGCCGCCATGGCGATCGATCCGGCGCGCAAGATGGTGGCGCTGACGTTTGACGACGGGCCCAACCCGTCGACGACCCGGCGGATTTTGCAGACGCTTTCCGCCTATGGCGGGCGCGCGACCTTCTTTTTGCTGGGCGAGCGGATCGAACAGTCCCAAAGCGTGATCCAGGAGCTGTTGGCGGCGGGGTGCGAGCTGGGCAACCACACATGGTCGCATACCAACCTGGCACAGGCCAGCCCCGGCAAGGTGAACACGGCCGTTTCTCTCGTCAACGAGCGCATAGAGGAACTGTATGGCTACCGGCTTCGCCTTCTGCGCCCGCCTTTTGGCGAGATGAACAGCGAGGTGCGGTATCTGGCGCACACGCTCGACATGGCCATTGTCCGCTGGAATGTCGATACGCTTGACTGGAGCAGCAGGGACCCGGACAAGATCTTTGCCAATGCCACCACGGACATCAAAAACGGCGACATCATCCTGTTTCACGACATCTATGATACGACGGCGGACGCGATTGAACGCGTGGTGCCGGAACTGGTTGCGCAGGGGTTTCAACTGGTGACTGTGAGCGAGCTGCTACAGTGTTCTGACGGCGGCCTGACTTATGGAGAAGCCTACCGGCACGGCTGAACGCGGCGAGTTTTTGCAAGGAGGAGCGGAAGGGCTCTCCCTGTCAGAAAGAGGGGGGGAGCTTTTCTTTTGGGAAGGAAGAGGGAGAGCGGATGGAAGCAGACGTGCGGAGACAGCAGGAAGAGTTGTTTGAGCGAATGCCCGTGCCACGGGCGGTGATGAAGCTCGTGCTGCCGACGATTGCGGCATCTCTTGTCACGGTGCTGTACAGTCTCGCGGATACCTATTTTGTCGGCCTGCTCGAACAGCCGGTTCAGACGGCTGCGGTGACGCTGGCGGCGCCTGTGCTGCTGGCATTTAATGCGATCAACAATCTCTTTGGCGTTGGCAGCGCGAGCATGATGAGCCGGGCGCTGGGCCGAAAGGACATGCAAACCGTGCGCGCCAGCGCGGCGTTTGGGTTTTATGGGGCGCTGCTGTGCAGCGTGCTGTTTTCCGTACTGTGTACCGTGTTTCAGCGGCCGCTGCTGCTGTTGCTTGGGGCAGACAGCCTCACGTTGCCGGTCACGGCGCGCTATCTGGCCTGGACGGTTTCTGCCGGCGCGGCGCCCGCCATTTTGAACGTGGTCATGGCGCACATGATCCGCTCGGAGGGCGCTGCCATGCACGCGAGCATCGGCACGATGAGCGGCGCGCTGCTCAACATCCTGCTCGACCCGGTGTTTGTGCTGCCCTGGGGCCTGGACATGGGCGCAGAGGGGGCGGCGCTCGCCACCTTTTTGTCCAACTGCATTGCGCTTGGGTATTTTCTCGTGTATCTGCGGGTGCGTCGGGGTGCGACCAACGTGTGCCTGTCGCCGCGGTACCTAAGCCTGAAGCGGGACATCGTGTTGGGCGTGTGCGGCGTGGGCGTGCCGGCTTCCGTGCAGAACCTGCTCAACGTGGTGGCCTCGTCGGCCATCAACGCGCTGGCCGCGCCCTTTGGCGCGGAGGCGCTCGCCGCCATGGGGATCTGTACCCGCGCGTCGATGGTGCCGATGTATCTTGCGTTTGGACTGTCCCAGGGCTTGATGCCGCTGATCAGCTACAACTTTTCTTCCGGCAACCATCCGCGCCTGCGCGCAAGCCTGGCATTTGCCGCCAAGATCGACCTCGGAATTCTGTGCGCCGTGGGTGCGTTGCAGTTTGCGTTTTCCGGCGCGGTGGTGCGCCTGTTCCTGAACGACGTGACCACGGTCGCCTATGGCACGGTGTTCTTGCGGGGCATGTGCCTTTCGCTGCCGCCCATGGGCGTGGACTTTCTGGCGGTGGCGGTTTTTCAGGCGACGGGCATGGGACGCGAATCGTTGCTGTTTGCCGTGGTGCGCAAGCTCGTGTTTGAAATCCCCATGCTGTATCTGCTCAATGTGCTGTGGCCGCTCTATGGGCTGTCCTATGCGCAGTTTGGCTCCGAGCTGCTGACGGCCGTGCTGGCCGCGATCGTGCTGCTGCGCTTCCTGCGGCGGCTGGGCGCGGGAAACGCCGCGCCGGCGCGGGAAGGATGAGAGGCGCCCGAGATTCAAACCCTCCCGCTGCGGGAGGGTTTGAAATTTATGGTTGTACTTCTTCTTTAAATTTTATATAATTTAAGAAATGATGACGAAAGTGCACTCTCATGAGCAATATGTGAGCATCTATCGCTTTTTGAAGCGGGTTGCGGGGCGGCCGCTCTGCCGGCTGCTGGGCTTTTCTTCCGCGTGCTATGCGCTGCCGCAAACCCCGGCGCTGATCGTGTCCAATCACAATGCAGATTTCGACCCGGTGTTCGTGGCCATGGCGTTTCAGGAGCACATGTACTTTGTTGCGAGCGAGCACGTGTTCCGCTGGGGGCTCGTGTCGCGGCTGCTGGTCGGCCTGTTCGGCCCCATTGCGCGCAGGAAGGGGATGGCGGACGCACAGTCTGCCATGCAGATTTTGCGCGCGCTGCGCAAGGGGCACAACGTCTGCCTGTTCGCGGAGGGCAACCGCTCGTTTTCCGGCGTGACCGGCCCCGTGTTCCCGGCGACAGGCAAGCTGGCGCGCGCTTCGCGCGCAGCGCTCGTGACCTATCATATCAAGGGCGGGTACCTTTGTACGCCCCGCTGGGCTTTGACGCGGCGGCATGGCCGGATGGAAGGCGAGCTCGTGCATGTGTACTCGCCGGAGGAGCTGCAAGGCATGACGGACGAGGAGGTCAACGCGGCCATTGCGGCCGATTTATACGAGGACGCGTATGACCGCCAGCGGGAAGAGATGCGGCCCTATCCGGGCAGGCGGCTGGCGGAGGGGCTGGAATACGCGCTGTATCTGTGCCCGCGCTGCGGCGGCATCGGTTCGCTTCACGGGAAGGGCGACCGCTTTACGTGTACTTGCGGCCTGGAAGTGCGTTATAATACCTTTGGCTTTTTTGAGGGCGAGGATGCGCCGTTTTCCACGGTGCGGGACTGGGATGCGTGGCAGGAGGCGGAGACTGCGCGCCTTGCGGCGCGCGCGGTTGCCCAGCCGGAGAAACCGGTATTTTCCGACGAGGGGCAGCGGCTGCTGCGGATCGAAGAAGGCCACCGGGCCGTGGAGATTGCGTCGGGCCGGCTGACGATGACCGGCGCTGCACTCAGCGTTGGCGAGGTATCCTTCCCGCTCGACGCGGTCGCCGATATGGCTTTGTGTGGCCGTGCGCATATCGTGTTCACCGTTGCCGGCGAACAATATGAAATCCGCTCCCGGCCGGCCTGCTGCGGGCGGAAATATGTGGTGCTGTTGCAAAAGCGAAAAGAACTGAGGTAGTGTTATGGATTTTAGTGCAGCCAATACGTCGTTGTGGAACGTGGTAATCCAGTTTGGCATCATCGCCGCGGCCATCCTGCTGTCGACGCTGTTGCGCAGAAAACTGCCGTTTGTACGCAAGACGATGCTCCCGACTTCCGTGCTGGCGGGATTTCTGCTGCTGATTTGCCGGAGCGTGGGGCTTCTGGAACTCGACGCCACGTTCCTCGAGACGGCTACGTATCACGGTATTGCGATTGGCTTTATTGCCATGTCGTTGCGCGTGCCCGCCGAGCGGGAGCACACGGGTGGCGGCGGGTTGATCGGCGCCAAGAGCGGGGCGTTGATCGTGAGCACGTATCTGGTGCAGGCGCTGGTGGGGTTGGCCATTTCCGTTGGCCTTGCCTATACCATCCAGCCGGAGCTGTTCAAGACCGCCGGCATCCTGTTGCCCATGGGATACGGGCAGGGGCCGGGCCAGGCCAACAACATCGGCTCGAGCTATGAGGCGCTCGGCTTTGTGGGCGGGCGGTCGTTCGGCCTGTCGCTTGCCGCCGCCGGCTATCTGTGCGCGTGCATCGTCGGCGTCATCTATCTCAATGTGCTGCGCCGCCGCGGGCGGGTGCATGGCGGCGAAGAGGTGACGACCAATGCCGTGACGGTGGACGACTTCCAGCAATATGGGGAAATTCCCGTGTCGGAGTCGATTGACCGGTTTTCCATTCAGGTCATGCTGGTGGTGCTCGTCTATCTGCTGACCTACCTGGTTTCCAATGGTATCGACCTGCTGGTTGGCGCCGTGGCGCCCGGCCTGGTGGCGACGGTTTCGCCGCTGCTCTGGGGCTTTAACTTCATCATCGGTTCGGCGCTGGCGCTGCTCGTGCGCCTGGTGCTGCGGCTGTTGCGCCGCGCCAATGTCATGACGCGCCAGTATCAGAACAACTATCTGCTGTCACGCATCTCCGGCGTGGCATTTGACCTGATGATCGTGGCGGGCATTGCGTCGATCAATATCGAGGACCTGTCGGGCCTGTGGCTGCCGTTTGCGCTGATGGCCGTGGCGGGCGGCGCGGTGACGCTGGTGTATCTCCAGTGGATCTGCCGCCGCGTATATCCCGGGTACTATTATGAAGGGCTGGTGTCCATGTACGGCATGCTCACCGGCACCATCAGCTCCGGCGTGCTGCTGCTGCGCGAGATCGACGTCTCGTTCCAGACGCCGGCCGCCAACAACCTCGTGATCGGATCGAGTTTTGGCATCCTGTTTGGTGCGCCCATGCTTGTGCTCATCGGCATGGCACCGAAGTCCACGGCCATGACCTTCCTCGTTTGCGGGCTGTGCGCGGCATACCTGTGCCTGCTGCTGCTGTTCATGCTGCGCGTCGGCAAGGGCGGCAAACGCGGCGGTGGCCCGGGCGCAGGGGACGCGGAGGCGAAAGCCGCGCGGACGCAGGACGTCTGAGCGCGGTTGCCGGGAGATGATCTTGCCAGATCCGGAGCGGCGGAGCCGCTCCGGATTTTTTCCGCCGCTCACTTTTGGCGCGGCGACTTCGTGTCCGAATAAATGCTTCGGAATACAAGCGCATACCGTGGGCCGGTTTTGACGCACGGGCGCCGTCCGGCAACAAGCCGTGCGGCGCCCGTTCGTTTTGCTTGAAACTGGCGGCGGCCGGCGCGTCATGCGCTCAGCGGTCGACCTGGATGGCGATGGGCGGCCCTTCGAGCAGCGACGGGTCGAGCAGATACTGCCGGAAGCGGCGGAAGACGCGCGCAAAATAGCTGCCGGAGCAGATGCGCTCGTCCATCACGATGCCCATGGGCAGGCAGCGCTCAAAGACGATCTCGCCCCTGATGCGCCGCGCCACCTCCCGCATGTTGCCGAGCGCCACGAACAGGCTGGACGTGCCGAACTCGTACAGGTGGTGGTAGATGTGGTTCGTGCGGATGCTGGCGAGGTTCGTGACCACGAGGCTCGCGTGGAACGGGCTTGCGTCGATCAGGCTCTTGGGCAGCAGCCCGTATCTGTCCAGCAGCTTGAACAGCCCGACGCCGACGTTGGCGAGGCCGGGGATGCGCAGCAGCGTGCGCATGAGGTCGTCGGTGGCGTTGGTGTCGCCCGCCTGCCGGTTCCGCTCGATATAGGCGTCCATCTTGCGGTGCACGTCGAAGATGTCGTCGGTCATGTCAAAATACATTTTGGACATGGTGCCTTCCGTCTCCCCAGGTTTGAGCACGACCATGGCGATGGAAAATTCATTGCGCGCATAGATGCGCTTATTGACGACAAAGCGGTTGAGCAGGGGGTATTCCGCAGCGGTGCGCAGGTAGGCGGCGAGGACGACGCCGAGATGGGACATCTGGAATCCCTCTTTCCGCTTCTGGTTCAGGTATGCCTGCATCCCGGCGATGGGGATGTCGATCTCGATCATGTTCATCGCGTCGTAGCGATGCTTCATGACGTAGGGGATGAGCGTATACATCGCGTCTGCGCCGCGGACGCGCGTGCCGTCTTTTCGCATGGGCGAAGCTCCTTTCCTGGGCAGGGGTTGCCTACAAGGACACAGTATACACGACCGTGGGAGAAATTACAAAGGTTTCTTTTGCCCATGCCGTGTGTTATACTCGAAATGGCAGGGAGACGCACGAGAAAGCGCTGAAACTGCGAAAATTGCCATGGCAGACGACCGGGAACAGGAGGGGAAACGGATGGCGCATACGGCGGTGCATTGGCTGGATCTGCTGCATGGCGGCGCGCTGGACGGAGCGTTGGCGTCCCTGTATGGCGCGGCGGCCGTACAGACGCAGCGGGCGCGCTACGACGCGCTGCTCAGGCGGTTTGCCGAAGCGTTTGGCGGGCAGAGGACAGCGGTGATCGTGTCGGCGCCGGGCCGTACCGAACTGTGCGGCAACCACACCGACCATCAGCGCGGCCATGTGTTGGCCGCGGCGGTGGCGGAGGACTGCGTGGCGGTGGCGTCGCCGCGCGCGGACGATCAGGCGGTGCTGTTGTCGGAGGGGTATGCGCCGGTCTGTCTGTCACTCGGCCGGCTGGAGCCCGACCCGGCGGAGCAGGGCACCCCGGCGGCGCTGCTGCGCGGCGTGGCGGCCGGCCTGGCGCGGCGCGGACATACAGTCGGCGGGTTTGACGCCGTGGCCTGTTCCACGGTGCCGGCCGGCGCGGGCATGTCCTCTTCGGCCGCTTTTGAGGTGCTGCTCGCCAACTGCCTTGCCGGACTGTATGGAACCGGCGCGCCGGACCCGATGGAGATCGCTCGCGTCGCTTGGGAAGCGGAAAACCGGTATTTTGGCAAGCCGTGCGGGCAGATGGACCAGCTGTCGTCATCCTTGGGCGGCATTGTGCACATCGACTTTGCCGATGCTGCGGCGCCCCGGGCGGAGCGCGTCGTGGCTTCGCTTTCGAAGCTTGGCCTTGCGGCATGCCTCGTGCATACGGGCGGCAGCCATGCCGATCTCACGCGCGAATATGCCGCCATTCCTGCCGACATGCGGCTCGTCGCCGCACGGCTGGGCAAGGAGGTGCTGTCGGAGGTGGAGGAGCGCGCATTTTACGAAGCGTTGCCGCGGCTGCGCGGAGCCGTGCCGGACCTGTCGCTGCTGCGCGCCATGCACTTTTTCCAGGAGAACGCACGGGTGCCCCGGCTGGTTGAGGCGCTGCGGACGGGGGATGCCGCACAGTTTCTGGCGCTGGTGCGCGCGTCGGGCCGTTCCTCGTTCGAGGTGCTGCAGAATGTATGCCCCGCGGATGCACGGGAGCGCGGGCTGGCGCTCGCGCTCGCCCTGACCGAGCGGTTTTTTGCTTGCGACGGCATGCAGGAAACCGCCGCGCCGCATTTTGCCGCGCGCGTACATGGCGGCGGGTTTGCCGGCGCCATTCAGACGTTTTTGCCGGTGGGGCAGGCGGCCGCCTATACGGCGTATATGGAGGGGATATTTGGCCCCGGTAGTTGCCGGCCGGTCGTGCTGCGCCCGGTGGGCGGCACGGTACTGGCCGGGTGAAGGCCGGGAACCTGTGGGCACAACCGGAGGGCGCCCATGCCGGGGTGGCACGGGCGCCCTCCTGTTATGTGCGTGCGGGTCAGTTGTGTACCCAGTAGCTGCGCATGTCTTCCCGCACGGTAAAGCCGAGTTTGCGCTGCAATGCAAGTGAGGCGGCATTATCGGTAAAGATATCGGCATAGGGCAGGTCGCCCTGCGCGAGACAACGCGCAATGGCCTGCGTCTCCAGCTCGGCCGCGAGCCCGAGCCGGCGGAAACGGGGAAAGACGTACAGCATGCCGAGGCTGCCCTCCTGATGCCGCCCGATAAAGCCGGCCAGCGTGCCTGCCAGATAGCCGCACAGCAGGTCGCCGCGCTGCCGCACGATGGCCAGTTCCTCGTCGGAAGCCAGGTCGTAGTGGCTGCGGATCAGGCGCATGGCCTCGTCGTCCGGCGGGCGGATGTCGAGCCGTTTGGGCACGACGGGCGGGGTCGCCTTTTCGTAGACCACAAAGTAGCATTCGCCGCGGCTTGACAGGTCAAAGCGCGCCTGGGCGTGCAGAGCTACGTCACGGTCGTTGGTCGCGAGCAGGGTGCAGGCCCGTAGCGGGGCGAGCGCACGCAAGCCCTCTACCGTATCCGTGCAATACAGCATGAATGCGCCGGGCCGGTGGCAAAGCAGCACCGTGGCATCGCTTTGGTAAAGCACCTGGCCAATGCCTTTTCGCATGGGTTCGCGGACGAACGCGGCGTCCGGACGGTCGATGGGGTTCATGTTTGCTCCTGTCGTGTGCACCAAAGAGAACGGGCCGCCGCGCGTGAATTCGACGCCGTGCAGGCAGGGCGAACGCGTCATATCCGGCGTGGCCAGGGCATTGCGCGCGCCGCGTTCAGGTGCCGGCGTTCCCGTACGATGCAGTGATGTCATGAGCATACCGCAAATTTGGCTTTTTTGCAAAATCGTTGTTAATATTATATAATTTCGCTTGCAAATTATACTTGAAGTGGTACAATAAATGGCAGGAAGAGAGGAGAGCGGGTATGAACAAGAGCGTGTATTCCCTGGTGTTGATGGACGACGTGGTGGAGCAGATCGACCGTGTCGCCTATGAGATGAACACCAGCCGGTCAAACATGATCAACCAGATTTTGGCGGAGTACGTATCCTACATGACGCCGGAAAAGCGCATGCGGGAGATCTTTTCCGCCGTGGAGCAGCAGCTTGCCGGCGGCAGCACATTCCAGGTGCTGTTGCAGCCGTCAGACACCATGTTTTCTCTCAGGAGTGCGCTGGCATATAAGTACAACCCGACCGTTCGCTACAGCGTCGAGCTGTACCGCAATGCCAAGCCGCTGCTGGGAGAACTGCGTGTGTCGCTCCGAAGCCAGAACAGCACATTGTTGCTGTACCTGTTGCAGTTTTTCAAACTTTGGGTGCGCGTGGAGGAATCGTTCCTCGGGCGGACCGAGAGTACGGTGGAGGACGGGCGGTTTATTCGCAAGCTGGTGCTGCGCAGCGAAGGCGCGGAGCCGGACAACGAGACGGTGGGCGAGGCGATCGCCGCGTATATCGACCTGTTCGACCGCGCGCTCAAGGCATTTTTTGCCAACTTGAGCGATCCGCAACGCGCGGTGGTGCAGGTGCAGCGGCTGTATGTCGACTATCTGCATGGGCAGCGGATCCTGATTTGACGAGACAAAGGGGGAAGGACCTATGAATGCACAGAAATTGACCCAGAAGAGCATCGAGGCGGTGCAGGCGGCGCACGGGCTGGCCGTCGAGCACAGCAACGCCGAGGTGCGGCAGGAACACCTGCTTTCCGCCCTGCTGACGCAGCAGGAGGGGCTGATCGCCAGCCTGCTGTCCGCCATGGGCGTGGACGTGCAGGCGATGGGCGCGGCCTGCGCGGCGCAGGTCAACCGCCTACCCGGCGTGAGCGGCGGTGCGGCGGAGAACGTCTATCTCTCGCGTGAGCTGGACGCGGCGCTGACGGCGGCGGAGAAGCGCGCCGAGAAGATGGACGACGCATATGTCTCTGTGGAACACCTGTTCCTTGGGTTGCTGGAGAAGCCGTCCGGCGAGCTCAAACGGCTGTTCCAGGCGCACGGCGTGACGGAAAAGGCCTTTTTGGAACAGCTCAAGCAGGTGCGCGGCAACACGCACGTGCAGTCGGACAACCCGGAGAGTACGTATGACGTGCTGAAAAAATACGGGCAGGACCTCGTCGAGCTGGCGCGCAACCAGAAGCTCGATCCGGTCATCGGCCGGGACGACGAGATCCGGAACGTCATCCGCATCCTGTCGCGCAAGACGAAGAACAACCCGTGCCTCATCGGCGAGCCGGGCGTCGGCAAGACGGCCATCGCCGAGGGCCTGGCGCTGCGCATCGTGCGCGGGGACGTGCCGGACAACCTGAAGGACCGGCAGCTGTTCGCACTCGACATGGGCGCGCTGGTCGCGGGTGCGAAGTTCCGCGGCGAGTTTGAAGAGCGGCTCAAGGCCGTGCTCAACGAGATCAAGGCGTCTGAGGGCAAGATCATCCTGTTTATCGACGAGTTGCACACCATCGTCGGCGCGGGCAAGACCGAGGGCGCGATGGACGCCGGCAACCTGCTCAAGCCCATGCTGGCGCGGGGCGAACTGCACTGCATCGGCGCGACCACGCTGAACGAGTACCGCCAGTACATTGAAAAGGACGCAGCGCTGGAGCGCCGGTTCCAGCCGGTGATGGTCGCTGAACCGTCGGTGGAGGACACCATCTCCATCCTGCGTGGCCTCAAGGAACGCTATGAGGTGTTCCACGGTGTCAAGATCCAGGATCAGGCGCTCATCGCCGCGGCGACGCTCTCCAACCGCTATATCTCCGACCGGTTCCTGCCGGACAAGGCGATCGACCTCGTGGATGAGGCGTGCGCGCTGATCAAGACCGAGATGGACTCCATGCCCACGGAACTGGATGAAATCTCCCGCAAGATCATGCAGCTCGAGATTGAGGAGGCCGCACTCAAGAAGGAGACGGACAAGATATCGCAGGAGCACCTGCAGGAGATCCAGAAGGAGCTCGCGAACCTGCGCGCTGAGTTTGGCGAGATGAAGGCGCGCTGGGAGAACGAGAAGCAGGACATCGGCAAGGTGCAGGCTCTGCGCGAGGAGATCGAACGCACCAACGCGGAGATTGAACGCGCGCAGAACGCCTATGACCTCAACCGCGCGGCAGAGCTGCAATACGGCAAGCTGCCGCAGCTGCAGAAGGAGCTGGCGGATGAGGAGAAAAAGGCCGAAGAAAAGCTCCATGGCACCAAATACCTGCGCGACCGTGTGACGGAGGAAGAGATTGCCCGCATCGTGGCCCGCTGGACGGGCATTCCGGTTGCTCGGCTCATGGAAGGTGAGCGTGAGAAGCTGTTGCGGCTGGATGACATTCTTCACCAGCGCGTCATCGGCCAGGACGAGGCCGTGGAGCGCGTGTGCGACGCGATTCTGCGCTCGCGTGCCGGCATCCAGGACCCGAACCGTCCGATCGGCTCGTTCCTGTTCCTCGGCCCCACGGGCGTGGGCAAGACGGAGCTGGCCAAGGCGTTGGCAGAGGCACTGTTCGACGACGAGCGCGCCCTGGTGCGTATCGACATGTCGGAGTACATGGAGAAATACTCCGTCTCCCGGCTCATCGGCGCGCCTCCGGGCTATGTGGGTTACGATGAGGGCGGCCAGCTGACCGAGGCCGTGCGCAGGAAGCCCTATGCGGTCATCCTGTTCGACGAGGTGGAGAAGGCGCATCCGGACGTGCTGAACGTGCTGTTGCAGGTGCTGGACGACGGGCGCATCACCGATGGGCAGGGCCGCACGGTGGACTTCAAGAACAGCATCATCATCCTCACGAGCAATCTGGGTTCCGACGTGATCCTGGAGGGCATCGGGGAGAATGGCGAGATCAGCGAGTCGGCGCGCGAGCAGGTGCAGCAGCTGCTGAAGTCGTATTTCCGGCCGGAGTTTTTGAACCGGCTGGACGAGACGGTGTTCTACAAGCCGCTCACGCGGGAGAACCTGTCCGCGATCGTGGACTTGCTGGTGAAAGACCTGCAAAAGCGTCTGGCAGCCAAACAGCTCAGCATCACGATTACCGACGCAGCAAAGGCATACATCATCGAGTCTGGGAGCGATCCGGTGTACGGTGCGCGCCCGCTCAAGCGGTTCCTGCAATCGCGTGTGGAGTCGCTGCTGGCACGGTACATTCTCAAGAATGATCCGGAGCCGGAGACCTGCCTCACCGTCGATTTTGACGGACATGAGCTGGTCGTGCGGTAAAGAGAGGGATGGCCGGCGCGGCAAAAGCCGCGCCGGCTTTGCCGTGGAGCGTACGGCGGGTGAGCAACCCGCCGTGCGCTTTTTTCTTCGTGCGGATTTTTTCAGGTCGGATGAAAGGATCGACCCGGTGCAATCGTATGTATAGCAGAAGCCCGCGAGAGCTTGCATGAAAAAGAGGGAGGATGCTATCATGAAACACCGACTGACGGCGTGCCTGCTGGCAGGCGCGATGGCGCTGGCTCTGGGCACGGGCGCTGCGCTGGCAAACGGCGGCGTAGAAAATGGCGGCATTGCGGCTGTCGCCGCACGTGGCCGGAACGCTGCTTTCGTAGATGAAGACGGGGACGGCGTGTGCGACAACTGTGGCCGCGGCGCCGGCTTTGTGGATGAAGACGGGGACGGCGTGTGCGACAACTGTGGCCGCGGCGCCGGCTTCGTGGACGAAGACGGGGACGGCGTGTGCGACAACTGCGGCCGTGGCGCCGGCTTTGTGGATGAAGACGGGGACGGCGTGTGCGACAATGCGCGCGGCGGCCGAGGCCGGGGCAGACGGAGAACCAACTGACGTGGCGGGCGGGTGCCCGCATGGAAGGGTGCAATGCGGAGCGAACAGGAAGTGTATGGGGCGATGGAGCGGTATGCAGATACCGTTCGCCGGATCTGTGCGCTGTGTTTGAAAAATGCCTCGGATACGGGGGACATCTTTCAGGAGGTGTTCCTCAAATATGCCCTGCGCTCCGCCCCGTTTGAGAGTGCGGAACATGAAAAGGCGTGGCTCATCCGCGTGACGATCAACCGGTGCAAGGACGTGCTCAAGAACGTGTTCCGCAGCCGGACCGTGCCGATCGACGAGGCGGCGCCTTTGCCGGCGCGGCAGGCCGGACTGCATAGTGACGTGCTCGAGGCCGTGCTGGCATTCCCGGAGCGGTACCGGAATGTGATTTACCTGCATTATTTTGAGGGGTATTCGGCGGTGGAGATGGGAAAGCTGCTCCGCCGGAACGTAAACACCGTGTATACACTGCTGGCCCGCGCAAGGCGCATGTTGCAGGTAAGACTGGGGGGCGAGGAAGATGCGTAAGCAAATCCGGGCGGCGTTCGAGCCCATCCGGGCGGAAGAGGATCTACAGGCGCGGACCAGGGCGTTCCTGCACGAGCGGCTGTACCGCCACGCCGCGCCCCGGGCGCGCCGCGCGGCGCGTGCTCTCCGGGTGGCCGTGTGCGCGTTTGCGCTGCTGCTGGGCGTGGGCGGCTATGCGTCGTATGCTACGACGGTGGCGACGATCAGCATGGACATCAATCCGTCGCTGGAGCTGTCGGTCAACCGGTATGGCCGGGTGATCGGCGTACAGGGCTACAATGAGGACGGGCGGGCGGTCGCGGCGGCGGTGACGGTGAAGCATTTGGCCTATGCCGACGCCATCGAAACCATCCTGCGCGAGGAGACGGTCGCCGCCTGCCTCGCGGAAGGGCAGCTGCTGGAGATTACCGTGGTCAACGGCTCGGAGGACGGCCTGCGGCAGATGCAGAACTGCATCCTGGAGCGGACAGGCATCGCCCCGGAGCAGCTGCACTGTACGCAGCGGCAGGCGGACGTCGCCGAGGCGCATGCAGCGGGGCTGTCGGTCGGCAAGTACCGCGCCTATCTCGAACTGCGGGAGGTCCTGCCGGACGTTACGGTGGAGGACGTGCAGCGGCTCACGATGCGGGAGATCCGCGACCTGCTGGAGCAGGCTGGGCAGGGGGGAGACGGAGTGGGTGGACGCGGTCCGGGATTTGGACAAGGAAACGGGTATGGAGCCGGATCCGGAAACGGCAACGCCCGCTGATAGAGCCGTAGACAATGCCGGCCGGGCGGTTACAGTTACATGATCGGCCCGGCGTGGAGCCGGGCCGATCATGCATGGAAAACGTGGCGCCGGCGGGGGAAAGTCCCTGCCGGCGCCCTGTTGCACTTGTGTGCACTTCGGATTGAAGCGGAGAGCTTATTCGGAGATCTTCCCTTCGCGCACGCGGTCGAACTCGTCGCAGATCTCCTTGCTGGGCTTGGCCGTCAGCAGCGACACCACGACGATGGCGACGCACGCGACCAGAAACGCGGGCAGCAGCTCATAGATGGCGAACGCGCCGCCCAGCGGGGCGAGCAGGTATTTCCAGATGAACACCATCGCGCCGCCGGAAATCATGCCCGCGAGCGCGTCCCACAGGTTGCTGCGTTTCCAGAACAGCGCAAAGAGCACAACCGGGCCGAAGGAGGCGCCAAAGCCCGCCCACGCAAACGCCACGATGGCGAACACGGAGCTGTTCGGGTTCCACGCGAGCAGGATGCCCACAGCCGCCACGGCGACGACCGTGAGCCGCGCGATCCACAGCGATTTTTTGGGGCTCAGCTTGAGGTGGAACACCTCCTGCAGCAGGTTTTGCGAGACGCTCGACGCGGCGGTGAGCAGCTGCGAGTCGGCGGTGGACATCGTGGAAGCCAGGATGCCCGCGAGCACCACGCCGGCCAGGATGGCGAAGAACGCGCCGTTCTGGCTCAGCAGGTTGGCCAGCTGAATGATGATGGTCTCGCTGTCGGAACTCGTCGTGAACAGGGGCACCTTGCCGGTGAGCGAGACGCTGTAGCCGATGATGCCGATGACGATGGCCACGAACATCGAGATGCACACCCAGATGCTGGCAATGCGGCGCGAAGTGGTGAGCATCTTTTCTTCCCGGATGGCCATGAAGCGCAGCAGGATGTGCGGCATGCCGAAATAGCCGAGGCCCCACGCGAGCGTGGAGAAGATCGTCAGCAGGCTGTAGGGCGAGGAGCCGCCCGTCGCCGCGTTGTAGGAAAGCGTCATGTTCAGATAGCCGGGCAGGGCGCTCGCATTGTCCATGACGGCCTGCCAGCCGCCTGCGACGTTGACGCCAAAGAGCACGATCATGATCAGTGCCAGCGTCATGACGATGCTCTGGATCAGGTCGGTGGTGGACACGGCGAGGAAGCCGCCGAGCACTGTGTAGCCGATGATGACGACGGCGCCGATCAGCATGGCCACGTGGTATTCCACCTGGAACAGGCTGTTGAACAGCGTACCCACCGCCTTAAAGCCGGACGCGGTATAGGGCACGAAGAACACGAGGATGACGATGGCGGCGATGCAGGTCAGGATGTGCCTGTCGTCGCGGTAACGGCGGGAGAAGAACTCCGGAATGGTGAAGGAGTTGCCCGCAACGATCGTGTAGCGCCGCAGGCGCTTGGCCACGATCAGCCAGTTGAAGTACGTGCCAACGGCGAGGCCGATGGCGGTCCAACCCGCCTCTGCAACGCCGCTCAGATAGGCGACGCCCGGCAGTCCCATGAGCAACCAGCTGCTCATGTCGGATGCCTCGGCGCTCATGGCCGTCACGAGCGGGCCCAGCTTGCGGCCGCCCAGATAAAATTCGTTTGCGGTGAAGCCGCCGCCCTTTTTGCTGTAGTAGTACCCCACGTAGACCATGCCCACCAGATAGACTACGATGGCGCCGATCATACAAGCCTGAATCATCTTCCCATCTCTCTTACTATGGCATGGTACCATTTGCCATGCCGCACGATATTTAACGGTATTTTAACAGACGAATCAATAGACTTCAATACAGAATATATTCTGTACTTTAGTCTATACGAATCATCATCGATACTGAAAATTACAAGGTATATAGGTAAAAATGAAAAAGACGATTCACAAAACGTCTGTTCAAAATATAGACAAACGAAATTTTATGCCTGTAAAAGCCCGCGTAAAAATGCCGGCAACAGGTCCGCGGCATACCGGCGCAGGGAGTATTCCCCGCCGCACAGGCACCAGTCGTACATGAGCGCGCGCTCGCACAGCGCGTAAATCTTGACCAGGTCCGCGCAGGGACGCGCGCTGGTCAGTTCACCGGATTGTTGCCCCTCATTGATAATGCGCCGCAACAGCCGGTAGTACACGCGGCGATGGTCCAGCAGGTGCTTTTTCCCGCTGGTGACGATCTGCGTGGAGAGCATGCGCGCCAGCAGCTCGAGCGGCACGCTCGTCTCGATCATGCCAAAGAGCTCGCCGTTCAGGTACAGCAACTGCTCCATGGCCGTCAGATGTGGCGGCATGGTTTCGAGCAGCGTTTCGTATTTTTCGTCAAACAGGTCGCTGAGCGTGCTCAAAAGCGCGTCCTTGCCGCTGAAGTAGTGATAAAACGAGCCCTTTGAGGTATTGGACAGCTCGATGATCTCTTCTACGGTCGTGTGTTCGTACCCCTGTTCGTAGAACAGGCTCCACGCGGCAGACACGATCCGCCGGCGCGTGTTTTGCGCGGTCTTTTTCGCCATGTAAGAGCCTCCAGCTTCAAACGGAAATGGGCGATGCACGTTTGCCGCCGGCTTGCAAACGGCCAAACAGGGAAAGCGATGTTCCGACGATCGCAAACCGGCGCCTCAAGCGAGGCGGAATCGCCCCGGGGAGCGCACAGGCGCCATACTGCACGCGCGGCGCCTCGGCGCTGGAGATATTTTCAGTATACCATGCTGCCGTGCAAATGGAAAGGGACAATGCAGGCGGCGGGGCCTATGGCCCCGCCGCCCGTGTTTCGCGGTTGCCCGCAGCTGCGGGCGCGCGCCGGTTGCTATGCGCCGATGGACTTGCCGGTGTAGAGCTGGTAATACCGGCCCTGCTGCGCCATGAGCTGGTCGTGCGTACCGCGCTCCACGATGCGGCCGTGTTCCAGCACCATGATGCAGTCCGCGTTGCGCACGGTGGAGAGCCGGTGCGCGATGACAAACGACGTGCGGCCGGCCATCAACGCGTCCATGCCGCGCTGCACGAGCTGCTCCGAGTGCGTATCAATCGAGGAGGTGGCCTCGTCGAGGATCAGCACCGGCGGGTCGGTCACGGCGGCACGTGCAATGGCCAGCAGCTGCCGCTGCCCCTGTGACAGGTTGGCGCCTGCGCCCGCAAGCACCGTCTGATAGCCGTCCGGCAGGCGGCGGATAAACCCGTCTGCGTTGGCGAGCTTTGCCGCCGCTATACACTCCTCATCGGTGGCGTCCAGCCGGCCATAGCGGATGTTTTCGAGCACCGTGCCGGTAAACAGGCTGGTGTCCTGCAGCACCATGCCGAGACTGCGGCGCAGGTCGGGCTTTTTAATCCGGCCGATGTCGATGCCGTCGTAGCGAATCTGCCCCTGCTGAATGTCGTAAAACCGGTTGATCAGGTTGGTGATCGTCGTCTTGCCGGCGCCGGTGGAGCCGACGAGCGCAATTTTCTGCCCCGGTTTTGCATACATGCGGATGTCGTGCAACACCGGTTTTGGAGCGTCATATCCGAACGTGACGTCCTCAAAGGTCACCTCACCGCGCAGCCGCACATAGGCGGAGCCGCTTTCGGGAGCTGGCTGCTTCCAGGCCCAGAGGCCGGTCTTTTGGGACGTTTCCACGAGCGTGCCCTCCGTACCTTCCCGGACGTTGACCAGCTCGGTATCGCCGCCGTCCTGCTCCGGCGTTTCATCCAGCAGCGCAAAGGCGCGCGCGGCGCCCGCGGTCGCCATGACGACGCTGCTGACCTGCTGGCTGAGCATTGAGACCGGCTGGTTGAAGCTCTTGTTCAGGTTTAAAAAGGCGACCAGCGCGCCGATCGTCAGCCCGGCCGAGCCGCCGAGCGCCAGTAGGCCGCCGGCGATGGCGCACAGGACGTAGCTGATGTTGCTCAGGCTCACGTTCACGGGCATCGTGATGTTTGCAATGCGGTTGGCGTTGCGCGCGCTGTCGCGCAGCGCTTCGTTCAGCACACGGAATTGCGCCAGGCTCTGCCGCTCGTGGCAGAACACCTTGACGGCCTTCTGGCCCTCCATCATCTCTTCCACGTAGCCGTTGAGCGCGCCCAGGTCGCGCTGCTGCGCTACAAAATACCCGCTGGACAGCCCGCTGAGCCGGCCCGTCGTATACAGCATGACGCCCACCATGGCGAGCGAGATGGCGGTGAGGGGGAGGCTCAGCACGAGCATGCTGACAAAGGCGCTGGTCAGCGTGATGGACGCGTTGACCAGCTGCGGCAGGCTCTGGCTGATGA
Source organism: uncultured Eubacteriales bacterium (assembly GCA_900549955.1). Classification (GTDB taxonomy): domain Bacteria; phylum Bacillota; class Clostridia; order Christensenellales; family CAG-138; genus Aphodomorpha. Next base: position 3,137 of record URQH01000016.1, on the reverse strand, counting down.
GCTGGCGCAGGGTGTCCACGTCGTTGGTGTAGACGGACATGATGTCGCCGTGCGCGTGCGTGTCGAAATAGCGCAGCGGCAGCGATTCCATGCTGGCAAACAGCTCGGTGCGCAGCCGTTTCATCGTGTTCTGGCTGACGTTGACCATGATCCGGTTATACAGATAGGCGCAGCCTACACCGGCGAGCAGCACTGCGCCCAGCTTGCAGAGCGCCTGCGCGAGCGGCGCATAGTCCTGCACGGCGGCGCGCGTCAGCGGCAGGATGTAGTCGTCGATCAGCGCCTGCATGAACAGCGTCATGCTGAGGCTGGCCAGCGCGGAGCCCAGAATGCCGAGCACCACGATCAGGCAGGCGAGTTTATGGCGCTTGAGAATGTAGCGGAGCAACCGGCGCATGAGCGCGAGCGGGCGTTCCTGTGTCGTATCGAGGTGTTTCATGTCGCGCATGCCTCCTTTCCCGGCTCGTCAAAGTCGCCGCCGCCCTGTGCCTGCGCTTCCCAGATTTCCCGGTAGAGGTCGTTTGTTTTGAGCAGGTTCGCGTGCGTGTCGAACCCGCTTACGCGGCCGCCGTCCAGCACGAGGATGCGGTCCGCGCGCTCGATGCTCGAAATGCGCTGGGAGACGATCAATCGCGTTGTGCCGGGGATGGCCTCTTGGAAAGCGCGCTTGATCCTGGCGTCCGTTGCGGTGTCCACGGCGCTGGTCGAGTCGTCCAGGATCAGCACCTTCGGATGCTTGAGCAGCGCGCGTGCGATGCACAGGCGCTGCCGCTGCCCGCCGGACACGTTCGTGCCGCCCTGTTCGATCCAGGTGTCGTACCCGTCCGGCAGCCGCTCGATGAACTCGTCCGCGCAGGCCGCCCGGCAGGCGGCCCGGCACTCCTCAAGCGTGGCGTCTGCCTTGCCCCAGCGCAGGTTGTCGAGGATGGTGCCGGAGAACAGCACGTTCTTTTGCAGTACCACGGCGACCTGCTCCCGCAGCGCCGCCCGGTCATATTCGCGCACGTCCCGGCCGCCGACACAGACCGTGCCTGCGCTGGCGTCGTACAGGCGGCTGATCAGGTTGACCAGGCTGGATTTGCCGCTGCCGGTCCCGCCGATGATGCCCACCATTTCGCCCGAGCGGATGTGCAGATCGATGTCGTGCAGCACGTCCTCGCCGCTGCCCGCCTGGTAGGCAAAGGAGACGTGGTTAAAGTCGATGCTGCCGTCGGGAACCGTCGTCGCCGGCTCCGGGATGTCGCGCTGGTCCGGCGTTTCGGTGAGCACCTCCACGATGCGCTTGGCGCTGGCGGTGCTCATGGAGAGCATGACGAAGATCATGGAGAGCATCATGAGCGACATCATGAGGCTGATCACGTAGCTGAACAGGGAGGTCAGGTTGCCGGTGGTCAGCGTGCCGCCGACAATGGCGTGCGCGCCAAGCCAGGACAGCGCCAGGATGCACCCGTAGATCACGAGCATCATGACCGGGTTGTTGAACGCCAGGATGGATTCCGCCTGGATAAACTTGCGGCAGAGCGCCTCGGCTGCCGCGGCGAATTTGCCGTTTTCGTGCGGCTCCCGGGCGAATGCCTTGACAGTCCGGATGGCGGAGACGTTCTCCTGTACGCTCGCGTTCAGGTGGTCGTATTCGTCGAACACGCGCGAGAAGATCGGCGTCGCCTGCCGGATGATGGCGGCCAGTATGCACGCGAGCACCACCATGGCCAGCAGGAAGATCAGGCTCAGCTTGACGTTGATGAGAAAACACATGACCATGCTGCACAGCAGCATCAGCGGCGCGCGCACGGCGATGCGCAGCAGCATCTGATAGGCGTTTTGCAGGTTGGTCACGTCCGTCGTCATGCGGGTGACCAGCCCGGCCGTGCTGAACTTGTCGATGTTGGAGAAGGAGAAGGTCTGCACGTTTTCATAGATGGCGTCGCGCAGGTTGCAGGCAAAGCCGGCGGAGGCGGACGCGGCGTGCGTGCCGGCACGGACGCCAAACACGAGGCTCAGACAGGCGAACAGCAGGATGACGGCGCCATACAGCAGAATGCCCCGCATGCTGCCCGCCTCGATGCCACGGTCGATGATGGCGGCGGTGACGAACGGGATCAGGATTTCCATCAGCACTTCCAGCGCCGTGTACAGCGGCGTCAGAATGGAATCCCGGCGGTAGTTGCCGATGTATCGGCAGAGGGTTTTGAGCATATGCATCAGTCCTTTCCTATGGCCATCTGCGCCGGCCGTTTTAAAAGCGTGCAATCAAAAGCATGCTTTCGATTTGGGATATAGAACAGCCTGTCGGCGAGGGGCAGGCGGTTCATTGCAGATGGTCGTATACTTTTTGCAGCAGCTGTTGCAGCGTGGCGCGCTCCTGTGGGGACAGCGCCTCGAGGAACAGGCGCTCGCCCTGTTCCATGGCGGATTTGGCATGCCCGCACAGCTGCCGCCCGGCCGGGGAGAGGGCAATGTGCTTGACGCGCCGGTCCTCCGGGTCGATGTATCCCTGCACCAGGCCCTTTTTTTCCAGCCGGGCGGCGATGCCCGCAATGGTGGCCTGGGACACCTTGAAATGCGCCTCCAGCGACTTGAGTGTCGTGGACCCGTCTTCCGTGTGATCCAGGAAAGCGAGCATTTTCATCTGGGACAGGGTCACGCCGTGTGACTGCAAGTCCCGGTTGGCGTTCGTCTCAAAGATGTCGCTCACGCGCTTGAGCAGCTCTCCACACGTGTAGCCTTCCCATGCCACGGCAACCGCCTCCTTTTGCAACTTGTATGTATCGTAGCAATTTAATTGCGTGCTGTCAATAGCGCGCATTTGATGTTGAAAAATATTCACATTTGCATAGGGGGCCTGGGGATGTGTAGAGCAATAGGGGCGCACGTTTGCGGCGCACGGGCGTTCTAACCCGGTCAATGGTTTGGCCGGGGGTGGATGCGCCGGGTCGGAGCAGTTTCCGGCCCCCTAAAAAACGCATAAAAATAGCCGCGCCGCATCATGGCGTGGCTATTTTATGGAGGCGACACCCGGAATCGAACCGGGGAATGAGGATTTTGCAGACCCTTGCCTTACCGCTTGGCTATGTCGCCGGAGGTTGGAGCGGGAGACGGGGCTCGAACCCGCCACCTCAGCCTTGGCAAGGCTGCGC
>URQH01000015.1 GCA_900549955.1 uncultured Eubacteriales bacterium | reverse complement strand
ATGTGTTAGGCACGCCGCCAGCGTTCGTCCTGAGCCAGGATCAAACTCTTGAGTTCAATCTCTATCGGCTGTCTCCAGCCGTAGCTCACTTTCCTTCGCTTGGTCGTCTCTTCGTCTTTGCGTTTCTCCGCTCACCTTCCGGTGAGCGGCTGGCTTGTTCTTTGATGCACTGTATAGTTTTCAAGGTGCTCCTCGCCGCCGCCCCGCGGTCCCCCGCTCGCCGGCAGCTTTTGTAGTATAGCAAACTCGCCGGTAATTGTCAACACCTATTTTTTATTTTTCTGGAATTTTTACCGCCCCATCCATGACGCTGCCTTTACGGCGCTGTCCGGGATCGGCAATCCCCGTCGTTTGCGTCGTTTGTATTTGTATCCCCGTCATGTTTCACCGGGCCGGTTGGATGCCGTGGGGTTCCACATCACTTTCTCAAATCGGAACATCCCATCGAAGGTACCCCCGTTTCGGGGATGCGGGTCATGTGGATCCAGGTGTTTTTCGTTGAAAAATTCGACGATATGGAACCCGCAGCGGTTCACATAGAAATGGATATTCCTCTTTTCAAAATACGGCGTATATGTCTCCCATACTGCCACCTGCGGATAGTGCGCCTCCACGGCGCGCCATGCCGCATACCCAATCCCCTGGCCATGGACATTTGGAGCAACAAAGAGGAGTTCAAGATCGCCCCTTGCGCCATCCACCCTTACTACAAGGCCGCCTGCTTTCCGGCCGTTATGCATGATTCGAAACGCAAGTCCGCCATCGATGGCGCGCTCTATGGTCTTGCGGGAGATGATTTCCCCCTCTTCCTCGAAATGGTCATCCCGCAGGCCAAATTCCTCCAGCGCTCCATATCGGAACGCTTCCTGATTGTCCAAAATAAATTGTTCCCGATCCTCCTGCTCCAGGGGACACAGCATCACATCTGTCATGATCCGCTCTCCCGTCATCATGAATCAATAGCCCTGCAGAACCAATTCCGCAGGGCTAAACCGCCACGGCACGCCTGTTTTGACTCCGTGTTGCTCCGCCGGCCCAGGCTGGCGCGCCAAAGGCAATCGTCCTTCTTTAGGGGCAATCAGTACAGCTTGGCCCCGGCCGGAATGTGGTCATCCACCATCAAAAGATGCAGCCGTTCTTCGCCCGCCTCGGTGTGGAGCGCGCTGATCAGCATGCCGCAGGACTCGATGCCCATCATCGCCCTGGGCGGCAGATTGGTAATGGCAATACACGTCTTGCCGACCAGCTCTTCCGGCTCATAGTAGGCGTGGATGCCGCTCAATATCGTCCTGGGCTGGCCCGTGCCGTCGTCCAGCGTGAATTTTAACAGCTTCTTGGACTTCGGCACCGCCTCGCAGGCGAGCACCTTGACCGCTCTGAAATCGGACTTTGAAAACGTCTCAAAATCCACGAAATCCTGGAATAAGGGTTCGATTTCGACCTTGGAAAAGTCGATGGGTTCGTCCTTGACCGCAATTTCGACCTGGGTTTGCGCGCTGGCAATCACGCCTTTGTTTGCGGCGTTTTCCGGTTTTGCACTTTTCCTGTCGCTGTCCAGCGGCTTCATCGTCGGGAACAGCAGCACGTCGCGGATGGTAGCCGCGTCTGTGAGCAGCATGACCATGCGGTCGATGCCGATGCCGATGCCACCCGTCGGCGGCATGCCGTATTCGAGAGAGAGGCAGAAGTCCTCGTCGATCATCATGGCCTCGTCGTCGCCCTTTTGCCGCTCCAGCGCCTGCTGCACAAAGCGCCCGCGCTGGTCGATGGGGTCGTTCAGCTCGGAATACGCGTTGGCATACTCGTGCCCGCCAATGAACAGTTCAAACCGCTCCGTCAGATACGGCGCGGACGGCTTGCGCTTGGTCAGCGGCGACACCTCCACCGGATAGTCCAGGATGAACGTGGGCTGGATGAGCTTCTCCTCCACGAACGCCTCGAACGCCTCCACGAGCGCCTTGCCGCGCGTGGCGGTCTTGTCCGCAAGCTCCAGGCCGATCTGCGCGGCCAGGGCGCGCGCGGCCTCGTCCGTCTCGCAGGCGAGGAAGTCTGCGCCGGTAAACTGTACGACCGCTTCGTTCATCGTCAGGCGCGCAAACGGCGGCGTGAGGTCGATCTCCATGCCCTGATAGGTGATCTTCGTCGTGCCGTGGACGGCCAGCGCGCAGTGCGAAAACAGGTCCTCCGCAAGCGCCATCATGCCATTGTAGTCGGTATACGCCTGGTACGCCTCGATGGTGGTAAACTCCGGGTTGTGCATGGCGTCCATGCCCTCGTTGCGGAACAGCCGGCCAATCTCATAGACGCGCTCCAGCCCGCCCACAATGCACTCCTTGAGCGGCAGCTCCGTGGCGATGCGCAGGTACATGTCCAGATCCAGCGTGTTGTGGTGCGTCACGAACGGGCGCGCCGACGCGCCGCTGGCCGTGGTGCTGAGCACGGGCGTCTCCACCTCGATGAAGCCCTGCGCGTCCATGCGGTTGCGGATCTCCGCAATGATGCGGCTGCGCTTGCGGAACGTGTCGCGCACTTCAGGGTTGACGATCAGGTCCACAAAGCGCTGCCGGTAGCGCAGGTCCATATCCTTCAGCCCGTGGAATTTCTCCGGCAGCGGCCGGAGCGACTTGGACAGCAGCGTAAGCTGCTCCACGTGTATCGAAATTTCCCCCGTTCGGGTCTCGAACACCGTGCCGGAAACGCCGATCAGGTCGCCAATGTCATAGGTCTTAAACGCCGCATAGGCCTCCTCGCCCACGTCGTCGCGCTTGACATACACCTGGATGTCCCCCCGGCCGTCCAGCACGTGCGCAAAGCTCGCCTTGCCCATGATGCGCTTGGACATCATGCGGCCGGCCACGCTGACCCGCTGCCCGGCGAGCGCCGCAAACTGCGCCTTGATCTCGTCGCTGTGATGGGTCTGGGCAAAGGTCGTAATCTGGTAGGGGTCCTGCCCGGCGCGCTGCAGCGCGGCCAGCTTGTCGCGGCGGATCTGCAGCAATTCGGACAGCTGCTCTCCCGTCGTCTCCCGTTCAATGGGCGGTTGTTGTTCCATGAGACTTCTTTACTCCTGTTCTGAAACTGTAAAAAATGGGGGCGTTCGCCCCCGTTCCGCCGGCTTACCGGCCGATGGACTGAATCATAAAGTGCATCACGCCCGCCGGGGTGGTCACGTCCACCGCGTCCCCCGCACGATGGCCGAGCAGCGCCTTGCCGACCGGCGATTCGTTGGAAATCTTGCCCTGCGCCGGATCCGTCTCCGCGGAACCCACGATCTGGAACGAAAGCTCCATGCCGTTCTCGGCGTTCTTGAGCTGAACGACCGCGCCCACGCCTACGACGCTCGTGTCGATCGTCGTTTCGTCGATGACCTTGGCGTTGCGCAGCTCGTTCTCGAGCTGGACGATGTCATATTCGTTCTTGGCCTGCTCGTTCTTGGCTGCGTCGTACTCCGCATTCTCCGACAGGTCGCCAAAGGCGCGCGCAATCTTGAGCTGCTCTGCAATCTCCAGGCGGCGCGGCCCCTTGAGATACTCCAGCCGCTCCTCCCGTTTTTTAATCTCCTCTGAGGTCAGCCAAATCTCTGCCATATCGGGTTCTCCTTTCCACAGCCGGGCAATGCCGGCCAAAATGTGCCAAAAAACGGCACGATTCCCGCGCTTTTTCACCAAAAAGAGCGGTCTGCGCACAAAAGCGCTTCCTAATTATATTAACGCGCGCCGCAAGTGTCAAGCAGTATTTCCTCAATTTGTCCCAACGTGGACGCCGTGTTCAGCCGCGCGCGCAGCGCCGCCGCGTCCCGCCGGCCGGACAGGTACCGCGCGAGGTGCTTGCGCAGCTCGATCACGCCATGGGCGCCCTTCTCCTCCACCGTCATGCGCGCATGGCGCAGCGCCATCTGCATGCGCGCCGCGTCGTCCGGGGGCGTGTACGGCCTGCCGGACAGCGCGGCGCGGATCTCGGCAAAGATCCAGGGGTTGCCCAGCGCGCCGCGACCCACCATGACGCCGGCGCACCCCGTCTCCCGCAGCAGGCGCAGCGCGTCCGCGCCCGAGCGCACGTCGCCATTGCCGACGACCGGCACGGCCACAGCGGCGCGCACCGCCGCGATGCACGCCCAGTCCGCGTGCCCCGTATACCGCTGTTCCCGCGTGCGGCCGTGCACGGTGACGAGCGAAGCGCCTTCTCCTTCGCAGATGCGCGCTACCTCCACGGCGTTGACATGGGCGGCGTCATATCCCTTGCGCAGCTTGACCGTCACCGGCACGCGCACCGCCGCCGCCACCGCCGCAACGATCCGGCCGCAAAGCGCCGGTTCGAGCAGCAACGCGCTGCCCTCGCCGTTGCCCGCGATCTTGGGCGCGGGGCAGCCAAAGTTCAGGTCGATCGCCGCCAGCGCCGCCCCATGCTCCCCTTCGATCCGGCGCGCGGCCTCCGCCAGCAGCGCCGGCTCGCGCCCAAACAGCTGCATGACCACCGCGCCCTCCGCCGGAGCGGTGCGCAGCAGCTGCGCGGTGCGGTCACTGCCATAGAGCAGCCCCTTGGCGCTGACCATCTCCGTCACCGTCCAGTCGCACCCCTGTTCGCGGCACAGCAGCCGGAACGCCACGTCAGAAAACCCCGCCATCGGGGCGAGGAACACGGGCGGTTCATTCGCTTGTCGAAACGGAAATGCACTCAAGGCAGCACCGTTGCCGCCGGCGTCGGCGTCGGCGTCGGCGTAGCCATCGGCCGCGGGGTCAGGTTCGGGTCGGGCGTGCGCAGCGGCTCCACCTCCGGATTTTCCTCCACCAGATCCAGCGCCGCGATGTACCAACGCGAGCCGGTGTTCACAAACCGGATGCGATAGCGCCGCACAGGCCAATCCGGCAGCGGATGGTCCGCCTGCGTCTCGCCCTCCAGCAGTTTTTCGCTGTCATAACTGCCCTTCACCGTCACCGTCTCCACCGCCGTGACGGTGGCCGTCGCCGTCCAGGGCAGCACGGAGATGTTTTCAATGGTCAAATCATAATCGTAGCTGGTGATGCTGTAATCCGCGTATGCGTCAGCCGTCAGCGCCGCGTCTTCCGAAAGGAACGCGAGCAGGAAATATTCCTCCAGATCGCGCATCTCGGTATCCTCCCCCAGGATGTACGACGCGCGCAGCGACATGCCTTCCGTGGACAGGATGTACAGATTGCTCGTGCGCTCCGCCGTCAAAAAGGCGAGCACGCACACCATGCAGCCAACGACGATCATCAGCAGGACGCGCACGATGTATGTCAACGTGCGCCGCGCCACGCGGATGCCCTGCGCGCCGTGGTCCAACTCCCGTCCGGATTTTGCCGCCATGCCATTCACTCCTTGCCTTCCGCCCGGTCCGCCAGACGCTGCCGGGCGCCGCTACTATGATAGCATATTCCCGCCTGTGAAGCAAATGAACAGATTATAACTTGTTGTCGCCGCGCGGCGACCGCGGCGGGGCGTGGCGGGACGGCGGCCGTGGGCCGCGGCGTAGCGCCGTGCCGTGGGCCGTGCGGTGCCGCCGACGCGGGCCGCGTCAGGCCGGCCGCAAGATGTTGACAAATCAATATCTTGCCGGTATAATACCGCTGAGCAAACGGGAAAGGAGCGCCCGGCAGGGGCGACGGGGACATGTTGAAACGGTTTGAGACGTTTTTGCTCTCCATCTCGCAGATCCAGAAGGACATCCTGCGGCTCAAGAGCCTCGAGATGCGGGAGTTCGGGCTGAAAGGGCCGCACGTCATGTGCCTGTTCTGCCTGGCGCGTCACCCGGAAGGGCTGACGGCCGCGGCGCTTTGCCGTCACCTGTCGGTCGACCGTGCCGCCGTGTCGCGCGTGCTGGCCGCGCTCGAGCACGAGGGGTTTGTCCGGTATGCGGACCCGCCGCAGGGCCGCCGCTACCGCGCGCCCGCCACTCTGACGGAGCAGGGGCGCGCCGTGGCCGCCAGGATCGACGCGCGGGTGGAAGCGCTCGTGCAGCGCATCGGCGGGGACATCCCGGACGGGGAACGGGAGGCCATGTACCGCTCTCTCCACACCATTGCACAAAATCTCGACATGCTGCTGCGCGCGGAAGCCGCGGCAGCCAGACAGGAGGAACCATGAACCGCCGCGTACACATTCTCACCGACTCTGCATCCGACATGGCCGCAACCCGCCCGGAACTGACCGTACTCCCCATGACGGTCACCTTTGGCGACGACGCCTATCTCGACGGCGTCACGCTCACGCACCGGGCCTTTTACGAAAAGCTCGTGGAGAGCGATGCGCTGCCCACCACGAGCCAGATCGCGCCGTTCGACTTTGAACAGGCGTTCCGCGCCGCGCGTGAAGCGGGCGAGGAGGTCGTCGCCATCACGATCTCGTCCAAACTGTCCGGCACGTGCCAGAGCGCCCGTCTCGCCGCCGAGGCCTGCGGCGAGGGCGTGTATGCGGTGGACAGCGAGTCCGCCAGCATCGGCGAGCGCGTGCTGGTCGAATATGCGCTGCGCCTGCTCGACGAGGGGCTGCCGGCGGCGGAGATCGCCGCGCAGCTGGAAGCGCGCAAGCGCGACATCCGCGTCATCGCGCTGCTCGACACGCTCGAGTACCTCGTGCGCGGCGGGCGGCTGTCCCGCACGGTCGGGTTCGTGGGCGGCATGCTGGCCATCAAGCCCGTCATCGCCATCGAGCGCGGCGAGGTGGTCGTGCTTGGCCGGGCGCGCGGCTCGCGCAACAGCAACAACCTGCTCACCGAACAGGTGTCCCGGTCCGGCGGCATCGACTTTTCCATGCCCTACACGCTGGGCTATACGGGCCTGAGTGACGCGCTGCTGCAAAAGTACATCCACGACAGCGCCGCGCTCTGGCAGGCGCACGCCGACGCCGGCTCGCTGCCCTGCCACACCATCGGCGGCACGATCGGCACGCACGCCGGCCCGGGCGCCATCGCGCTCGCGTTCTTCCACCGCTGACGGGCGGGCCGGAAGGCGGGCGCCGGGGCGCGCACGCCGCAGGCGGCGCGGACGCCGCCGCAAAGCCGCCCCGTAGAACGCAAAAACCGCGCCCCGGCGGGCGCAGGAAAAGGCCACCGCAAAGCCGTCCCACAGAACGCAAAAACCACGCCCCGGCGGGCGCGGGGAGAGACCGCGCTGATGGGCGGGCCGAAAGGTGGAAAAGGCCGCGGACAATCCAACGGCGCAGAGGGTTCCCCCTCTGCGCCGTGCCGTTTTTTTTGAGATGCCTGCCGGGCGGCCGTCGGCCGTTACCGGCTGTGGCGGCTGCGGCGTTACCGCCGCGCCGCGCCGCGCCGTCTGCCGAAGGTCAGCGCGCCCAGCCCGCAGAGGCTCGCCAGCGCCAGCGTGAGCCACAGCGCCGGGTCGCTCCCGTCGCCCGTTTCGGGTACCGGCTCCGGCTCCGCCGTCACCCGCAGCGTGAACACCGGGCTGCTCGTCGTGCCAAACGCGTTCGCCGCCTCGCAATAATACGTGTACCCGTCGTTTTCCACCGTCGCCGCGCCCGTGGTGTAGGTCGCGCCCGTCGCGCCGGAGACGGCCACATACCCCGCCCCGTCGTTCCGGTTCACGTACCACTGGTACACCAACGCGTCCGTGGCGGCCGCGCGCAGCGTGCCCGTCTGCCCCGCCGCCACCGTCACCGTCTGCGCCCCCGCAGGCTGCGTGAATACCGGCCGACTACCGCTGTCAAAGAACAGGTTCAGCGTAGCATCCAGGGTCACGTCGCGATAGCCCGTCCGATAGGCATAGGACACCGTCACCGGGGAGGTCTTCCCGTCCCACACGACCGTGCTGCCGTCCGCCTCCAGCGTCCCGCCCTGCACCTGCACGCCTTGCGCCCTCGACCATCCCGGCACCAGGCTGGACAGGTCGGCGCGCCCGCTCCCGTCCGCCTGCTGCAGGACGCGCGTCTCCGCCGCCTGCTGGCCGGAGCAGTCCAAATACGTCAGTTTCGTGTTCTTCGTCACGTCCAGCGCCGTCAGCGCGTTGTTGGAGCAGTCCAACCTGTCCAGCGCCGTGTTCTGCGTCACGTCCAGCGCCGTCAGCGCGTTGTTGTAGCAGTACAACCTCGTCAGCGCCGTGTTCTTCGACACGTCCAGCGCCGTCAGCGCGTTGTCGTTGCACCACAGATGCTCCAGCTCCGTGTTCTTCGACACGTCCAGCTCCGTCAGCGCGGTGTCGGAGCAGTCCAACCTCGTCAGCGCCGTGTTCTGCGACACGTCCAGCGCCGTCAGCTCGTTGGAGTAGCAGCTCAAATCCGTCAGCGCCGTGTTCTTCGACACGTCCAGCGCCGTCAGCTCGTTGGAGTAGCAGCCCAAATACGTCAGCGCCGTGTTCTGCGACACGTCCAGCGCCGTCAGCGCGTTGTAGGAGCAGTTCAAATCCGTCAGCGCCGTGTTCTGCGACACGTTCAGCGCCGTCAGCTCGTTGTCGGAGCATCGCAACTCCGTCAGCGCCGTGTTCTTCGTCACGTCCAGCTCCGTCAGCTCGTTTTCGGAGCAGTTCAAATCCGTCAGCGCCGTGTTCTGCGACACGTCCAGTTCCGTCAGCGCGTTGTTGGCGCAGTACAACTTCGTCAGCGCCGTGAAGTATTCGATGCCCTTCAGGCTTGTGATCTTTGAAACTGTGGTCCATCCGTAGAGAAAAATACTATCTACATTGCCGATCTCCCCCGCAGACAGGACTTTGTTCCCGTCCGAGTCACAGACTCTTTCTACATACTCCCGGAACGCCGCGTCCGGAAAGTTGGTTTCGTCAATCGTTACGCCCTCCGCCTGCGCCGCAGCCGGCAGCAGCCCCGCAAGCAGCGCCGCGCACAGCAGCGCCGCGCCCCACTTCCTCTTCCGCATCAGCCTGCTCCTTCCCTCGTCATTCGCAACAAAAACAGGCATGCCCGCCCGTCGCCGGGCATGCCATGCCTGCCTGTATTTGCCGTGTTCCGTTTTGCCGTCCGCCAGCCCCGACGGACGCGGTTTGCCTGCCTGCCTGCCTGCCTGCCTGCCTGCCTGCCTGCCTGCCTGCCTGCCTGCCTGCCTGAACATTATCCCGCGCGCCCCGGCCATCGTCAAGTCCCCTGTCCCACAATCGTTGTCCCATTATATCACGCCCCCCGCTCCCCCCGCAAGGCCGCCCCCGCCCGTTTTCCCCGTTTTTCCGGCGGGCGCGCCGGAAAAACGGGGACAGGGAAACCGGGGCGGGAAAAACAGCGGGCGCAAACAGGCCGCGGGCAGGGAACAGAAGAAGTCCGGCACGAAAAACGCGCTCTGATTGGCCGGACAATCGATGAAGCCATTTATTACGGAAAAGACGAAAAGCCCCAAATAAAATGGAGCTTTTCAGGGCTTTTCGTCGTTATTGATGGTGGGGATGGAGGGGCTCGAACCCCCGACCTCTTCGATGTGAGCGAAGCGCTCTAACCTGCTGGGCTACATCCCCAAGCGCATTTATTTTACAGCATGCAGGCGCTTTTGGCAAGAGTTTTTTCATCGCTACCGAAATTGTTGTCGCCGCCATGCGCCGCCATGGCCCCGGCGCGCCAACGCGAAACGTCCTTCCGTCCGCCGTCTGCCCGGCCTCCGCACGCTTTTCGGCCGACGCCCCCACCGTCCGCATGCCGGCGCGTCTCCCAGGCTTCCATGCACTGACAGTTGAAAAACGCGACGTTCTTTTTTATAATAATTGCACATCCGCCGGCGCCCGGCCATGTGCGCGGCGCCGGCTATCGGGGAAGTGGCGGACATATGTTGCAAAAATCGCTCAAATGGATGATCCTGACGCTGTGCCTTGCGGGCCTGCTCATTGGCGGCGCCGTGTGGCTGGTGGGCAAGTTGTCCACGCCCGCCATTGCGCCGCAGCCCCCCCCCACGCTCTCCGCCGCGCCCACTGTAGCGCCCACGCCGGCGGCCACCCCCTCGCCGACGCCCACGTCATCGCCTTCGCCCACGCCTGCGCCCGTCACCGAAGCGGACCGGCTCGCCGCCTACATCGCCGGCATGTCCACCGAGGAAAAGCTCGGCCAGCTGGTCATGTTTGGCGGCTCCGGCACGAGCAGCATGAGCGACGAATTTTTGGACATCCTCCAGACCTATCGCGTCGGCAACGTCGTGCTCTACGGCGCCAACATTGACCGCAGCACTTCGGATGGCGGGTTTGCGCGCGCCGCACGCCTGACCGACTGGTTACAGACGCAGCGCACCGGCGAGCCGCCGCTCCTCATCGGCATCGACGTGGAGGGCGGCGAGGTCGTGCGCTTTACGTGGGACAAGTGGCCGTCCTCCGCGCGCACGCTCGGCCGGAACAACGATCGCGACGCCGCTTACGACCAGTTTTTGAAAATTGGCCGCACGCTGCTCGACACCGGCATCCAGATGAACCTGGCGCCCGTGCTGGACGTCGCGCCCGACCCGATGGACACGTTCCTCGGCACGCGCATCATCAGCAGCGACCCCGACGTGGTATCCAACATCGGCACGGCCATCATCGAAGCGCTGCACGACGCCGGTTGCCTCTCCACGGCCAAACACTTCCCGGGGCACGGCGGCACGACGGCCGATTCTCACCAGAGCACGCCGGTCGTCAACGCATCCGCCGAGTCGCTGCGCGGATATGACCTGGTACCCTTTGCCGCTGCGGTCGACGCAGGGGTGGACGTCGTGCTCGTGGCGCACATCCTCTACCCGGCGCTCGACGCGGACAACATCGCCACGCTGTCGCCCGCCATCATGACCGGTCTGCTGCGCGACGAGCTGGGATTTGACGGCGTCGTCATGAGCGACGACTTCCGCATGGGCGGGCTGACCGCGCAGTGCGCCGCGGGCGAGGCTGCCGTCCGCTTCCTGCTCGCCGGGGGCGACCTGATCCTCTGCGGCCCGCAGCACGGCTGGCAGCGCGAGATCATGGAGGCGCTCTATCAGGCGGCCGCCGACGGCACGCTGAGCGAAGCGCGCATCGACGAGAGCGTGACGCGCATCCTGCAAAAGAAGATGCAGGTTACCGGCTGGTCGCCCGCGGCCTCGGAAGGCTGACGGCGCCTGCGCCAGCCAGGCAGCAGGCGCACGGGAGCGCCAGGCATACGCAAGCGGGGACGCCGCAAACGCACGGCCGGAGGGCAGCTGCCCTCCGGCCGTTTCCATTTTCATCAGATTGCGCCCCGCGCTTAGGAAACCACGATCTCCGCCGTGCCGGGAATGATCTCGATCCAGGTATTGCCCGCCTCGAGCGTCACAAGCGTGCCATCGTCCAGATAATAGCGCGTAATGTCGTCCAGCGTTTCCCGCTCCCAGGTGCCCGTCAGCAGCTGGCCGTTGACGATATACTCGCACGCGCCGCTGCCGGTGAGCTCGATGGAGCGGCGGCCCTTGTTCTCGCCCGGCTGGGCAGACGCAGGCACATAGCCGTGCTCGCAATGCTGGATGATCAGGTTGGTCACCGCCACCTGCTCGCTCTCGTATTTGCCGTCCTCAGTGGGCGTACGGGTCATGAACGCCTCCCCGTCCTGATAGCGGAGCATGCGCCCGGTGGCCTCGTCATACGTATAGTAGATGTCGGTCTTCTGCGTGAAGGGCACCTCCACGCGGCTTACGCGCTGCGCGCCCTCATACGTCACGCCCTCGTCAAACAGGAACCGCTCGTCCCGGTTTGGCACATGGTCGCCGTATTCGTCTGCAATCAGGTCCCGCAGGTGCAGATACATGGTGTGCTCGTTCGACACGCCCTTCTGCTCGATGCGGTAGAACCATTCGCCGCCGCTGATGTGGATGGCGCAGTCGCTCCAGCTGCGCGCATACGCCCCTGAAAGCCCCGTATATCCAATGTGCGCATACATGCCGTTCCACTCGCGCTGCAGATCGACGCAATAGTAGCGCGCCGAACGCACCGGTCCGACATAGCTCGGCACATCGTCCGAAAACAGCGCCTGGAAGCGCGTGATGTTCGACTCCACGAGCGTTTCATACACGATGTCCGCATTCATAAGCCCGGTCTGCGGGCGCGCGCCGGTTGCATTTTCAATGGAAACGATGACCGGCTGATACCGTTCCGTCCCATCCAGCACCTTGCCGGACGTGTTGGAGCGCTCCACCTTCGGCTCCGGCGTAGGCTCCTGCGTCGGCGCGGGTTCGGGCGTCTCCTGCTCTTCCGTATCCATCACAACCAGTTGCTGTTCCATCGCGGTGGCCGTCGCCTCCGGCGCCGTTCCACCGTCCTGCGCCGGCGCGCCACAGGCCACGAGGCCCAGCGCCAGCAAAGCCGCCAATAAGATCCAAATCTTTTTCATGGCTGTCTCTTCTCCTGTCCCTTCTTGTGTTTCTTCGCCGTTGTACGCCGCACGGCCAGCAGGATGAGCAGCGCCACCAGCGCTACCAGCAACAGCCCGCCTAAGCCGAGCACAAGCAGATCCGCCTGCGCGCCGCCCTGCGGCGTCCAGGGCGCAGGCGTCGGCACCGGGGTCGGCGCCTCCGTCGGTACCGGGGTTGGGGTCGGGGTCGGCGTCGGCGTCGGGGTCGGCGTCGGCGTCTCGACCGGCCAGGGCGTAACGACGGGTTCCGGCACCTGACCGCCCTCACCGACGGCCACGCCGCCATTTTCCAGCGTCACATACGCCTTGTGCTGCACGAGCCCGGCATCGACCGTCGAGGCCAGCACGTCCGTGAGCACGACCGCGCTGCCGGTCTCCGTCAGCACGTCAAACGTCAACGTGAGCGCCACGCCGTCCTCCGCGAGCCCCTCCGCGCTCGCAAACGCAAACACGACGAGCCCCGCCGTATCCGTATTCACGGCGGTCAGGCCGCCTGCAAACGGCTCTCCCACCGCCGGTTCCGCAGCAAGGCGCAGCGCGTCCGAATCGTAATTCACGCGAAACTGCAGCGAATCCAGCCCGGCCGCCCCCGCGGCCGAGACGGCGACCACGGCTTGTCCCTCGGGTTCCGCCGTCACGGTGTCCACCGTGAGGCCAATTTCGCCCTCCGCCAGCGCGGCAGGCCATGCCAGCGCGATGAGCGCGCACAGCGCGATCGCCACGGCGTGAAATCTCCTCATAAGGTTGCATCCCTCCAGCGAAGCGTGTATGATAGTCGTAGTATCTACTGCGACACGGCAATGGCATACCTGCCTCCGCTTGCTGTATATACTACAATATTAGCGGAAATAAGTCAATTTGAAAGGAACGACTCATGGACAACATTGGCTATTACAACGGCGTGTTTGCGCCCATGATGGAGCTGCAAGTGCCCGCATGCGACCGTGGCATGTACTTTGGAGACGGCGCATACGAGGCCATCCGCGTGGAACAGCACGTGCCGTTTGCCATTGACGAGCACTTCGACCGGCTGTACCACAGCCTGGACGCCCTCCGCATCCCGTTCACCATGCCGCGGCAGGAGCTGTACGACATTCTCATGGAATGCGCCCGCCGCGTCGACGCGGACGAGATCCAGATGTACTTCCAGGTGACGCGCGGCACTGCGCCCCGCGTACACGCCTTTGCCCCGGGCGCCACGCCCAACCTGCTGGTGTTCGCCTATCACTACGAGCTGGCGGACATCGACACGCCCCGCAAGGTCATCACGCTGCCCGACCAGCGCTGGGACGGCTGCTGGATCAAGTCGCTCAACCTGCTCCCCGGCGTGCTGGCCTCGCAGGCGGCGCTCGACGCGGGCTGCCAGGACGCCATTTTGCACCGCGGCGGCGTGGTGACCGAGTGCACTGCCGCCAACCTGCTCATGCTCAAGGACGGCGCGGTGCGCACCGCGCCCGCCGACGGGAAGATCATCCCCGGCGTGACGCGCAACCATTTCCTCCAGCTGGCGCAGGAAAACGGCATTCCCGTGTTTGAGGAGGCATTCACCGTGCAGGAGGCCATGGACGCCGACGAGCTGCTCATCACGAGCACGAGCGTGCACGGCGTACGCATCGTCGAGATCGACGGCACGCCCGTCTGCGGCCGCGACCTCGCGCTCGCCGCGCGGCTGCAGCGGCTGTTCCGCGACTTTTTCTGGAAGTCCGTCGGCCAGGCCGGCCGCCGGTGACGCCGCCGGTCCTGCACGCCCCTGCCGCGCCCGCCGGCGCGGTTTTTATTTTCATCAAACTTTAAGCATTGACATCTGTCGAACAATGTGGTATCCTTCGTGTGACGACAGTAAAAGGAGCTGTTTTACGCTTGTCGAACAATGGGTACCGCGCGCTGCTCCGCCAGCGCAACTACATGATCTCGCTCGTGGCCGGCACGGTCAGCCGCTTTGGCGACTCGCTGGACGCGATCGCCTTTTCCTGGCTCGTCTACCAGATCACGGGCGACGCAGCGCTCATTGCGCTCGTGTTCAGCGTCAATTTCCTGCCCACCGTGCTGCTGCAGCCGCTCGTCGCGCCGGTGTGCGAGCGGCTGCGCAAGACGCGGGTCATCGCCCTTTGCAACGCCGCGCGCGGCCTTTGCGTGTGCGCCGGGGCGCTGCTGTTCCTGTCGGACGCGCTCAGCGTGGGGCTGCTGATCGGCATGGTGCTGTTCAACTCCATCGTGGAGGCCATCGAGTCGCCCGCCGGCAACGCGCTGTCCCAGTTCCTGCTGCCGCCGGAGCTGTATACGGCCGGCGCGGCACTGCGCGGGGGCATCAGCCGCGCGGCGGAGCTCGTGGGCCTTGCGTGCGCGGGCGGGCTGATCGCGCTGATCGGCTCGCCGGCGGCGCTGCTGATCGACGCGGGCACCTTCCTGTTCTACGCCGCGTGCATGCCGTTCATCCGCTATGAGGAACCGCTGCCGGAGGCCAGGGCCACCCTGCAGGGCTATCTTTCCGACCTGCAGGCGGGCGCACGCTATGCGCTCGGCCATCCGGTCGTCCGGGCGCTGATGCTCGTGGGCGCATTCTTGAACTTTGCCGCCACGCCGTTTTCCACGTTCCAGACCGTATACGTGGCCGACGCGCTCGGCATGGGCCCGGAAATGCTCTCCGCCTGCGGCATTGCGCTCACGGCGGCCATGGGCCTCGGCTCCCTGCTGCTGCCGCGGCTGCAGGCCCGCTTTTCGCGCAGCAAGCTGATCGCCGCGGCCGGTCTGCTCAGCGCGACCGTCTACTGCGCGCTCGGACTGTTGCCGCACCTCGGCACGGCAGGCCGGATCGCGGGGCTGTTGTGCGGCATGCTGGTCATGGGGGTGGACGGCGGCGTGTTGAACGCCGCCTTCTCCGCCTCATTCCTTGAACACGTGGACAGCGGCTACATGGCGCGCACCGCCGGCCTGACCAATGCCGTACTCAACTCGACCATGCCGCTGTGCTCGCTGCTGTGCACAGCGCTGGCTACCGCCATGCCGGTGCCGGCCATCTTCCTCAGCCTCTCCGGCGTATCGGTCGCGCTGCTGCTGCTCGTCACGCGTTGCCGGGGCTTTCGCGAGGTTTGACGCTTGCCGCGCCGCACGGCGCCGTGCTATCATGATAAAAAATGCAAAAGGAGGCATGCCGTCTGGAACTCTGCTACCATTCGGAACCCCTGATCCTGCTGGACTGTGCGCACCTGCTCTCGGAGGCGCGCGCGCAGGGGAGCCCGGCCCGGCCCGGCGCGCAGATGGAGGATATGCTCCGCAAGCTGTCGCCGCCGGCGGACGTCACAGCGGATCTGCGCACGCTCGCCGCACGGCTGGACGGCGTGCAGGCCGACGTGCTGGCCGCGGCCAGGACGTCGGACGAAGCGGCCATGGCACGCTATTTCGATGCGGCCGCCGGCATGGACGAGGCGCCCGGGCGCATCCTCGCGCTGTACCTGTCGCAACACGACGGCGCGCCGGACGCGCGCATGCGCTTCCGCCTGGCCCTCGCAACACTGCCCGGAGCCGACGACGACGAGCCGCCGGACGACGCGCTGCCGCCGACCGAAGCCGCGCTGATCGGCCTGCTGGAGGCGCGGCCGGACCTGTCGCCCGCCGCGCGCTGGATGGCGCTGTGGCTGTTCCGGCACACGGACGAGGCGCTGTCGGACGTGGCGCGCCTGCTCGACGTGCCCGCGCGCGCATACCGCCGCCATCTGGACGCGCTGCGCCCGGCCTTTTCGGAGGCGATGCGCCTCACGCGCGAAACGCTGGGCGACCGCCCGCGCGAGACTCTGGACGCGCTGTGCCACCTGCGCCTGGACGGGGAGCGGCTGCAGCTGTTTCCGCAGGCCTTCCCCTGGGGCGGGCTCAGCGCGCTACAGCTCGCCTCCCCCGAAAACCCGCTCACGGTACACGTGGGCTGCTGCTTCTGGCAGCTCTACACGGCGGCCCGGCAGCAGGCGGACGCCTCGGAACGGCTGCTGCGCCCGCTCAAGGCCCTCGACGACCGGCAGCGCCTGCGCATCCTGTTTACGCTGCGCGAGCGGCCCCGTTACGGCAAGGAGCTGTCCGCGCTCACCGGGCTGTCGGCCGCGACCGTGTCCCACCACATGAGCGCGCTGTTGAGCGCGGGGCTGGTCACGCTCGAAAAGCAGGGGACACAGATCCTCTACCACCTGGCGCCGGACGCGGTGCAGTGCCTCATCGGCGACCTGTCGCTGCTGCTGCCGGGCGCAGACTGACGCGCCGCTTCCCCCACCCCAAAAACGGCAAAACGGCACGACGCCGCGTCATGCCGTTTTCCCTTTTTTGGGGGAACCCCCGCCGGCAGCGGCGCTCAGTCGTTCGTGCCGCCCGTGCCGCTGCCCGCGGCGCTGCTCTCCACGAGCGTGCCATCCGGCAGGACGTACACGATCTCGCTCGTGGAGCCGGTCTTGATCTCTACCGCATAGACCTGCCGGTCGTCCTGCGTGGCGTGCTTGATGGACTGGATTTCACCGTTTGCAAACTCCGCCTTGATCGCGTCCACGATCTCCGGCACCGTGTCAGCCTCGACCTCCTTGCCCTCCTCAAAGTCCGGGATCACGGCCGCGTCAGTGCCGTTCGGGCTGGTATCCGGGTTGGGGCTGCCGCTCACGCCCGGCGAAGCGGACAGGTCGGGCGAGGTCGAGACGTCCGGCGACATGGTAGCCGTCGGGCGCGCGGTCTGCAGCGGGCTGGGGATCGGATTGGTCATGTTGCCGTTACACTGGCAGCCGACGATGGTGGCCGCAAGCAACACGGCGGCAAACACGAGCATACCTTTTTTGTACATGTTGAAAGATCCTCCTAACTGATTTGCCGCTCTTGCGTTCACGGCATTGGTTTGGAGGTTAGTATGCGCGTTTTTCCGAGATTCATGTTTTTTCTGTTTTTGGATGCAAAAGCAGGGCCGGTTCCACGACCACGCCCGGATGCGCGTCCTTTTTCGCCTCGAGGAGCGCCAGATACGGCGGGTGCGCGTCCGTCTGCGCCACGAGCCGGAGCCGCTTGGGTTCCAGCCGGTGTGCGCGCAGGGCGCAGGCGATCGACACGAGCTCCCGCGCCGGATAGCACAGGAACAGCCGGCCGCCGTTTTTGAGCAGCAGGAACGCCGCGCGCAGCATCGTTTCGAGCGTGCCGCCGGCGTCGTGGCGGGCGGCGGCGCGCGCGCCGTCCGGGCTGGGCGACCCGGCGCTGCAATACGGCGGGTTGCACACGGCCGCGCTGAACGCGCCGTGCCCGAAGCGGGCCGGGGCGTCGCGCGCATCCAGCGTTTCAAACGCGATCGCCTGCCCGTTAAGCGCGGCCGAGCGCGCCGCGAGCGACACGAGCGCGGGCTGGATGTCGATGCCCGTAAACGACGCGCCGGTGTGCGCCGCCCCGAGCACGCTGAGCACGCCCGTGCCGCAGCCGATGTCGATCACGCGGTCCTCCGGGCGCAGGCGCAAAAACCGCACGAGCAGCACCGCGTCCTCCGTGAAGCACGGCAGCGCGTCGTCCTGCAGGAGCACGAGCCCCCGGTATTGCAGATCGTCGATCCGTTCCATGGCAACAGTATAGCACATCCGCCGCGGAATGTGGTATCATAGACACGCCCGGCGCGGCGCGCGCCGTGCCGGGCAGTATCCTTTTGTAGCAAGGCAGGGCGCCGTATGAAAAAATGGGACATAGCGATCCTGGCCGCCGTGGCGGCGCTTTCGCTGCTGCCGCTCGCCTTTTGGGGCCGGGGAGGCGACGGCGCGCGCGCCACCGTCGCGCAACGCGGAACCGTGCTCTACACCGGCCCGCTGGACGAGGACGCGCGTATCGTCACGCCCGACGGCGGCAACGTGATCGAGATCCGCGACGGGCAGGCGCACATGGCGTACGCCGACTGTCCCGACGGGCTGTGCCTGCACGGCGAGGCCAGGCCCGGCCTGCCGCTCGTGTGCCTGCCCAACGGCGTAACGGTCTCCATCAGCGGCGGAGAGGAGGCGGATCCGCTTGACGGCTTCACCTACTGACCGGCGCGGGGCGACCCGCCGCGTGACGGAACTGGCGCTGCTGACGGCCATGGCCCTGTGCGCGCAGTGGCTCGAAAGCCTGCTGCCGCCCGTGCTGCCCATGGTCCCGGTGCGGCTCGGGCTCGCCAACGTCTTTACGCTGTTTGCGCTGCTGCGCCGCGGCCGCGCCGACGCGCTGCTGGTCACGCTGCTGCGCTGCCTGCTGTTCGTGCTCGTGGCCGGCAACGCGTCCCAGCTGCCCTATTCGCTCGCGGGCAGCCTGCTCGCGCTCGGCGCCATGGCCGCGCTGCTCGGCGCACAGCGCGCGGGGCGCGTGAGCACCGCCGGCCTCAGCGTCGCCGGCGCGTTTTGCTTCAATATGGGCCAGCTCGCCGTCGGCTGCGTTGCGGCCGGGCCGGCCATGCTCGCCTACCTGCCGCCGATGGGGCTATTGTCCATCCCGGCCGGCCTCGCCACCGGCCTGCTCGCGGCGCTGCTCGTGCGCCGCGTGCCCCCGCCGCGCCCATAGCCGCGCCACGGCTCACGGGATGGGGCCGATCGTCGTGCCGGTATAGTAGTGCAGCAGGATTTCCCGGTAGTCGCTGCCCGCGATCCCCATTGCGTTTGCGCCCGTCTGGCTCATGCCCACGCCGTGGCCAAAGCCGCGCGTGTAAAAGCGGATGTTGCCGCCCGTCAGCGAGACGGTAAACAGCGTGGAATCCAGCCCAATCAGCTTGCGCAGCACCTTGCCGGAGACGGACACGCCGCCCAGCCGGATGCTGTTCACCCGCCCGCTGTCCGTACGCTGCGTGACCTCGATCTGCCCGGCCAGCGTGTCCGGCTTCAGGCCGGCGTCCGGATACGCCTCGTTGACCTTGTCGCAAAAGTCGGCATAGGAGAGCGTCACCTGCCCCGACAGGCGCGCGGTGCCCACCTCGTCCGCGCTCTCGACCGCCCTGAGATACGGCACGGCGTTGGCAAACACGTTTTCCGAATCCTCCGTATAGCCGCCGGACGCGCTGTGATACAGCGCCTCGATCGGCTCCCCGTCATACAGCAGCACGAGCCCGGCCGTGGAGAACACCGCCTCCTGCACGCGCGCCAGGTTTTCCGCATACGCGTCGCCCCAGCGCTCGCGCAGCTGGTCGTCCGTGGCATACGCCTGGCAGCAGGCGCTGCTCGTGCACACGTCCGCATCGTGCGCGTTACAGCCCCCATGCAGCGCATGATACATCGTATAGGTGCGCGCCGCCACCGCCTGCGCACGCAGCGCCTCCTCGTGAAACGACGCGGGCATCTCGGCGGCGACGACGCCCACCAGATAGGTCTCGAGCGACCGCTCCTCCGTCCGCCCCGCCTGCCCGTCATACACGCGCACCGGCCTGTCCGCCTGCACAGCAATGTCAAACCCGTCCGCCCCGTCCTGCGCGCCGCCCCGCCGCGCCATGGCGCAGCCGCGCACCAGCAGCACCAGCAGCCCGAGCGTCAACGAAAGCGCCAGCACACGCCCCCAACGGATCCGATACATCCGCTCCGCCTCCCCCGGCGTGCCGGCGCCATGGCCGGCACGGGATTGTTCCCGTATCTATATTCCTTTTTTGCCGCCTTCATGATAAAATAGTATGATTCGACACGAAAGGAAGCCCGATACCCATGATCTCTGACAGCCTCCAGGAGCGCATCCACCGGGGCGACCGCGACGCCTTTCGCAGCCTGTACAGCGAGTACAGCCGCGACGTATACCTCACCGCGCAGGAGATCCTGCAGGACGACGCGCGGGCGCGCGCCGTGGTCAAGCAGGTCTTTCTGCGCATCCACCGCGAGCTGCTCGACGCGGACGGTCCCATCGATACCGACCAGCGCATCGACCTGCTCACCAACGAGGAGATCCGCATCCAGCGCATTGCGGGCGGCGACACCGGCAGCGACATCCTGAAGGAGGTGCGCACGCCGCGACGGCTGGACCGCCACGTGGAACCGCCCCGCGCGGCGGCGCAACAGCCCGTCGAGCCGCAGGCTTCCCCGCTTGTGCGCGCGCAGCAGCGCTATGCCGCCGCCGCGCAGCCGCCGGCCTCCGTGGAACAGGGCGGCGTGGGCGCAGGCCATGTGTTCGGGCTCCTGGCGCTGATCGTGTTTTTCCTGATCTTTGCCTGGGCGATGTGCGGCATCCTCATGTCGCTCGGCATGCTGCCCACGATCGACCTCGGCTACAGCTGGTTCGACCGCACGGTATTCCGCGTGTTCCTGCTGCGCTGAGCCCACCTTAAGCCCCCAAGAAAGGACGCTTCCCCCTGCGGGGAAGCGGTGCAACCGATCATGACCATCTGCCGGTTTTCCAGCGACGCGGCGCGCCAGGAGTTCACGCCCGTCGACAACCTGTTCATCGCCGAGCACCTGCCACACGCCACCGGGCTGCAGGTGCAGGTCTATCTATACGGCCTGATGCAGTGCCACTATCCCTCCATGGGCGAACAGCCGCTGTCCGAAGCGCTCGGCCTGTCCGACGAAGCGGTTGCCGGGGCGTTCCAGTACTGGCAGGAGCAGGGGCTGGTGCGCATCCTGTCCGACGCGCCGCTCACGGTAGAATACCGCGCGCTCTCCGCCGGCTCCGGCGCAGGGCCGCTGCCCGCCAAGTATACCGCGCTCGTGCGTCAGATCAACGCACTGACCGCCCCCCGGCAGTTTGGCATGCAGGAGCTGCGGCACGTGTACGACTGGATCGAGGTCTACGGGCTCGAAGAGGGCGCCGTGCTGGAGCTGATTTCGCACTGCATGGAGCTGCGCGGCCGCCGCGTGAGCATCAACTACATGACGCGCGTGGCGCAATCCTGGGCCGAGCGGGGTGTGCGCACGTGCGAGCAGGCGCGCTCCGACATCATGGCGTTTGAATTGCGCTGCTCCGGCGCCAGCAAGGTGCTGCGCGCCTGGAACAAGCGCCGCAAGCCCACCGAGGCCGAGCTCGCGCTCTACCAGAAATGGACCGGGGAATGGGGCTTCACCGAAGCGGCCATCCTGGCGGCGCTGCCGCGGTTGACGGTGACCGGCAGCCCCAATTTCACGTATCTTGACGAGCTGCTCGACAGCCTGCGCGGCCGGCAGCTCACCGGCGAGGCGCAGATCGAAGCGGACGACGAACAGGCGGCCGCCGACCGCGCGTTTGCCAAGCTCCTGTTCGAGCGGGCCGGCAAGGTGGAGCCCGCCACGCGCACACAGCGCGCACAGATCGCCATGTATCTACACGAGTTTGCCATGCCGCGCGAGCTGCTGCTGTTTGCGGCGGAGTGCAGCCGCGGCGCAAACGAGCCCTTTGGCAGGATGAAACGCCTGCTCAACGACTGGCACGACCAGGGCGTGACCACGATCCCGCAGGCACAGGCGCGCCTTGCGGCGCAGGCCGCCGCGCCGACGCCGAAGAAAGTTGCGCGCCGCGGCACAGACTATGCCCAGCACGCGGTCAGCGAGGCCGACCTCTCGCACCTGATGCTGGATCTGAACGAAGACCTGTGAGCCGGCGCAGCCCCGTGGCCGCCGGCAGGAGGAGCGAACGCCCATGACGCACATCGACCGTATCTACGACGGCATCCGCCGCGAGGAGCGCGCCGCCAGGCAGCAGCGCATCGACGACGCCTGCCGCCGCGCGCCCGGGCTGGCGGAGGTCCTTTCCAGCCGCCAGGCCGTGTTTGCCGATGTGGCGGGGCGTCGTCTGTCGCCGGCGGAGGCGCAGGCGCGCCTCATGGCGCTCGCGGCTGAGGAGCGCGCGCTGCTTGCCGCGGCCGGGCTCACGCCGGACGCGCTTGCGCTGCACTACCGCTGCCCCGCCTGCCGCGACACCGGGTATCTCGGCGGCGACGTGCGGCGGCCCTGCGCCTGCCGGCTCAAGCTGCGCGCCCGGCTCGACCCTGCCGTGCAGATCAACGACCGGGAGACCTTTGAAGCGTTCGACCCCGGCATCTATCCGGACGAACGACAGCGGCGGCAGGCGCTTATCGCCAGGCGCTACTGCGAACGCTATGCCGACGCGCTGCCGGCCCCGCCGGTGCCGAACCTGCTGCTGATGGGCATGGCCGGCCTCGGCAAGAGCTATCTCGGCAACGCCATCGCCTATCGCGCGCTGTGCCGCGGCATCGACGCGGCGCGCACGACGGCCTATGGCTTTGTGCAGGACATGCTGAGCGACATCCGTGGCGAAGGGCGGCACGCGCAGCGCTACCGCAGCGCGCCCCTGCTCGTGCTCGACGACCTGGGCACGGAGCCGCTGATCCCGAACGTCACGGAAGAATCGCTCTTTGCGGTGGTCAACGAGCGCGCCGCGCGCGGGCTCGCCACCGTGCTGGCCACGAACCTCGCACCCGCCGGCCTGCAGGAGCGCTATGGCGAACGCGTGTTTTCGCGCCTGTCCGACGGCGGCAACACGCGCATCCTCAAGCTGGAGGGGGAAAACCTGCGCTGGAGGAAACCGCCATGCTGAAGCTGGTCGCAACGCCCATCGGGAACCTCGGCGACATCACGCTGCGCGCACTCGAGGCGCTGCGGGAGGCGGACGTCATCTTTGCCGAGGACACGCGGCACACGCTGCAGCTGCTGAACCACTTTTCCATCAAAAAGCCGCTGGTCAGCTGCCACGCGCACAACGAGGCGGCGCGCGCCGCCGAGCTCGTGCCGCTGCTCGAGCAGGGGCGGGAGGTCGTGTTCGTGTCCGACGCGGGCACGCCCGGCATCTCCGATCCGGGCGCGGCGCTTGTGCAGGCCTGCGTGGAGCACGGCCTGCCGTTTACGGTGTTGCCCGGCGCGTCCGCGGTGCTTGCCGCCGCCGTGCTCTCCGGGCTGCCCTGCGCGGCGTTCTCTTTTTTCGGGTTTTTGCCGCGCGATGGGCGGGCACGGCGCGACGCCATCCGCGCCATCGGCGCGTGCGGCCATCTGGCGCTGCTGTATGAAAGCCCGCACCGCGTGGCGGGCACGCTGGCCGACCTTGCCGCAGCGCTTGGCGACCTGCCGGCCGCGCTGCTGCGAGAACTGACCAAGAAGTTTGAAACCGCCGAACGCGGCACGCTTTTCTCGCTTGCCGCGCAGTTCCGGGAGGAAGCACCGCGCGGCGAATGCGTCATCGCCGTGCTGTGCCCCCGGCAGGCGGCAACCGCGCCGCTGGCGGGCGCAACGCTCGATGAAACGCTTTGCGCGCTGCTGGCGGAGGGCCTGTCGGTGCGCGATGCGGCGGCGGAGGCGGCGGCGCGGACGGGGACGGCCAAAAAAGAGGCGTATGCCCGCGCGCTCGCCCTGAAGCGCTGAGCCCGCCGGCACATCTTTGAAAATTCTTAAAGGTTTCTTTCTTTCAGCTTCAAACTGGGGTGCTATGCTGGGGACAACCAAAAGGAGGTTGTCCCCATGTTGCTATCTGCGCTGTTCATCCTGCCCGCCGCCGCGGCGGTCGCCTTCTGCTGCTATCTGCCATATGCGGCCATGCTCTGGGTGCAAAAACGCCGCCTGCCGCTCATGCGGCACGCGACGCTGTATCTGCTTGTGGGCACCTTTGTCATGCTTTCCTACGCGACCATCTTCTGGTACGGGTTCCCGCTGGACTTTCACCCGTCCTATCGCTTCTTAAATCTCCGGCCGTTCGCCTGGGCCATCACACCCTATGCGATGGGCACTTCGCGCATGGTGGCGCAGCTGCTGCTGAACGTCGCCATGTTCGTCCCCGTCGGATTGCTGCTGCCGCTCGCCAGCCGGCACCTGAACCGGTTCTGGCGCACGGCGGCCGCATGCCTCGGCATCACGCTCGCCATTGAAACGCTGCAATACTTCATCGGCCGTTCCGCCGATATCGACGACGTGTTGCTCAACCTGCTCGGCGGCATGCTCGGCTACGGCCTGTTCGCGCTTGCGCGGCGCAGGTACGGCCGGCAGCGCTGGTTTTTACAGTGCGCCGGCGAAGCGGAAACCCAAAACGGCGCCCCCGGCGTTCAGGGCAGCACCGCAAACGCGAACTGCACCTCGCTCGTCACCGGCACGGCCTGGGACGAGGACGTTTCCTCCTGCACGGGGCTCGTTTCCGCCGTTTCCGCCGCCGGCAGGTCCGGCCAGAAAGAAAACGTCACCAGATAGGGCCCGGCCGGCAGGTCGGCCAGCTGCGCCGCCAGCGTGCCGGGCGTACCCGTACACACCTTGGCAAGCGCCACGCCGTTGTCGCGCCAGAGCGCAAAGCTGTCCAGCTGCACCGCGCCGCCGATCGCGCTGCTCGCATCCGCCTTCAGCGCGACGAACACGTCCAGGGGCAGCGTCGGCAGCTTGCCGCTCTCGAGCAGCGCCATGCCGCTGATCGTCCCCTCCGCCGTCTGCCAGGCCTGTCCGCTGCGGTTGCGCTGCGGCAGGCGCAGGCGCTGGCCGCTCCACAGCAGCTCGCCCGCCTGGCCGTCCCAGGCGACGGTCGCCCTCTCCCGGAGCTGCGCGCACAGCACCTCCAGCGCGGTGGCGCTCGCCTCCGCACGGGTCATGCCTTCGGCCATATACTCGACCATGCCGGCCTCCAGCGCGGCGGTCATGGCCGTCTCGTCCTGCCGGGCAATGCCCACGATGCGATAGTCCTGCTGGGGGTCCAGCGTCAGCGAAAACCTGATCGTATAGGAATGGCCGTCTGCAAAGACCGTGGTCGCCTCGCACTCGGCGTTCACATATCCGTACGCCGCGCTCGCAACGTCCGCCACGCGCACGTCGTGCAGCATGTCGCCCTCAACCGGCTCCGCGTAGCCCATGTCCAGCAGCGCGCGCTCCAGCTCGAGACCGGCGTACCAGAACGCCGTATCGTCATTGCGCTCGGCAATGACCTCGGCTTTTGCGTCTTGCCCCGTCTGCAGCGCGGCATAATACTCCTCCAGCAGCTGCGTTGCGCGCAGCCGCGCCATGAAGGACACCGTGTCCGTCTCGGTCGTGGTCGGTTCCACATCGCGTATCGCCTGCGACGGCGTGGACGTGGGCGCGTCATGCGGCGTCCCGGCCGGCGTGGGCAGCGGCTGCTCGGCCTGCAGCGGGTCCGGTGTCGGCGTCGGCAGCAGCGCCTCATGCGACAGCACCTGCGTGCGCGACACGAGCAGGCCCTCCGCCGTCTCCGTGAGCGTGATCTCCGCCCGCTCCTGCGCATACGGCTCCACCGCGCCGTTGTGATACAGCAGATACCCGGCGCGGGCCACATACTCCCGCCCCTGGCGCACGGCACTCAGCTCCGTCAGCACAAACCGGTCGCCCTCGGCCACCTGCAACTGCACGAGCAGGGCCGTTTCAATCTCCGACAGCTGTTTGTCGTCCGCCGGTTCCACCGGCGCCAGCGGGCAAATCACGCTGTCGCCCCGGCGCGTCTCCTGCTGCAGCGCGGGCAGGAGGAGGGCCGTGCCGCAAATCACGACGAACGCCGCCGCACAGGCGCAGGCCACCGCCACCGCGTGCCGCCTGCCCCGGCGGCGCACGCGTCCGCTGCGCACTTCGTTCAGCGCGTCGTCAACCCGATGGGAAAAGGACGGCGGCATATCCGGATACAGCGTATCCAGCTTGAGATCGTTTTTTCGATCGTTCATGCTCCCTGTCCTCCCTGTTCCAGTTTCTGTCTCAGCAACGTCCGCGCGCGGGAGAGCCGGCTCTTGACCGTTCCCTCGGGCTCGCCCAGTACCTGGGCAATCTCCCGCACCGCATAGCCCTCGCGGTGATACAGCGTCAGCGCCACCCGCGCATCCTCCGGCAGCTCCGCAAACGCGGCCGCCAGATCCATGTCCGGCATCGCCTGGTCGTACGGCTGCGTCTCGTCGAGCGGCACGGTCGGCGGTCGTTTGCGCAGCATGGTGTAGCACTCGTTTTTCAATATGCGCAGCAGCCACGCACGGAAATCCGCCGGGTTGCGCAAAGAGCCAAAGTACCGATAAGCGCGCAGCACAGCAGACGCGGCTGCATCCTCGCAGTCGGCCTCGCAACGCAATATCGCATAGGCTACGCGGAACATGGTCGGCTTCAGCTGTTCCACCTGTCCGCAAAACCAATCGGCATCGCACATGCCAGCCATCCTTGTGGTACTCCTCTCCCCCTTTTCCCCTACTATACCATAGACCACCGTTTTTCCCAAATGGTTGCAATCCCTTTCGAATTTTTTCCGTTTGCTCCCTCAAAAACCGGCGCAAGTCGCAAAAAAGCCGCGGCCCCTCCCGCATCGGGAGGGGCCGCGGACCGCAAAGCGCCGGGGCCGCCTGCGTTACAGCAGGCCGTGCTGCCGGAGGACCGTCTCCAGCGCGTCCGCCGCCAGCTCCACCGTGTTGAGGCAGCCCAC
The DNA here is from genome assembly GCA_900549955.1 of uncultured Eubacteriales bacterium. Taxonomy (GTDB): domain Bacteria; phylum Bacillota; class Clostridia; order Christensenellales; family CAG-138; genus Aphodomorpha. Next base: position 14,845 of record URQH01000015.1, on the reverse strand, counting down.
CTCCTTGCTCTTGAAGCGCGGCGCAATCTCGACGCACCGCACGGCGCCAAAGGTCTGTTTCAGCTCGCGCACGCAGTCTGCGCAGGCCTTGCGAAAGCCCGGCGTCGCGTGCGCGTTTTCCTGCACCATCAACAGGGACAGCACCGCCACCGCGCTGCAGACGGCGCCGCAGGTCTCCCCGCAGCCCAGGCCGCTGCCGTACCCGGCCACCAGCCGGAACGATTCCGGCGGCAGGTGCAGCGACAGCGCCTCGTCCGCCGCGTGCAGCAGCGCCTCGGCACAGTTGTTGTCCTGCCCCTGGTAATATTTCGCCACATACTCCCGGATCATGTCGGATCACCTCCGCCCTCTATGATACGCGCTTCCCGGCCCGCCGTCAATGCGGGAAGCGGGCGGCGCGCATCAGGTGTCCAGTTCAAAGTAATACAGCGTGTGCGCCGCGCGGTCATACACCGCCGCCGTGACGTTGATCGAATACCGGCCAAACAGCGCGGCGTCCGAATACGGGTCGTCACACTCGTCGTGGCGGTCGTAAACGTACCAAAACCCGTCCGTCGCCTGCGCCGCACCGGCGCCCAGCGCCCAGTCGGCCACGTCGCCTTCGATCAGCCGGCCGGCGTTTTCCGTCGCCGGCAACGGCCGCCAGTGCGCCGCCTGCTGCAGCAGCGCGGCCAGCGCCTCCCCCTCCTCCGCCGAGAAGGTTAGCACCGCGGCCAGCTTGCCGTCGCCATGGAAGCCGTGATCGTCTGCAACGGAAACGGCCGCGGCCTCCGGCAGCCGCACGCCCAGCGCCCGCCCGATCCGCCGTTCCGGCGTCTGGGTGCAGGCGCACCCTGCGGCCAGGGCGCCGGAGAGCAGCAACGCGCCGAGCAGCGCGCCCCATCGTCTCATCCGCCAGCCCTCCCTTCAATGCAGCGCGGCATTGTAACCGCCAATGAGCGCATACCAGTCCGGCGCGTACAGCGTCGCGAACCAGAACGCGAGCGCCACGCCCATGATGCGCACGAGCGGCAGCCGCTCCCGCACGAGCCGCACCGCCGTCAGCACGGAAAGCGCCGCGAGATACGCCATGAGCCAGAGCGAGAGGATGCGCCGCATCGTCAGCCCATACGCCCCGACATACAGCAGCACCCGCAGTGCGGCGGAGGCCAGCAGCAGCACGGTCGAAAGCAGCAGCAGCCACTCGATGAGCCTGAGCAGCCCGCCCCGCGCGCCGTAGCGCACCGAGAGCGCGAGCAGCGTGAAGTTGAGGAGCGATACGGCGATCAACTCCCGGAAGCCGGCGTTTGCATACTCGGAATACGTGTAGGCCTGCGGCAGCACGCCGCCAAACAGGTACGAAAACTGCAGCCCGAGGAACACCGCGTACGCCACGAGCGGCAGCAGGATGGCCACGCCGAGCGTCACGTCGCTCCAGCGCGCCTCCGGCAGCGGCCGAAGCTGTGGCAGGCGGTGCCGCGCGCCATAGAAGAACGAGTAGAACGGCAGCGCCACGCACAGCACGATGGCGAGCGTCAGGAACGTCTCCCCCATGTCCCAGCCGTCCGCCAGGCCGGACAGCAGCCGCCCCATGCGCGCATCCGCCCGCCCGAGCAGCACGAGCACGAGCGCGAGCAGCGGCAGCCCGATCGCGAGCCCGATGAGCGCCGGGCGCAACGCGCCCCGCCGCCCGCGGCAGCCGCTCAGCGCGGCGTGCGCCGCCCCGAAGAAACGCCCGATCGACGCGAACGGCAGCACGAAACACGCATACAGCAACCCCAGCGCCGCCATGCCCTCGCGCTTTGCGGGGATGTCGTACAATACCAGCACGGCGTGCAGCAGGAGCAGGCCCGGGATGGACACGATGCCGAGAAAGATCATCCACCCGATGTAGTCCAGCGCCGCCTGGTACGGCAGCAGCGCCATCATGGCCGCCGCCGCGCCCAGCACAAGCCACGCGGTGACGTTCCGCCGCGCCCGCGGCCAATTCCAGGCGACAAAGACGGCGGCGTACGCCGCCCAGAACGCGCTGTACGCCCACAGCGGCTTGGTCAGGCACAGCGTGCGAAACGCCACGCCGAACAGGAGCGCCACCAGCACCAGCCACTGTTCCGGCCGGCCGTACACATACTGTTCAGGCGGGGAATTCCGGCGCAGCGCCTCCGCGCCGGAGAGCGGCGCCGCCTGCGCCCCGGCCCCCGCCGCCGGATTGCCCTGCGCGCCCGCGTCCGCCGGCATTGCGGTACGGGCCGCGTCCCTTTGCTCCGTCATGTCTGCCTCCTTTCCCCGGCTGCCGCCGGGCAAGCCTTTTTCCTTTGCCGGGCCGGCAGCCCGGCCGTCGCGCTCAGGCCTCCTGCTGCACCTCGTCCGGCACATATTCCAGCAGGTCGGACGGCTGGCAATCCAGCGCGCGGCAGATGGCGTCCAGCGTCGTAAACCGGATCGCGCGGCACTTGTTGTTCTTCAAAATGGACAGGTTCGCCAGCGTGATGTCCACGCGCGCGGCCAGCTCGCCCAGCGACATGTGCCGTCGGGCCATCATCACATCGAGATTCACACGGATCATGGCTGCGCCTCCTCACACGGTCAGGTCGTTCTCCTGCTTGTAGGCCACCGCGCGTTCAAACACGCGCGAGAGCACCAGCGAGAACAGCCCGCACAGCGCCACGCCCGCCCCCAGCACCTGCGCGAGGATCGTGTTGGCCGGCAGCAACACGAGCAGCAGGCAGCAAGCCGCCATGCCGAGCGCCACAAAGCCCATGCGCCGCAGCGCCCGCACATTCTGCTCCACAAACGGGTCGCGCTCGAGCGAGCACATCATGGCAAACAGCGTCACGCCGATCACCAGCGCGCCGATCACAAACAGCACGCCAAGGCCCACCGCCAGCACCGTCAGCACGTGCGAGCCGTACCGCTCGAGCGACAGCGCGTCGACCTCGGCGCCCATGCCGCTTAGCAGCAGATACGAAAGCACCAGCCCCGCGGCCATGCCCACGATGAGCAGTACCTTGACCAGCACGTTCAGCCAATCTTTTTTCAATGCGAACACTCCCTTCTTTTGACGGGAGTATAGCACCAGTTTTATTGTTTGTCAATAAATTTTTTCTATTTTACAATAACACGAGGGGAAAACGCCGCGTACCCGTCACGCCATACGGCCACGCAAAACGCCCGCCGGAGGCGGGCGTGATCGGACAAACCGGGGGCGTCTCCGGTTACCGGACGCGGAAGATCGTGCGGGGGCACGTGCCCGCCAACACGTCTGAGAGCCGGTTGCGCGCGTTGGCGATGATGACCGTGGTGCCCTCGCGGATAGGCTCCTGGATGAAGTCCAGCTTGGCGCGCGCGCCATTGGCGCCGGCGCGGCTCGCGCCCACGCAGCTCTTTTGCAGCTGCTTTAGGCCGCTGAGCACTTCGTCCGCATCCTTGCCCTCGACCGCGGCCACGAGCGTAGAAGGGTCGGCCGGGTCGCGATAGATGCCGTCCACGCTCGTGAGCAACACCAGGAAACGCGCGTGCACGAGCGTGCAAATGACAGCGGCGGTCTCGTCGTTGTCCACGCATTCTACGGCGTGCGCGCCCTGGGCGCGCGCGTGCGCAAGCTCCATCTTGCGCACCTCCTCCACGCTGACCGAGTCGTTGTAGTTGACGATCGGGATGGCGTTCTGCGTGGCGCAACGCAGCAGGAACGAGCGGATGTGGCCGCTGCGCTCTGCGTCGTTGAAGTGCGTGTGCTCCACGAGCAGCTGCCTCACGGAATACTCCGGCCGGATGTACCGGCGGTATTCGGCCATCAGGATGGCCTGTCCCTGCGCGGCATAATCCGCCTTGACCTCCTCCACGTCGCCCAGCAGCTCGCGGCCGGTCCGGCGCAGGTAGTCCAGCCGGCCGATCTCCACCGCGCCGCTCGACACCCAGATCATGCCGGGCCGCAGCTCGCTGCCGAGCCGTGCAAAGATGTTGTAGTCGATGTCGTTGTCGGCCTTGCGGATCAGCGCCATGGAGCCGATCTTGCCGACGAGTTCATAGTCAAACCGCATGGGATGCCCCTCCTTCAGGACTGCACGAGATACGCGCTGATGAATGCGTCGAGGTCCCCGTCCATGACGGCCTGGATGTTGCCGTTTTCCACGCCGGTACGGTGGTCCTTGACGAGCGTGTACGGCTGGAACACGTAGCTGCGGATCTGGCTACCCCACTCGATCTTCTTCATCTCGCCCTTGATCTCGGCCATCTGCGCCTCGCGCTCGCGCTCCTGCAGCTCCAGCAGCTTGCCGCGCAGCATGCGCATGGCCGTCTCGCGGTTCTGGATCTGGCTGCGCTCGTTCTGGCACTGCACCACGATGCCGGTCGGCAAATGCGTGATGCGGATGGCGGACGACGTCTTGTTCACGTGCTGCCCGCCCGCGCCGCTCGACCGATAGGTGTCTACACGCAGGTCGTCCGGGTCGATCTTGATGTCGCCCGCGTCGTCGTCGAAAATCGGCGTGACGTCCAGCGACGCAAACGACGTGTGCCGCCGCCCGGACGCGTCGAACGGTGAGATGCGCACGAGCCGGTGGACGCCCTTTTCCGCCTTCAGGTAGCCATAGGCGTTCTCCCCGTCGACCTCGAACGTGACGGATTTGATGCCCGCGTCGTCTCCGTCGAGCAGGTCGAGCTCGCGCACCTTCCAGCCGCGGTTCTCGCAGTAACGCGTGTACATGCGGTAGAGCATCTCCGTCCAGTCCTGCGCCTCGGTGCCGCCCGCGCCGGCGTGGAGCGAAAGCACGGCGTTGGAAGCGTCATACGGGCCCTTGAGCAACAGCTCCAGCTCGAGCGCCTCCACCTCCTGCACAAACGACACCATTTCGGCGCGCAGCTCGCCCGCCAGGCTCTCGTCGTCATCCTCCTCGGCCATTTCGAGAAGCGTCTCCAGGTCCTCGCCCTGCGCAACCAGTTTTTCATACCGGTGCAGCTTGCCCTGGAGCGTCTTGGCACGCTGATTGACCTTGTTGGCGGCGTCCACGTCGTTCCAGAAATCCGGCTCGCCCATCTGCGCTTCCAGCGTCTTGAGCTCTTCTCTGAGGGCTGCCGGGTCGATGGACGCGCCCGCCTCGCGGAGCTTTTCCTGCGCCTGGCCCAACTGCATCTTGTATTCGTCAAGCGGTATCATATTCTGCGGTTCCTTTCTCCCATCTGTCCCTGTGCGCGGCTTGTCACATCCGCGCGTTCACTCCCTGCCGCAGCAGTTCTTGTACTTCTTGCCGCTGCCGCATGGGCACGGCGAATTGCGCCCGATCTGTGCGCGCGAATCGCGGCGCGCCGGGCGGTTGCCCTCCTCGGACGGCGTTTCGGACGGTTTGGCCAGCTGCACGCGCTCCATGGGCGCCTTGCGCACCGACACGCGCAGCAACGTGCGCACCGTCTGCTCGCGGATGGCGTTGACCATCGCGTCGAACATATCAAACCCTTCGGTGGTGTAGGCGTTGACCGGATCCTTCTGCCCATAGGCGCGCAGGCCGATGCCCTGCTTGAGCTGGTCCATCGCGTCGATGTGATCCATCCAGTGCGCGTCCACCGTGCGCAGCAGCACCACACGCTCGATCTCACGCATGTCCGCGCCCGCCGCGGCGACCTCCGCCTCCTTAAGCGCATAGGCCGCGTCCACGTGCTCCAGCACGCGCGCCTTGAGCGCGTCGCCGCCGGGCACGTCCTCCAGCCGCACAAACGGCGCGCGCGGCTCCGCGCACAGGTCCGAGATCTGGTCCGTCATCGCGCCGAAGTCCCAGTGGTCCTTTGGTGCGTGCGCGTTGCAGTACTCGTCCACGATGCTCTCCGCCGTCGTGTGCAGCATCTCGAGGATGCTCTCGCGCAGGTCCTCGCCCAGCAGCACGCGGCGGCGCTGGCCATAGATGATCTCGCGCTGCTTGTTCATGACGTCGTCATAGCGCAGCACGTTTTTGCGGGTTTCAAAGTTCTGCAGCTCCACGCGCTTCTGCGCGTTCTCGATCTGCCGGGTGATGAGCTTGGACTCGATGGGCACGTCGTCGTCCGGGCTCAGCCGCTCCATCATGCCCGACACGCGGTCCGCGCCAAAGCGGCGCATGAGCTCGTCCTCGAGCGACACGTAAAAGCGCGTGCTGCCGGGGTCGCCCTGGCGGCCGGCGCGGCCGCGCAGCTGGTTGTCGATGCGGCGGCTCTCGTGCCGCTCCGTGCCGAGGATGCGCAGCCCGCCCAGCGCCACGACCTGCTCGTGCTCGCGCTCCGTGACGGCGCGGAACCCCTCGTACAGCTCGTGATACCGGCGGCGCGCGTCGAGGATGGCCTCGTCCTGCGTCTCCGCATGGCCCGTCGCCTCTTCAATGAGGCTGTCCTCCAGCCCCTCCTGCCGCAGCGCGCGGCGGGCCAGGAAGTCCGGGTTGCCGCCGAGCAGGATGTCCGTGCCGCGGCCGGCCATGTTCGTGGCGATCGTCACCTGGCCGAGCTTGCCGGCCTGCGCGACGATCTCCGCCTCCTTGGCGTGGTACTTGGCGTTGAGCACCTCGTGCGGGATGCCGCGGCGCTTGAGCAGGCCGCTCAGGTATTCGCTGCGCTCCACGGAGATGGTGCCCACGAGCAGCGGCTGCCCGGTCTTGTGCACGCGCTCGATCTCCTCCACAACGGCGCGGTACTTGCCGGCCTCGGTCGCATACACCACGTCGTTTTCATCGCGGCGGATGAGCGGGCGGTTCGTCGGGATCTCGACGACGTCGATGTCGTAGATGCCCACGAATTCCGACTCTTCGGTCTTGGCCGTACCGGTCATGCCCGCGAGCTTTTTGAACATGCGGAAATAGTTCTGGAACGTGATCGTGGCCAGCGTCTTGTTCTCCCGCTCGACCTTTACGCCCTCCTTGGCCTCGAGCGCCTGGTGCAACCCCTCGTTGAACCGGCGGCCGATCATGAGACGGCCGGTGAACTCGTCCACGATGATGACCTGCCCGTCCTGCACGACGTAGTCCTTGTCCCGCTGGTACAGCGCGTGCGCGCGCAGCGCCTGCAGGATGTGGTGGTTCAGCTCCGCGTTGTCCGGGTCGGCCAGGCTCGTGAGGCCGAAAAACTTCTCCGCCTTCTCGATGCCGGCGGCGGTGAGCTGCACGGTGCGGCGCTTGATGTCGCACTGGTAGTCGCCGTCCTCCTGCTGCACCTCGCCCATCAGCTGGTCGCTGCGGCTCTGGTCCACGAGGTTGGCGCCGCGCGTGAGCTTGCGCACAAAGCGGTCGGCCGTCTGGTACATCTCGCTCGACTCCTGCCCGGCGCCGCTGATGATGAGCGGCGTGCGCGCCTCGTCGATGAGGATGGAGTCCACCTCGTCGATGATCGCGTAGACCAGGTCGCGCTGCACCATCTGTTCGCGGTAGACGACCATGTTGTCCCGCAGATAGTCGAAGCCGAACTCGTTGTTCGTGCCGTAGGTGATGTCGCACGCATAGGCGGCGCGGCGCTCGTCCGCCGTGAGCCCGTGGACGATGCAGCCGACGCTCAGCCCCAGGAACCGGTGGATCTTGCCCATCCACTGCGCGTCGCGGCGGGCCAGATAGTCGTTGACGGTGACGATGTGCACGCCCTTGCCATTGAGCGCGTTCAGATAGGCCGGGAGCGTGGCCACGAGCGTCTTGCCCTCGCCCGTCTTCATCTCCGCAATGCGGCCCTGGTGCAGCACCATGCCGCCGAGCAGCTGCACGTCAAAATGGCGCATCTGCACGGTGCGCACCGCCGCCTCTCGCACGGTGGCAAACGCCTCGCACATCAGGTCGTCCAGCGTCTCGCCGGCGGCCAGGCGCGCCCGGAACCGCTCCGTCTGCGCGCGCAGCTCCGCGTCGCTCATCGCCTGCATCGCCGGCTCCAGCGCGTTGATCCGCTCGACGTAGGGCCGGAGTTTCTTGAGCCGGCTCTCGCTCGTATTTCCAAACAGGGTGTCGATGAATCCCATACTCTACTCCTATCTGCAAACGTTCCTAAGCATACAGTATAGCATATGCACGGCCGCTCCGCCACCCACTTTTCCCCCGTAAAAAGCGAAAAGGATGTGAAAGAATCCCGATAAAGCGCGGCAAGCGCGCCTCAATCCCGGCGACGGTAGACCGGATACGGCCCCTTTCGGCGATAGCCCAGTTTTTCGGCCAGCGCGACCGACCGCAGGTCGTGCGCGTCCCAGCTCGGATACAGGCCGCGCGCCAGGCACGCGAGTATGAGCGCCGCGCCGCAGGCCGTGGCCAGCCCCCGGCGCCGGTGATCCTCTCGCGTGTCGATCTGGATCTCGATGCCGCGTCGGCGCGCGCCGCCCTCCGCGCCGCGCGCCCGGCCGTACACGGCATAGGAGGACGCGCCCGCGACCAGCTCCTCCCCCCGCAGCGCCGCCACGCCGATCCCGCGGCGCGCATAGTCCGCCGGGCCGTCAAAGAGCGCGCAGAAGTCCCGAGACCAGGGCTGCGACAGCGCAAGCGCCGCGAGCCGCGCATCCATGGGCGCGAGCCGGTAGGCGCCATCGAGCGAAGCGGCAAGGCGGGCGAGGCGCGCACGGTCGAACGCCGCCGGCTCCTTGCAAATCGCATAGCGCACGCCGCGCTCCGCCCCGTCGCCCAGCACGCGGCCGATCGCCCGCGCCCACGCGGCGTCCCGCGGCACGAGGATCGCCGCGGAGGCCGACGCGATCAGCCCGTCGTCCGGTTCGCCCGCAAAAAAGCTGAAGTCGCCGGTCGTGATCCGCGCGGCACGCGGCGGCTGCCGGCCGTCCGTCGCCGCCTCGCCCATGCAGCCGTCCAGGCAGGCCCAGATCAGCGCCTCGTCCCAGCCGGCAAACAGCGGCCCGGCGCCCGCCGCCAGCGTATGCGCCATGCGCTCGCCCCCTCTCCCCAAAATGGCAATCGGGACGGCGCATCGGCGCCGTCCCGGACAGTGTATCAGAGTTCACCGGCATTTGCCAGCGGCAACCGCTCAAAACGCGACGATGATGCCGCCGTCGTTGCCATACATCGTGCTGATGCCGCCGCCCTCGCAGACCATCGCCCGCTGGAACGGGCAGGCCGCCAGCACGCGGTCGCGGATGTCCTCCGCGCGCGTACGGCAGTTGATATGCGTGATGACCAGCGTCCGCTCCGCCGCATGGACCGTTTCGCAGATCTGCCGCACGAGCTCGATCATCTTCTGAATCGCGCGCGGCGTGGTGAGCGCCTTGGCGCGCATGGCGATCTGGCCCTGCTCGCCGCCCATGACGAGCTTGATCTTCAGCGCCCCCACCGCGAGCGCCTGCAGGTGGTTGAGCCGCCCGTTCTTGCGGAACACGTCGAGCGTTTCCAGCACGAACAGCGTCGTCATGCCGTCGATAAACGCCTCCGTCTCCTCCACGACCTGCGCAAACGGCAACCCCTGTTCCGCCAGCGTGCGGAGCTTCAGGCACACGGCGATCTCGCCCGCGGCGGCGCTCCTGGAATCGAACACGTGGATGCGGTTGCCGCAGCCGGCGTCGCGCGCCAGCTGCGCGCCCAGGCAGGCGCTGTTGTAGGTGCCGCTCAGATGCGAGGACAGCGTGACGATGTACACATCCCCCTCCCGCTCCGCGCAGAGCGCAGCGAACTGTTCCGGCGACGGGCAGGCGGAGTGCGGCGCCTCCGGGCAGGCGCGCATCCGGTCCAGCAGCACGCCGCAGCAATCCAGCGTCTCGTCGTCCACAAAGGTCTCCTCGCCCACCTGGATGGTCAGCGGCACGCGCGTGAGGAAGTCCAGCGCGCCGGGTTCGGTGGTGTAATCGCAGCAGCTGTCCCCAATGATGCGGTAGGGCGTCCGCGCCGTCTGCTCCATCAGCGGTGCGTCCCCAGGAAGAACAGCGCCAGCGTGCCCGGCCCGGAATGGGCGCCGATGACCGGCCCGACATAGTTGATGACCACGTCCTGCACGTTCCACTCCTCGCGGATGCGGCCGGCCAGGTATTCCGCGTCCTCGATGCAGTCGCCGTGTGACATGAACACGATCTGCTTTTCCGGCTCAATCGCCGTTTCCCGCATCTTCTCCAGCATGCGCTTGATGGAGTTGCGGCGCCCGCGCACCTTCTCCATGAAGATGAGCCGGCCCTCGTCGTCCATATGCAGGACGGGCTTGATGTTCAGCACCGTGCCCAGCACCGCCGACGTCGCCGACACGCGGCCGCCCCGGTGCAGATGGTTTAAATCGTCCACCGTGAACCAGTGGCACAGGTGGAGCTTCTGCGCCTCGGCATAGTCGCGCGCCTCCTCAATGGTCGCGCCGGCCCGCTTCTGCTGCACGGTCAGATAGACCAGCAGCCCCTGCCCCATCGACGCGCTCAACGTGTCGACCGCGTACAGCTTGCGCTCCGGGTACTTTTCGGCCAGCTGCTGCGCCGCGACGGCGCCTGCATTGTACGTGCCGCTGAGCGCGGAGGAAAACCCGAGATACAGGATGTCCTCGCCCGCCTGCAAATGCCGCTCCATCGCCTCCACAAACGCCTCCACGTTGACCGCCGAGGTCGTCGCGCTCTTGCCCGCACGCAGCGCCGCATAGCAGTCCGCAAACGAAATGTCGCGCTCGTCGAGATAGTTCACATAGCTCTTGCCGTCGATCAGCACTGACAGCGGCAGCACTTCCAGCTCCAGTTCCGCCGCAAGCTGCGCCGGCAGGTCGCAGGAAGAATCCGTCATGATGATGTATTGACTCATAGCGCCCCCTGAAACAGACAAGTATGTTAACACCGTTAACATCCCCATTGTATGCGATTGCGCGGGATTTGTCAACGGCGCGGCAGCCCAAAATCGGCCGTCGGGCGGGGAAAAATCGCCGTTTGCTTTTGTGTGCCATTGTGATATCATACTGGTAACACGCCTCAGAGCTTCCGCTTTCGTTATCCAAAATACTGAAACAGGAGGTCCCGTCCCGTGCATACCAAGACGCCGCGCCCCGAAGTCCTGTTCCAGCTCAATGGCCTCCCCCCCGCAGGCCCGGCCATATCGCTGGCGCTGCAGCACCTGGTCGCCATGATCGTCGGCTGCGTCACGCCCGCCATCCTCATCGCCAACGTGGCCGGGCTCCCGCCGGGCGACCAGGTGTTCCTGATCCAGGCCTCGCTCGTCATGTCCGCGGTGTCCACGCTGTTGCAGCTCTATCCCATTGCGGGCCGGTTCGGCTCGGGGCTGCCGGTCATCATGGGCGTCAGCTTTGCCTACGTCCCCAGTATGCAGGCGGTCGCCGCCGCCGGCGGCGGCATTGCCGCCATCGCGGGCGCCATGCTGGTCGGCGGCCTGGTCGCCATCCTCGTCGGCGTGTTCATCAGGCAAATCCGGGTGCTGTTCCCGCCGGTCATTACCGGCACGGTGGTCTTTACGATCGGCCTGTCGCTCTACCCCACGGCCATCAACTACATGGCCGGCGGCGCAAGCAACACCTACGCGCAGGTGGTGGAGCTGAGCGGCCTGACGGAGGCGCTCGTCTACGGCTCGTGGCAAAACTGGCTCATCGCCGGGCTGACGCTTGCGGCGGTCGTGGCGCTCAACTACTTTGGAAAGGGACTGTGCAAACTCGCGTCCATCCTGCTGGGCATGCTGGCCGGCTATCTCGTCGCACTCGCCTTCGGCATGGTGCAGTTTGCCAACGTGGCCGACGCCGCCTGGTTCGCGCTGCCGCGGTTCCTGCCCTTTGGCGTCACGTTTGAGCCGGCTTCGTGCATCGCGCTCGGGCTGCTGTTTGCGATCAACTCCATCCAGGCCATCGGCGACTTTACAGCCACCACCGTCGGCGGCCTGAACCGCGAGCCCACCACGCGGGAGCTGCAGGGCGGCATCCTCTGCTACGGCGCGACCAACATGCTCTCCGCCCTCTTCGGCGGGCTGCCCACCGCCACCTACTCCCAAAACGTCGGCATCGTGACCACGAACAAGGTCGTCAACCGCGCCGTGTTCGCGCTCACGGGCGCGTTCCTGCTGCTCGCCGGCATTTCCCCCAAGTTTGCCGCCATTCTCACCACCATTCCGCAGTGCGTGCTCGGCGGCGCCACGATCACCGTGTTTTCCACCATCGCCATGACCGGCATGAAGCTCATCGCCTCCGAAACGCTCAACGTGCGCAACACAACCATCGTGGGCCTGTCCGCGGCGCTGGGCGTGGGCATTTCGCAGTCCTCCGCCGCGCTCAGCCAGTTCCCGGAGGCCGTGGCGATGATCTTTGGCAAGTCGCCGGTGGTCATCGCCACCATCATGGCCGTGCTGCTGAACCTGATCCTGCCGCGCGAAAAACCCGCCGCCTGAAGCAGCGCCAGCGCCCCACGCCCTCACAATGCAAAAACGGCGGTCTGCCCGCCGTTTTTTCACGTCTTCATGCCGGTACGTCCCCCGCCGGTCACGGCAGGTCGAACTCCCGGTCGATCAGGTACCAGACCAGACGCTTGTTTTCCTCAGTATAGGGCAGCTGGCCATTGTCGAACATGAGCGCAGCGCCATAGATGATCGAGCGGATGACAAAGGTCTTGCGCACTTCCACGTCGCGCGGCATGCCCACGCGCCTGCAATACGCCCGGATGCAGCGCGCCGTGCCGAGGCTCAGCGCGGACTTTTCGTGCAGCAGCGCCGCGCTGACATCGTCCTCCCGCAACATGATGATCGAGCGGAAGTGCGGGTTGTCCATCAGAAAATCGATATAGGCGACGCTGATCTCCGTGAGCTGCCGGCGCGGATCGTCCGGATACGCGGCGACGATCTCGTCCTGCCGCCGGTACCACTGCTGGTTGATGTAGCGCACGATGGCGAGGAAAAAATCGTTGAGATCGGTAAAATGCTTGTAGGGCGCGGCGCAGGACACGTCGCAGGACTTGGCCACGCGGCGCAGCGAAAACCCCCGCACGCCGTGCGCTTCGATCTCCCGGATACCCGCGAGAATCAGCTCTTCCTTCAAATGTCCGCTGTCACGCTTCATGCCGTAAGTATAGCACAAACCCCCGCGCACGGCAAGGACGGCGCGCCCGCCTTTTGCGGCGCGCGCCGCGCGCAACGCGTGGCGCAGCTTTGGAGGGACAGCCGGCAGGCAGTGCAGGCGCCGGGCAGCCGGCAGGCAGTCGCGCATACGGCCAAACGCAGGCAGTCCAGGCCCGCCAGCGGGCAACCGCCGCGCAGGCAGAGAAATTTTGTGCTGGAGGCTTGACACGCAAATATCTTTATGATATCATTTTCATATCAATTCAGGAGGATGGAACGATGGAAGAAAAAGTGTTGACAAACCGCAGGCACGGCATGCCGGTGCTGATCGTCGCGCTGGGTCTCTATCTGGCCGCCATCGCGGGCGCTATCGCGGGCGGCATCGAGGCCGAACGGGGGGTGGTCACGCCGCTGTTTGTCTTGTCGCTCGTCTGGCTGTGCATCGGGTGGCTCCCCTTCCCGGGACTGAAGGTGCTCGGGCCGCAGGAAGCGCTGGTACTCACGCTGTTTGGCCGCTATATCGGCACGCTCAAGGGAGAGGGCTTCTATTTTGTGAACCCGTTCTGCGTGAGCGTGAATCCCGCTGCAAAGACCAAGCTCGGCCAGAGCGGGGACGTGGACGCCGGCAAGGCACGCTCCATTGTGGTCGCCGCCACCGGCGGTAACTCGCAAACTACGGCAAACATGGTCAACAAGCGGCTGTCGCTCAAGATCATGACGCTCAACAACAGCCGGCAGAAGATCAACGACTGCCTGGGCAACCCGGTGGAGATCGGCATTGCGGTCATGTGGCGCGTCGTAGACACGGCCAAGGCCGTCTTCCACGTGGACAACTACAAAGAATACCTCTCGCTCCAGTGCGACGCCGCTGTGCGCAACATTGTGCGCATTTACCCGTACGACGTCGCGCCCAACGTGGACACCACCGGCGACGGCATTGCCGACGAGGGCAGCCTGCGCGGCTCGAGCGAGATCGTCGCCGCGCGCATCCGCGACGAGATCCAGAAAAAAGTCGCCGAAGCCGGGCTCGAGATCCTCGAAGCACGCATCACCTACCTCGCCTATGCGCCGGAGATTGCCGCCGTCATGCTGCAGCGCCAGCAGGCGTCCGCCATCATCGACGCGCGCAAGATGATCGTCGACGGCGCCGTCGGCATGGTGGAAATGGCACTCGAACGCCTGAACGAAAACCAGCTCGTCACGCTCGATGAGGAACGCAAGGCGGCCATGGTGTCGAACCTGCTCGTCGTGCTCTGCGGCAATCATGACGCGCAGCCGATCGTCAACGCCGGCAGCCTGTACTGATTCCCATGGCTGAGCAACAAAAAAAACAAATCCCGCTGCGCCTGTCGCCCAAACTCTATCAGGCCATCGCCGCCTGGGCCGAGGACGACTTCCGCTCTGTGAACGGACAGATCGAATACCTGCTCACTGAGTGCGTCCGGCAGCGCAAGAAAAACGGGAAATATGTCTCCGATGAGCTCGACATCCCGCCCGAGCTCGACATCGAATGACACGCTGTTCCTTTTTATCCTTTTTTCTCTCTACTTTTCTTTTTCTGGAAAAAGAAAAGAAGCAGCGAAAAAGTCGCGATACCGGCGTGACAGAGGAAGCCTTGCCGGAAATGCCTTTGTTTATCAGACCGTTCGCGACTTTCTTTTCTGTTCTTTTTCTTTCCAGAAAGAAAAAGAACAGAAAAAAGAACTCCCGCCCCAGAGGAAGCGGTGCGGAAAACGGAAAATTGCCTGCGACCGTTCGCGACTTTCCTTTGCTTACTTTTCTTTCCAGAAAGAAAAGTAAGAGACAAAAAGCAGGAGTGCTGCCGGAAGGCAGCACTCCTTGTCGTTTTCGTTGGCTTTACTCGATGATGCTCGACACGACGCCCGAGCCCACCGTGCGGCCGCCCTCGCGGATTGCGAAGCGCAGCC